>NZ_CP040749.1:3350833-3675000 GCF_006065315.1 Aureibaculum algae | reverse complement strand
AGCGGCGTCGCTAGGCGTTGTGGAGTCACCGTTGAAATACCACCCTTTGCTTATTCGAAGCCTAACCCAGTGATGGGGACAGTGCTTGGTGGGTAGTTTGACTGGGGTGGTCGCCTCCAAAAGAGTAACGGAGGCTTCTAAAGGTACCCTCAGCACGCTTGGTAACCGTGCGTAGAGTGCAATGGCATAAGGGTGCTTGACTGCGAGACTGACAAGTCGATCAGGTTGGAAACAAGAGCATAGTGATCCGGTGGTTCCGTATGGAAGGGCCATCGCTCAAAGGATAAAAGGTACTCCGGGGATAACAGGCTGATCTCCCCCAAGAGCTCATATCGACGGGGGGGTTTGGCACCTCGATGTCGGCTCGTCACATCCTGGGGCTGGAGAAGGTCCCAAGGGTTGGGCTGTTCGCCCATTAAAGTGGCACGCGAGCTGGGTTCAGAACGTCGTGAGACAGTTCGGTCTCTATCTGTAGCGGGCGTTAGAAATTTGCGTGGATCTGATTCTAGTACGAGAGGACCGAATTGGACTGACCTCTGGTGTACCAGTTGTTCCGCTAGGAGCACTGCTGGGTAGCTACGTCGGGAAGGGATAAGCGCTGAAAGCATATAAGCGCGAAACCCACCACTAGATGAGATTTCTTTAAAGGGTCGTGGAAGATTACCACGTTGATAGGCTATAGGTGTAAAGGCAGTAATGTCATAGCCGAGTAGTACTAATAACCCATAGGCTTATGTACGCTTACTCCCTGTTGGGCAACTAACAGGGAGTGAAAACTCTTTTTTTTTATAAAAAAGCTGTTTTTAATTTAATTACGATTTACTATATCATTATTTTTTATATGTCAACTCTTACAGTTTTGATAACTCAGAACTGAAACAGTTTAAGGTGATTATAACGATAGGGCTCACCTCTTTCCATCCCGAACAGAGAAGTTAAGCCTATCAGTGCAGATGGTACTGCCACTAGGTGGGAGAGTATGTCGTCGCCTTTCTTTTAAACCTTCATTATTAATTTAATGAAGGTTTTTTTATGCAATAAACTTTCATTTTCGTTTTTAGACACAATAATATTCAGTAGTTCATAGTAATTTCTAATTTTTCGGCAAAAAAACTATTTATATGTGAATATTAAGTAGTAGTTTTAAACCAAGGATTAATTTAAATTTATAGATTAATAAAAAACAATTTATATTTATAATAATTAAAATTTTAAAAATATGCATATCAAATTGAGCTTAGGAATGTTACTATCTATTTTATTTTTAAGTTGTGCATCTTCTCAAAAGACAACAAGTCTCTTTAATGGTAAAGATTTATCGGGATGGGAAGTTTATGGGACAGAGAAATGGGCAGTGGAAGATGGGTTATTAGTTTGTGAAAGTGGACCTGATAAAAATTATGGTTATTTAGCCACTGATAAAGACTACAAAAATTTTGAATTAACTGTTGACTTTAAACAATCAGCAAATGGAAATAGTGGGGTGTTTTTTAGATCAAGTATTGAGGGAACAAAAATAGCAGGTTGGCAGGTTGAAGTGGCTCCACCTAAACACGATACAGGAGGGATTTACGAATCTTACGGGAGAGGATGGTTGATAAAACCGGACACAGAAAAAGACAAATATTTAAAATTTGGAGAATGGAATACTATGAAAATTCGTGTAGTAGGAAATACTGTTACTACTTGGTTAAATGGAAATCAAATGATAGAATTAAAAGATGCAAAAATAGGTGAAGCTAATGGGAAAATAGCATTACAAATTCATGATGGTGGGGGAATAAAAGTTTTTTGGAAGAATATTGTTGTAACCAAAATTTAAGACTTTTTCATGATTTAATATGATTTCTAATTTTTATAAAATAGATGATGTTAATTGTTACAATTTGATAATTGTCTTTTTTATCTTTTACCCTTTTTTTTCTTTTTCACAAGAAAAGTTAGTTAAAAAAAGTACATATATAGACCAGAATTTAATTCATTTACAAATAATTGATAGTCTCAATGGTAATCAACAGTTTATAAATATTCTAAAATTCCCAAATAGTAATTTAGATAGTTTAGAACTTAATTCTGAAAAAGGTCTGAATAAACTCGATAGAACAAGTACAATTTCTCAAGATTTTAATGCCATAGCGGCGGTTAATGGAGGTTTTTTTAATATGAAAACAGGTGATTTAATTACCTATTTCGAAAAAAATGATTCTGTTTTATATAAAACAATCTCAGATTCAATACGTAGAAGTAAGGACGATTATTTTCTAAATGGAGCTATTGTGATTGATGATAATAATGAGTTAAGGCTCGAGGTTGCAAAGTCAGATTTGTTTTATAAAAATTCTGATGCTGAACGTATGGTAATGGTAACTGGACCGATGCTTTTGAAAAATAGATTACCTTTAAAGTTGGCTGAGATACCATTTGTAACTAATAAACATCCTAGAACTTGTATTTGCACGTCTAATGATGAAATTTTTTTAATAACAATTGATGGAAGAAGAGAATTGGCTCGAGGCATGAACCTTTTGGAACTTCAAAATTATCTTTTAGATTTAGGATGTATAGATGCACTGAACTTAGATGGCGGTGGCTCTACTACAATGTGGATAAAAAATAGGGGCGTGGTGAATATACCGAGTGATAAAAATGGAGAAAGATCCGTTTCCAACAATTTAATGATTATAAAAAAGAGTTAAAATATATTATTTATTTCAAAAATTAACAATGAAGAGTTCCATATTCAGAATTACCATTACAGGATTGACGATACTGATTTTGTTTTCGTGTAAAAGAGATATTAGTAGTACTAAAGAAGTAAACATAAAACCAAATATCATCTATATTTTGGCGGATGATTTGGGGTACGCAGAGTTGGGAGCGTTTGGACAAGAAAAAATTGAAACTCCAAATATTGATGCATTAGCTAAAAGTGGTATGCGTTTTACCCAACATTACACTGGCTCCCCAGTTTGTGCTCCAGCAAGATATAATTTGCTTACCGGTAAACATTCTGGTCATTCATATGTTAGAGGTAATGATGAATGGAGAGATCGTGGTAAAGTATGGGATTATAAAGCTATGATTTTAGATTCTACTTTGGAAGGCCAAAGACCTATACCTTTAAATACCGTAACCATAGCGAATAAATTAAAACAGGTTGGTTATAATACGGGAATGGTAGGTAAATGGGGGTTGGGTGCTCCACACACAAAATCGATTCCAAATAATTTTGGTTTCGATTATTTTTTCGGATTCAATTGCCAACGACAAGCACATACTTATTATCCTGTTCACCTATATGAAAATGAAGTAAAATATCCATTAAGAAATGATACTATTGCTCCAAATACCAAATTAGATAAAGATGCAGACCCATATAATTCTGCAAGTTATGCAAAGTATAATCTGAATGATTATGCTTCAGAAATTATGTTTACTAAAATAACTGAATACGTAGAAAAAAATAAAAAAGAACCTTTCTTTATGTATTGGGCAGATCCAATACCTCATGCAGCATTGCAAGCTCCAAAACGCTGGGTGGATTATTATGTTAAAAAGTTAGGGGAAGAGGAGCCCTACGTTGGTAATAGAGGGTACTTCCCTGCAAGAAACCCACGTGCAACATATGCAGCAATGGTTTCTTATTTGGATGAAAACGTTGGTAAATTGGTAGCTCAACTAAAGAAAGAAGGGATTTATGAAAATACACTAATTATTTTTTCATCGGACAATGGACCTACATACAATGGAGGTACAGATTCACCATGGTTTGATAGTGCTAAACCATTTAGAAGTGAGTACGGATATGGGAAAGGCCATTTATATGAGGGAGGAATTCGTATTCCTATGATTGCATCATGGCCTGATAGAATAAAAGCAGGATCTGAAACTAATTTAATTTCAGCACACTATGATGTTATGGCTACACTTTTGGATATTACGGAGCAAAATAAAGCTGAAAAGATGGATGGTATCAGTTTTTTACCAACGCTTTTAGGAGAAGTTGAAAAGCAGAAAAAACATGAATTTTTGTTTTGGGAATTTCCAGAATATGGAGGTCAAGTAGCTATAAGAATGGGTGAATGGAAAGTAATAAGACGTAATCTTAAAGACAAAAAAGCTGAGCCAACACTGGAGTTATATAATTTAAATACGGATATTAGAGAAGAAAACAATGTTGCAGAGATGCATCCGGATATTTTAGAAAAAGCGGCTAAAATATTTGAAACGGAACATACAAATGCAGAAGTTGAACGTTTTAGAATACCATTAGTTGAAAGGGGATTATTAACTAACGAATAAACTTTTAAAATGCCATTAAATAGAAGTAAACCTATTATATAGACTATGAATTCACGAAGAAATTTCATCAAAAAATCAGCCATAGTAGGTGCTGGTATTTCGGTATTACCAAATTTAACATATGGTTTTAGTACAAAAAAAGACAAATTGAAAGTAGCCTTAATAGGTGTTGGTCTTAGAGGTACAAATCACTTAACTAATTTATTACAACGAGAAGATGTTGTTGTAACAGCTATTTGTGATGTTGATCCTGTTAGAATAAAAATTGCAGAAGAGCATATAAAAAAGCATAAAAATCCAAAAGTTCAAGTTTTCGGAAAAGATGATTACGATTATAAAAATCTATTGGAGTTAAAAGAAATAGACGCAGTTATTATTGCAACACCCTGGTTATGGCATACACGTATGGCCGTTGATTCTATGAAGGCAGGAAAATATACAGGGTTAGAAGTTTCAGCAGCTAATACTTTGGAAGAATGTTGGGATTTAGTAAATGTTCATGAAGAAACTGGTTCACATTTAATGATTTTAGAAAATGTTAACTATCGTAGAGATGTATTAGCTGTACTCAATATGGTAAAGCAAAATGTATTTGGTGAAATGATACATTTTAGATGTGGATATCAGCATGACTTGCGTTTTGTTATGTTAAACGACGGTAAATCGGCTTATGGTAAGGGAGTAGAGTTTGGAGATAAAGGAATATCAGAAGCAGCATGGCGAACACAACACTCAGTATTGCGAAATGCAGATGTATATCCAACACATGGTGTTGGTCCCATTGCGGTCATGTGTAATGTAAATAAAGGGAACCGAATGGTTTCATTGACCTCTCATGCTACTAAGAGTAGAGGGATGCACAATTATATAGTTGAAAATGGAGGGGAGAATCATCCAAACGCAAAAGTAAATTTTAAAATGGGAGATGTGATAACATCAACCATTGAAACTGCAAACGGTGAAACAATTATTGTAACCCATGATGTGCATTTGCCAAGACCATACTCACTAGGTTTTAGGGTTCAAGGAACAAAAGGGTTATGGGAAAAAGATGGAGATAGAATTTATATTGAAGGACAGTCTAAAAAACCACATGAATGGGACGATTCAAAAGAATGGTTAGAGAAATATGATCATCCGCTTTGGAAGAAATATGGAGAGCATGCTTTGGGTGCTGGTCATGGAGGTATGGACTTTTTTGTTATCAACGCATTTGTAGAATCAGCAAAAGAAAATATTGCACCACCAATGGATGCTTATGATGCAGCAGCTTGGAGTGCAATTACACCATTATCAGAACTATCAATCGAAAATAATGGAGAACCACAAGACTTTCCAGATTTCACAAGAGGGAATTGGATTAAAAACAAACCCTATAACTGGATGAAAGGGACATTTTAATTTTTACATACTATATCTTTACAGCAGATTTAATTATTATTATTATTATTATTATTATATGGATAAAGCGAAACCCACACTTGTAATATTAGCGGCAGGAATAGGTAGCCGTTACGGTGGATTAAAACAATTGGATACATTTACTTCAGAAGGAGATACAATTTTAGATTTTTCAATTTATGATGCATTAAGAGCTGGGTTTGGGAAATTTGTATTTATCATTCGAAAAAGTATTGAAAACGAGTTTAAAAGTGTTTTTGATAAAAAATTAAAAGGTAAAGCTAACGTTGAATATGTTTTTCAAGAAGTTGAAAATGTACCTGAGGCATATCAAAATATTGGTAGGAAAAAACCTTGGGGAACTGCCCATGCCTTGCAAATGGCTAAAGATGTTGTTCATGAAAATTTTGCCGTAATTAATGCGGATGATTTTTATGGTAAAGAAGCTTTTGAAGTTATGGCAAATACGTTATTAAAAACTGATAAGAATTCTTATTCGTTTAATATGATGGGGTATTTACTTAAAAATACGGTTTCTGATTATGGTTTTGTTTCAAGAGGAGAATGCCAAGTAAATGAATCTGGGTATTTATCTTCTGTTATTGAGCGAACGCATATTGAAAAAGTAGATAATAAGTTGTTACGCAAAGACGATCAAGGAAATTTTATTGCTATAGATGAAAACACAGTAGTTTCCATGAATTTTTGGGGATTTACACCCAAATATTTTGAATTTGGAGATGAACTGTTTAATGAATTCTTGGCAGTAAATAAAACGAATTTAAAAGCTGAATTTTTTATTCCTTTAGTTGTCAATTCTATTATAAAATCGAATAAGGCAACTTTAAAAGTATTAACGTCCAATGCAGAATGGTTTGGGGTTACTTATAAAGAAGATAAAGAATTTGTGCAGAAAGCGATAGCTGAATTGAAAGTTAAAAATATTTATCCAACTCATCTATTCTAAATTCTCATTTAATGTATAATGATTAATTAAATAGCTTTTCAATTACGACTTTAACGGATGCTTTGCAAGTTTAATTAAATGATCTAATTCCTTATTCTGACCTGTTACAAACAATAAAAAGAATAATGGTAAATTAGTAAGATGTATTAAAAGTAAACCGAATGTATTAGAAATGTTTTTCATGTAATAGGATTTTATTATATAACAATTTTCTGTTTAAAACTCCCACTCCATAATTGAAAAAAGTTTAACTTTATCAGATAATCTTATTATAAACTTTCTATAATTATCAAATAATGAAAAAACTAATACTACTTTTTCTGGTATTCAGCGTATTAAGCACCGTTTCTATTGCTCAAAAATCACCAAAAGTTAATCTTAAAAAATTAGATCAGTATTATTCTAAAATGGTTAAGGATTGGGATATACCTAGTGTCACAATTGGTATTGTAAAAGATGGTAAATTGGTTTTTACAGGGAGTTATGGTGTAAAGGAAGTTGGAAAAAATGACAGGCCCGATGCGAATACTAATTATGCTATTGCCTCTAACTCTAAAGCTTTTACGAGTTCAATAATAGGAATGTTGGTTGATGAAGGAAAATTAAATTGGAATGATAAAGTTAAAGACTATTTACCTTATTTTGCGGTTTATGATCCATGGGTGAGTGCTAATGTAACTATTCGTGATTTATTAAGTCATCGAGTTGGTTTAGGTACTTTTAGTGGTGATGTTATTTGGTATAAATCTGATTTAAGTGCTGAAGAAATAGTAAAAAGGATTCAATTTATTCCTAAAGCTTATGATTTTAGGGCAGGTTATGGATATTCAAATGTAATGTATATTACTGCTGGTGAAGTTATCAGAGCTGTAACAGGTAAAAGCTGGGCGGAAAATGTGAAGGAAAGAATATTTAATCCTTTAAAAATGGAAAGAACGGTTACAAATCCTGATAAATTGGATCAATTAGGTAATTATGCAACTCCACATGCACGAGAAAATAATGTTAACATTCCTATTGATTGGGTAAATTGGGAAGAAATAGGTGCCTTAGGAGGTGTAATTTCTAATGTAAATGATATTTCTAAATGGATGATCTTAAATCTGAACAATGGAATTAACGGAAAAGATACATTATTTTCAAAAATAACAAGAAATATGGTTTGGACACCACATAACAATCATATGGTGGACCAAACGAAAAAGAATGATTTTAATCGTCATTTTAATGCTTATGGATTAGGGTGGGGCTTGAGTGATTATCATGGAAATTTACGTGTGGGTCATACAGGTGGATATGACGGAATGATTACAGCCATTACTATGATTCCTGATAAAAAGTTAGGAGTTGTGGTTTTAAGTAACGGTATGAAAAGCCCAATTATGGCGGCTACTTATTACGCATTAGATCAGTTTTTGGGTCAAGAAACAGTTGATTGGTCTGCAAAAATGTTGGCAGACAATAATAGCAATCAAAAAAGTGATACCAGAGTAAGCGATAGAAAATTAAAAAGAGTCATGAATACAACGTCATCTGTTCCTTTGGATGATTATGTAGGTACTTATAAAAGTGATATTTATGGTGATATTACCATAAGTATATCCGGAGATGATTTAAAAATGAAATTTGAACATTCACCAGATTTATCAGCAACATTAGAACATTGGCATTATGATGTTTTTGAAATTAAATGGGATGTAAAACATGCTTGGTTTAATTTTGGAACTGTAAAATTTAATCTCGATAATAATTTAAAAGTTCAAGGACTCGATTTTGATGTGCCTAATGATGATATTTTCTTTGAAGAGCTAAAACCTTATAAAGTGAATTAGGTTTTATTTTAATGATTATAAGAGAAAGCAGTTCTAAACGTAGCTTATTGGAAATAGAATATCATAAATAAAAATTCCTTCTTTCAATTGAAAGGAGGAATTTTTATTTGAACTATTGATATAAAATTTGATTATGTTCTATGTAAGAACAGATGATTCTAGTGTACAGACAATAAATCTCCACTACCTTTGGTTGCTAGGTTTGTACGCCCCATTAAAAATCTATCAACTTCTCTCGCTGCTTCTCTACCTTCGGATATTGCCCAAACAATTAATGATTGGCCTCTACGCATATCTCCAGCTGCAAAAATATTTGGCACATTGGTTTGGTATTTCGTAGCTTTATAATTACTTCTAACATCTGTCTCTAAACCTAATTGGTCACTTAACGTAGCTTCTGGGCCTGTAAACCCAAGGGCAAGTAAAGCCAAGTCACAAGGCCAAGTTTTTTCAGTACCTTCTATTTCAATTAACTGAGGCCGTTGACCTGGAACCATTTTCCATTCAACATTTATTGTTTTTAAAGCAGTTAATTTTCCGTCTTTATCTTTAATGAATTCTTTGGTGTTGATAAGCCAGTTTCTTTCTACACCTTCTTTATGAGAAGAAGTAGTTTTTAACTGCAATGGCCAGTAAGGCCAAGGAGTAGTTGGTGAACGATGTCCTGGTGGTTTAGGCATAATTTCAAAATTCACTACAGATTTTGCTCCATGACGATTAGAAGTACCTACGCAATCAGAACCTGTATCTCCACCACCAATTACTATAACATTTTTGTCTGTAGCCATTACTTGGTCTTTTATTTCTTTACCAAATAATACTTTAGTTTGCTGTGTTAAGAAATCCATTGCTTGTACCACACCTATTGCATCAATACCAGGAGTTGGTAAACTTCGTCTAACTGTTGCTCCACCACATAAAACTACGGCGTCAAAAGCTTTTAAATCCTCAACTTTATAATTTACACCAACATTTACATTTGTTTTAAATATAATTCCTTCTGCAATTAGAATTGCCAAGCGACGATCTATAATTCCTTTTTCCATTTTAAAATTGGGAATTCCATAGCGTAATAAACCGCCAATAGCATCATCTCTTTCAAAAACTGTAACTAAATGTCCGGCTCTATTTAATTGTTGAGCAGCAGCTAATCCAGCAGGACCAGAACCAACAACGGCAATGGTTTTACCCGTTCGTACTTTTGGAGGGTGTGGTTTAATCCAACCTTCTTTAAAAGCACGTTCTACAATACTTTTTTCGATATTTTCTATAGAAACAGGATCTTCAATAATACCTAATACGCATGATTTTTCACACGGTGCTGGACATAAGCGTCCTGTAAACTCTGGAAAGTTATTCGTTGAATGTAATAACCATGATGCTTTTTGCCATTCACCTTGATATACCATATGGTTAAAATCGGGAATTAAATTTCCAAGTGGACAACCACTATGACAAAATGGAATACCGCAATCCATGCAACGTGAACCTTGTTCTGTGATTTCAGACTCATTCAAAGGCACTGTAAATTCTTTATAATTTTTTACACGATCTTTTACTTCCGTGTACTTTTCATCTTGTCTTTCAAACTCTTTAAATCCTGTAATTTTTCCCATGACACTATGCTATTGTTAATTCTTCAACTAATTGTTCTTCTGTCTCTAAACGTATTAATGCTCGTTTGTATTCTGTTGGCATCACACGCACAAAATTACTTAAGCTAGTTGCCCAATCTGAAAGTAATCTCTGACCTTTTTTACTATTGGTATAGAGTACATGTTTTTTAATTAAATCTTGTAAATCTAAAGCATCTTCTGCTGAAATTTCTTCAAATTCAATTGTTTCTTGATTACATAATCCATTTACAAATTTTTTGCCAGGATCATAAACATAAGCGACACCACCACTCATACCTGCGGCAAAATTTCTACCTGTTTTACCTAAAACAACAACTTTACCACCTGTCATATATTCACAACAATGATCTCCAACACCTTCAACAACGGCAGTTGCTCCTGAGTTACGAACGGCAAAACGTTCACCTGCAATACCATTTATATAGGCTTCACCTTGTACGGCTCCAAATAAACAAACATTACCTACAATGATGTTTTCTTCGGCTAAAAAGTCAGCTGTTGCTGGTTTCTTTATAATTAGTTTCGCACCTGAAAGGCCTTTACCAAGATAATCGTTCGTATTTCCTTCTAAGGTAAATGTTAGTCCGTGTGCTCCAAATGCTCCAAAACTCTGTCCTGCAGATCCTGTAAAATTAATATTTAAGGTGTCTTCAGGTAAACCTAAATGACCATAAATTTTTGAAATTTCGTTACTAACAATTGCACCTACGGTACGGTTTACATTTTTAATAGGATATTCTAGCGTCATTTTTACTTTTCTGTACAATGCCCTGTGCGAATCTTTTAAAATTGTAAAATCTAAAACATTATCCAGATTATGGTCTTGTTGTTCCGTATTTTTTACAATTAATTTACGATAAGATGACGGTCTATGTAAGATACTAGATAAATCTAATCCTTTAGCTTTATAATGATGTATGGCTTTATTCGCATTAATTTTATGCGTTTGGCCTACCATTTCTTCTAATGTTCTAAATCCTAATTGAGCCATAATTCCTCTAAGTTCTTCTGCTATATAGAAGAAGAAATTTATGACATGTTCTGGCGTTCCTTTGAAGTTTTTACGTAATTCTTTATCCTGTGTAGCGATGCCAACAGGACACGTATTCAAATGACATTTTCTCATCATAATACATCCTGATGCGACTAACGGAGCAGTAGCAAATCCGAATTCTTCAGCACCTAATAAAGCAGCTATAGCAACATCACGACCTGTTTTTAATTGACCGTCACATTCTACAACAATTCTACTTCTTAATTTATTTAATACTAATGTCTGTTGTGCTTCTGCCAAACCAAGTTCCCAAGGTAAACCAGCATGTTTTAAAGATGTAAGTGGGGATGCCCCCGTACCACCATCGTAACCTGAAATTAGAACAACATCAGCTTTTGCTTTTGCTACACCTGCAGCAATTGTACCTACACCAACTTCCGAAACTAATTTTACATTAATTCGAGCGTCACGATTGGCATTTTTTAAATCGAAAATTAACTGTGCTAAATCTTCAATAGAGTATATGTCATGATGCGGAGGAGGAGAGATTAATCCAACAAATGGCGTTGAATTACGTACAGCGGCAATCCACGGATACACTTTTTCTCCCGGTAATTGACCACCTTCTCCAGGTTTTGCACCTTGAGCCATTTTGATTTGAATTTCTTTGGCATTTGACAAATAGTGAGATGTAACACCAAATCGACCAGATGCTACTTGTTTTATGGCCGAGTTACGACTATCCCCATTACTATCTTTTTGAAATCGTTTTCTATCTTCACCACCTTCACCAGAATTAGACTTACCTCCAATACGATTCATGGCAATGGCTAAATTTTCATGAGCTTCTCTTGAAATAGACCCATAAGACATTGCCCCAGTTTTAAATCGTTTTACTATTTCCGTCCAAGGTTCAACTTCTTCAATTGGAATTGGGTCTAAATTATCAAACTCAAATAAACCACGAATGGTCATTAAGCTTTCTGATTGCTCATTAATAGCATTTGCATAGACATCATAACTATCTTGATCACTTAATCTAACGGCTTGTTGTAATTTAGCAACAGTAGTTGGATTAAATAAATGCTTTTCACCTTTACGTCTCCATCTATACTCACCACCAATATTAAGCCCTAGTTTTCTGTTAATTTTATTATCTGGATAGGCATTTTTATAGCGTTGATTTATTTCTTTTTCAATTTCATATAAACCAATACCTTCTATTCTTGAAGTTGTGTATGGGAAGTATTTTTCTACAAATTGAGAGTTAAAACCAACAATTTCAAAAATTTGAGAACCTCGATACGAATGTAACGTTGAGATTCCAATTTTGTTCATGATTTTTAAAATACCCTTTCCTATAGCTTTATTAAAGTTATCAACTGCTTTTTGCTCATCCATGCCCTTAATAAAGCCTTCTTTCACCTGTATTCTGATAATCTCGTTTACCATGTACGGATTTATGGCACTAGCACCATAACCAAACAAAGTAGCAAATTGATGTGGCTCACGTGGTTCAGCAGATTCAATAATAATATCAAAATAAGAACGTTTTCTCAAACGATTCAGTTGATGATTTACATAAGAACAAGCTAATAATGCAGGAATTGGAGCAAACTCTTGGCTTACACCTCTGTCCGATAGAATAATTATATTTGTTTTTCTTTCTATTGCTTTTTCAATTTGAACAATTATATTTTCTAAGGCATCTTCAAGTCCGTTTAGACCTTGTGCTTTTGGATATAAAATTTCTATGGTTTCCGCCTTAAAGCTTTCAATAGAAATTGATCGAATTTTCTCTAAATCAGCATTTGAAATTACTGGATTTTGAATTCTTAATTTTCTACATTGTCTTTCTGTAATACTAAAAATATTTCGGTCTTTACCTAAGTTAAGGCTAATGTCTGTTACAATTTCTTCACGAATACCGTCTAAAGGAGGGTTCGTTACCTGAGCAAATAACTGCTTAAAATAATTTGATATTAATTGAGGTCTATCTGATAAAACAGCCAAAGGCGTATCAATACCCATTGATCCTAACGCTTCTTTACCCACAATGGCCATCGGTGTAATTACTTCTTGAATATCTTCAAAGGTATAGTTAAATAAGCGTTGTCTTGTTTTGATATCTAAAGTTTCAATTGGGCACGTTTCGTTTGTATACGGAACATCTTTTAAATGAAGTCTTTTTTTATCTAACCATTCTCTATAAGGCCTTTCTGAAACAATTTTACTTTTTATTTCCTTATCATTAATTATACGACCGTTATTCATGTCTACTAAAAACATTTTACCCGGTTCTAAACGACCATGACTTTCAACATCAGAAGGGTCAATATCTACAACTCCAATCTCAGAAGACATGATTAGTTTTCCACTTTTGGTAACTGTATATCTAGATGGTCTTAATCCATTTCTATCTAATAGGGCACCAATATAATCGCCATCAGTAAAAGGCACTGATGCAGGACCATCCCAAGGTTCCATTATACATCCGTTGTATTCGTAAAAAGCTTTACGTTCATCAGACATTGTTTGGTGTTTTTCCCAAGCTTCAGGAATCATCATCATCATAATTTCAGGCAAAGAACGTCCTGTATGAGTTAATAGTTCTACGACCATGTCCATAGAAGCAGAATCGGATTTTCCTGGAAGGATAATTGGGAATAATTTTTCTATTTGTGGACCAAAAACATCACTTTTCATGATTTCTTCACGTACTCGCATTCTACTTACATTACCACGTAAAGTATTAATTTCACCATTTTGACACATAAATCGGAATGGTTGAGCTAACTCCCAAGTAGGCATTGTGTTTGTAGAGAAACGTTGATGCACTAATGCCAAACGTGTCACTAAATCTATTTCTTGTAAATCAGTATAATATGGCCCAATATCTTCAGGCATAATTATACCCTTGTATATTAATGTAGTATTAGATAAACTAGGTAGGTAAAAATACCCACCTTCAGATATTTTTGATTTTCTAATGCTATGTTCCGTAATTTTACGAGCTGCATATAACTTAGCTTTAAAAGTGGCCTCGTCAATGTTTTCATCTTTACCAATAAAAATTTGCTCAATATTAGGTTCTGACGCTAACGCTATTTCTCCTAAATGGGAAGAGTCTACAGGGACTACTCTCCATCCTAATAAAGAAAGCCCTTGTGCTTTTATCTCTTTTTCAAAAGTGTCTTTACAAAACTGGTATTGATTATTTACTTTAGGTAGAAAGACCATTCCCACAGCATATGCTCTGGCTTCTGGAAGTTGAAAATCACAAACACGTTGAAAATATTCATGAGGGATATCAATTAATAGACCTGCACCATCTCCGGTTTTTCCATCAGAACTTACACCTCCTCTATGTTTTAATTTTACAAGAATTTCTAAGGCGTCGTGTATAATTTGATTCGTTTTCTCACCTTTGAGATTACAAATAAAACCTGCACCGCAATTTTCATGTTCAAATTCGGGTAAGTATAGTCCTTGTTGCTTCATAAATTATAATTAGGTCTACAAAATTAAGCAAATTGATAGAAATAATTTAGGATATGCAATAGTATGTTGTAAATAATGTGGTAATAAGAATATTTAACCAATATAAATTAAGGACTCTAAATTTAATAGTAATTAAATTATCATATTGACAATATAGCAACAGAAAATACACGGCTAAACCAGTGTTTAACCGTGTAAAATTTAGAAATTAGGACTAACTTAAACTTTTAATGTTCGTTCATTCTAAAATCAGGATATGCATCCATACCGTGTTCATGAACGTCTAAACCTTCAAGTTCTTCTCGCTCGGAAACTCGAATTCCGACCGTTTTCTTTAATGTAAATAATATTATAAACGATGTTATTATACAAAATACGGCATAAGACGCCACACCAATTAATTGGCTGACGAATTGTGCTCCACTGGCTAATTCTCCAAAAAGGCCAACAGCTAATGTCCCCCAAATTCCACATATTAAATGGACAGCAATTGCTCCAACAGGATCGTCTAATTTTAATTTGTCTACTAAAGCAACACCAAAAACAATAATGGCTCCAGCGATACCTCCAATTAAGATAGCATCCATAGGGCTCATTTGATCTGCACCGGCTGTTATGCCAACTAAACCACCAAGAATACCATTTAAAAACATGGTTAAATCGTAGTTTTTATATTTTAATGTAGAAACTAAGAACGCAATTACGCCACCCGCCGCAGCAGCTAAACTAGTATTTACTAAAGTTAAAGATGTTAATGCAGGGTCGGCAGATAGAACAGATCCTCCGTTGAAACCGAACCATCCTAACCATAGAATTAAAACACCAGCTGTTGCTAATGGTATGTTGTGACCAGGAATAGCTTGTGGTTTACCATTTTTAAATTTTCCAATTCTAGAGCCTAATAACCAAACAGCTACCAAAGCAGCCCATCCTCCTACAGAATGCACTAGCGTTGAACCGGCAAAGTCATAAAAAGGAGTTTCTAGTGTTTTTAGAAATCCACCACCCCAAAACCATGAACCTGTAATTGGGTAAACAAGGCCTACGTAAATGACTACGAAAATCATAAATGGTCCTAATTTAATTCTTTCAGCAACTGCACCAGAAACTATAGTAGCTGCAGTAGCAGCAAACATTCCTTGAAAAAGGAAATCTGTCCAATATGTATAACCCGAATTGTAAGCTAGGTCTAAAGTGCCTTCTGCATTTAATGGTGCTTCTAAACCAAATCCTGCAAAACCAATAAATCCGTTAAATTCACCTGGATACATTAGGTTAAACCCTACTAGACAATAAAGTAGTAGACCAACAGTGATTATGAATATATTTTTAAATAATATGTTGAGAGTGTTTTTTTGTCTTGTTAATCCGATTTCCAAAAGTGAAAATCCTAAATGCATAAAAAATACTAATGCCGTACAGATCATCATCCATACATTGTTAATTGTAAGTAATTCCATAGTTAGTTGTTATTTTGATTTTTTCTTTAAAGTTTCTCCACCTTTTTCTCCAGTTCTTATACGATATGCTTCTGATATGTCAGAAACAAAAATTTTACCATCTCCAACATCACCGGTTGAAGCAGCTTCTAGTAAAGCTTTAATGGTAATTTCTTCAAAATCATCATTTACTACTATTGATAGGTATCTACGTTGTATGTCTTGAGTACTATAGCTAACACCTCTGTAAACGTGAGCTTCTTTTTCATTACCTAATCCCGTTACATCCCAGTAGGAAAAAAAGTTAACATCAACGTTGTGTAATGCTTCTTTTACTTGAATAAATTTAGATTTTCGGATAATAGCTTCTATTTTTTTCATAATATCAAATCTTATATTGTTTAGTTTGTTTCAATAATAAGAAAATATTTAGATTTTTCAATCTAAATATTTTCTTATTAATTGATAAAGGTCTCCCTTGCTTGAGTTTTAATATAAATTTTTCTTATTCAATTTCTCTTTGTCTTTTACCGTGGTAAGCAATTGAACCGTGTTCTGTAAGATCTAGACCAGTGATTTCTTCTTCTTCGGTAACTCGTAAGCCAACAGTTTTCTTCATTATGATTAAGAAAACAAAAGATAATACAACTGCCCAGAATGCATATGCAAATACACCAATAGCTTGAGCTCCAAGTTGAGCAGCTCCACCACCATTAAATAATCCGATACCGGCGTCACCGTCTATACCCCATAATCCTATTACTAGTGTTCCCCAAGCTCCACAAATACCGTGAACAGAAATAGCACCAACTGCATCATCAATTTTTAATGTTTTTTCAATGAATCCAATTGAATATACTACAAGTATACCCCCAATTAAACCCGCAAGTACAGCACCGCCTTCTCCCATGTTTCCACATCCGGCAGTAATACTTACAAGTCCAGCAAGTGCACCGTTTAAGGTCATACTTAGGTTTGGTTTACCATCTTTAATCCAAGTTAATAATAGTGCACCAATTGCCCCAGCAGATGCTGCAAGATTGGTTACAAGAATTACTTGAGAAGCAGCAACTGCATCAGCTCCACCCCAGGCTAATTGAGAACCACCATTAAATCCGAACCATCCTAACCAAAGGATAAAAACACCTAAAGTAGCATACATTTGATTATGTCCAGGTAGCTCAACAGGTTTGCCATTAATGTATTTTCCAATTCTTGGACCTACCATCCAAGCCGCAACTAATGCTGCCCATCCACCAACAGAGTGAACGATTGAAGAACCTGCAAAATCAATAAATTCAGCTGGCATAAATGAAGCTGTGTTTAACCAACCACCATTCCATTCCCATCCTCCTGCAATTGGATAGATAAAAGCAGTTAAAACGATACTGAATATAGCATAGGTTGTGTATTTTGTTCGACCCGCAATTGCTCCAGATACAATAGTTGCTGCTGTGGCGGCAAAAACAGTTTGAAAGAATAAATCAGCAGCACCTTGAGAAAAAGTAAAGCCTCCCCAATGAAAATAACCTCCACCAGAAACATCTGAACCGTACATCAAAGAATATCCGATAAACCAAAAGGCCAAAGAGCCAACTGCGATATCTAGAAAGTTTTTCATTGCAATGTTTACTGCATTTTTAGAATCTGTCATTCCAGATTCGACAAGGAAGAAACCTGCTTGCATAAAGAATACAAGAATTGCTGCAATAACCATCCATAACATTCCCATGTCGTCTTTCGTGGCCATTTCAACTACTTCCGCAGTGTCTTGTATAAAAAGAGGTAAATTTAATATTGACATAATTATTTGGTTTTTAAGGGTTAGTATTAAAGATTAAGCAAAGCCTGTAACTATACTTGCTTTGCTTAATTTTTTAAAGTATTAGTCAAACTTGTAAATAGCTGCTAATGTAAATGCAGATAAGCTATTTGCAGCTTCTCCTTTAGAATTTACATAAGGCTCATTATTATCAACATTGCTCCAAGAATCTAATCTGATTTCTGGCTTAATAATTAAGTTTTCAATGGTGTAGCTAGCTGTTAACGTTGTAGCGAATACACTTGGTAAGTCATCAAAATCTTTTGAGTGATATCCAAAATACTCTCCTCTTAAACCAATGCTAAAAGAATCAGATGTAGCTAATTGTGGGTATAAGGCAGCACCGTAGAAACCTTGATCATCACTTGTTTGGTATGCTCCGTTAATTCCTAAGAAGAAGCTATCAGATAAATCGAATCCACCTGTGTAATCAACTTCAAAACCTAAACCACCATAATTACCACTATCATAGTAGAAGTTTAAGTATTGACCAGAATAACCTATTTGAGCACCAAGTGAATATTCACCAGTTGTTGAAACATCATTAGTATCCCAAGGATTCATAATTGCAAGCATTAAGCTAAAATCATCAGATAATGTAAAGTCTGCTTTTAAACCTAGATGTGAAAAAGGACCGTTCGAAAATAAATAAGAAGTACTGTAGTTAAAGTTTGCTGCTGGAGAAATAACTTCATATCCTAAAAACGTATTAAAACGTCCCATGGTTAATTTAGTTCCTTCAGAAACATTCCAATAAACGTATGCTTGATTTACGATACCGTCTATAATATCACTATTAAAAGTTGCAGCTGCACCTCGTGGTCCTGAAACTAAATCAAGAACAGCACCTATTTTCTCTCCTTCGTAACTTACAATTAAATTACCCATACCTAAAGCAAAACCAGATTGTTCTGCAAAAGCGGTTCCGAAAGACTGGTCTAAATCATCAGAAGTGGATAAATAAGATTGGTAGTAAGCATCTACTGAACCAGAAATAGAAAGTTTGTTTTTTTTCTCTTCTCCTTCAGTTTGGGCAATTGCATTTATGCCACTTAATAGTATTGCTATTGTTAAAATACTTTTTGTAAATCTTAAATTTTTAAGTTTTGATTTACTTTCATGTTTTGTAATTAATTTCATAAAGTTGATTTTTAATTTGAATAATATGTTTTGTCTTACAGCGGTCAAATGTAGAAATTAATTTGAATAAAAAAAGGGGGTGCACTTGTTAAAAGTAGTAATTTGAATTATTATTGATAAAAATATAGGGGGTATAATTTTAAAAATATAAAATTTAGTTAATTTGGTGTCTAAAAAATAGGGGGTATTAAAATTTAAACTATAATTTTAATAATATGATAAAAATGCAGTTTTAAGAAAAAAATATCATTTTCGGTAAGATTGTGTAGTATTTTAACTGAAAAAATGTTGATTGATAGTTTTTTTGTGTAAATAACATATTAATGTATTAAAAACAGCTCACATTTGTTACATATTAGATAATGTGGAATAGTGTTTAAAGATTTATATATATTGCATTATTAATAATGGCATGTATTTATGAAGTATCAGTTTACCTATTTGATTAATTTACAATTCTTAGGCTTTCGTTTTCATGGTTGGCAAAAACAAACCAATGCAAAAACGCTCCATGAAATGGTTGATAAAACCTTATCTTTTGTGTTTAAACATCGGGATTATAAAACACTTGGGGTGGGTAGAACGGATGCTAAGGTGTCTGCTAGCAACTATGTTTTTCAGCTTTTTTGTGATGAAGAATTAGAATTGAAATCATTTATGAAAGATTTGAATTCTAATTTTCCTCCAGATTTTAAAGGTTTAGCTATTGAAAAGACGACTAGTAATTTTAATATAATTCAACATCCTAAGGTTAAGGAATATTTGTATTTCTTTTCTTTTGGGGAAAAAAATCATCCTTTTGCTGCACCTTTTATAGTAGGGTTAGAAGAACATTTGGATATTGAGTTGATGATACAGGGGGCAAAACTATTTGAAGGCGAGCACTTTTTTCATAAATATTGTACACAACCTTCAGCTCATACTATTTTTAAACGAACTATTGATTGTTGTGAAATTGTTAAAAATGACATCTACACTGCCAATTTTTTTCCTGAAAAGAGTTATTGTTTACGTGTTAAGGGGAGTGGGTTTTTACGTTATCAAATAAGATTGATGATGGGGGTATTATTTAAATTAGGAAAGGGGGAGCTAGATTTAGACTTTATTGAACAATCCCTAATGGAAAATAATGATCGTAAATTTTTTCCGACTATTGCTCCCAGTTCGGGGTTGCAATTGTATGATTTGGAATTTAATAATTCTTCAAGTAGTAGTTAATTTCAAATTTATTTATTCTTTTTTAATGCCTTCTGGTGTATTCATCCAATATTTATTTTCACCATTATATTTAGAAATACAGTTATCAATTAATGGTTTATCTATTAAATAACAGCTGTCTTTAAATTTTAAACTGTCTTTATTGTCTAAAACAAATAACTCTCTATACTGTTTATATTTTAAGATTTTTTTTCTGCCTAATAAATTTCCATTGATGTCTTTAAAGTTTGAAATTTTAGCAGTAACTCTTGCTATTTTATAATTTTTATTTTTGAAATTAACTATTATGGTTTTATCCTTAACAATAATATCTTCAACCTCCAATTTTTTACCCGTCACCGAATAAAAGGTATAAAAATCTTTATTATTGACGGATTCCTCATCAACTTCATTATTCATTCTTAATTTTAAATATGTAGGGTATAAATATTTATTAATTATTCTGAAATAAGTGTTATCAGTTTTATCAACAATATTGAACGTGTTGTTAAATGAAATATATTTTAAATACATTAAAGAATCGATAGATTGTTCTCGACCATATTCCATTGTAATGTTATATATCTCTTTGTCATCTTCTTTGTTCATGCATTTGTAAATAATTTTATGGATGGCAAAATTATTGGGTTCAACATACAGTTCTCCTAATATATTAATCCAAGGTACGGTTTTGAGTTTGTTATTCGTAAATTCAATTTTATAAAGCATAAGGTTGTTATTGTAAACGGGCTTTGCTTTTGAAAATTTATGGTTTTTTAATAAATCTCGAGTTAATTTATAAATGTAAGAAAATGAGTTTGTGTTATAGTTTCGTATAGCATCATGTACTCGGAGAATAAAAAGTTCATTACCACCTTGATCAGGTATAAAGGCGTCAGTGATAAATTTTTTAGAATCTGAATAATTTACAGGATTTAGTGTATCATAAAGTATGGGTAAATCTTCCCTTAAAAAATCTGTGTTTACTTTATAGTCTAATAATCTATATTTATTTAGGTTACTATTGGCATCAAAACCATTATCGAATGTGTGAACGATGCCTTCATTCAGATTTATATATTCATTCTTGTGTTTTTGATAGTCTCTGTAATAGGAGACATAAGTAAAAGGATCAGTAGGGTAATTTTTTGATATATTTTTTATTACTTCTTTAATCACCTTTTTAGATCTTATCTTGTCTTTAAGGGGTGTTAATTTAACTTCGCCTAGTGTAAAAATAGCTGGTTGCAAGTAAATATTATTTACATCATTTATTTTGAATTTGCTAAACGCTATTAACTGTCTGTTGTAACCAATGAATGATATTGATATAGTATCTGACAAGAAATTTGGTCTTATGCTGATTCTAAAATCACCTTCTTCATTTGCAGCAAGTCCTAAGTTATTATTTGCTAATAATACAGTAGCAAAGGGTAGTGGTTCTTTGGTCTTAGCATCAAATACTTTTCCATTAATAAAGTCTGAAGACTGCCCAAAAAAGCTAAAGGAAATAAAACAGAACAAGAAGGAAAATAATGACTTTTGAATGTTGGTATTCATGTGGTTGATAGTTGGAGATTGCTTTATATTGCGACTAGATAGTGCACAAAAATTGTACCGTTTTTCACATATTATTTGTTGTTTTAAGATATGTTTATCATTGGATTAATTATAATTAGCTCTGGATTTTGGATGTCTAAAGTAAAATTAAATTATTTGAGTTACATTTTAATGATTTAACCGTCATTATTATATGCGTATCATTATTATATGTTTTCTATTAAATTTTTTTAATTCGAATTCTCAAGAAATTAATAGAATTGATTTTATTGGTTCTTGGACTTATGCAGGGTATAATATAATTGGTTCGTATTGCGGATGTTTTCGGGAGTCAGAAGAATCAAAAGCTGTTGAATTGTTTCAAATTGAATTTTGTACCTCAGGAGAGTTTCGGATTGTTAATCAAAAAAAAGGAGAATTAACACAAATTGAAAAATTTGGGCTATGGGTACTTTTTGAAGTAGAAAAGTTAAAAATGAAAATTGATGATGAAGAAATAATCTTTAAAATTGAAATAAATAATAAAAAACTTTACCTGTCAACTAAATGTGCTCAAGCAGAATTTATTAGAAGCGAATTATAGCATAATTGTATGAACACATTAAGGTTCATACAATTATGTATAAAAATATTTTAATCTCTAAGTACACTCCTCGAAATTACAATCTTTTGTATCTCGCTTGTCCCTTCATAAATTTGGGTTATTTTGGCATCACGCATCATACGTTCTACATGGTATTCTTTTACAAAACCGTAGCCACCATGTATTTGTACGGCTTCAACGGTAACACGCATAGCCATTTCAGCAGCGTAAAGTTTAGCCATGGCACCAGATAAATCATAATTGGCATGTTGGTCTTTGTCCCATGCAGCTTTCATACATAAATGTCTGGCCGCTTCAATTTCGGTTGCCATGTCGGCTAATTTAAAAGCTATTGCTTGATGTCTGCTAATTTCTTTACCAAAAGCTTTACGTTCTTTAGAGTATTGTAAAGCCAATTCGTAAGCACCAGAAGCTATACCTAACGCTTGTGAGGCAATTCCTATTCTACCTCCTGCTAAGGTTTTCATGGCAAATTTGAATCCAAATCCGTCTTCACCAATTCTATTTTCTTTGGGTACCTTTACATCAGTAAATAATAAGGAGTGGGTGTCAGACCCTCTAATTCCTAATTTATTTTCTTTTGGGCCTAATTCAAAACCAGGCATTCCTTTTTCGACAATTAATACGTTTATGCCTTTATGTCCTTTTTCTACATCCGTTTGAGCTATTACTAAATAAACACTGGCTGTACTTCCGTTGGTAATCCAATTTTTTGTACCATTTAAAATATAATGATCTCCTTTGTCAATTGCGGTTGTTTTTTGTGAGGTTGCATCACTACCAGCTTCAGGTTCACTAAGGCAAAAAGCACCAATTATTTCTCCAGTAGCTAATCTGGTTAAGTATTTTTGTTTTTGTTCTTCAGTACCGTAGGTTTCAATTCCCCAACAAACTAACGAATTATTCACAGACATTACTACAGAACAGGATGCGTCAACTTTTGAAATTTCTTCCATAGCCAATACATATGATATTGTGTCCATTCCTCCACCGCCATATTTTGGATCAACCATCATTCCTAAAAATCCCAATTCTCCCATTTTTTTTATTTGTTCTTTAGGGAATTCTTGTTTGTCGTCTCGTTCAATTACTCCAGGTAATAATTCTGTTTTAGCAAATTCACGAGCAGCATCGCGAATCATTATATGTTCTTCAGTAAGATTAAAATCCATTATATATTTATTAGTGAGATTAGAATTTATGACATCAAATATACATTTTTTATAAAAATCTTGTTGTATTTTTACGGAATGAATAATATTTGGTAAAAAATTAGTGACTATATTAGTAACTAATAGAGTAAGAATACTAACTTTTTAACTTTAAAATTTAGTTTTTAAATATATGTTTTTACTTTAAGTGTTCAAAAGAAATTTAAAAAATAATTCAACCTTTATTTAAATAATATTATGAATCAATTATAGCTACATAGAATGTGTTTTGTTTTAAGAGAAGCAAGTTTGTCTTGCATAAAAGATATTAATATGTAATTGAATTATAATAGAAATGAAAGAATTATTAAAAAAGTACGAAGATAAACAACCAGAAATAGTTTTCCATTGGCAAGATGCAGAAACAGAAGCTGAGGGGTGGACGGTTATTAATTCATTGCGTGGAGGAGCTGCCGGTGGTGGTACGAGAATGCGTAAAGGATTGGATATGAATGAGGTATTGTCGTTGGCAAAAACCATGGAAGTTAAATTTACAGTTTCTGGCCCAGCGATAGGTGGTGCAAAATCGGGAATTAACTTTGACCCGAATGATGTTAGAAAAAGAGGCGTTTTAGAACGGTGGTATAAAGTTGTGTCTCCTTTGTTAAAGCATTACTACGGTACAGGTGGCGATTTGAATGTTGATGAAATTCACGATGTAATTCCACTAACAGAAGAGTGTGGTGTTTGGCATCCTCAAGAAGGTGTTTTTAATGGTCACTTTCAACCAACAGAAGCTGAGAAAATTAATAGAATTGGGCAATTACGCCATGGTGTAATTAAGGTAATAGAAGATCCTAAGTATACTCCTAAGATTTCAAGAAAATATACAGTTGCTGATATGTTAACGGGCTATGGTGTTGCCGAAGCTGTTAAGCATTACTATAATATTTATGGAGGCGATATTAAAGGGAAACGTGCTATTGTTCAGGGTTTTGGAAATGTAGGGTCTGCGGCTGCTTACTATTTAAATCAGTTAGGAGCAAAAATTGTTGGTATTATAGATAGGAGTGGAGGGGTTATTAATGAAAATGGATTTAGTTCAGAGGATGTACGACAAATGTTTCTTAATAAAAGAGGAAATATGTTGGTGGCAGAAGAGATGATTCCATTTGAAGAAATGAATGAACGCATTTGGACAATTCCAGCGGAAATTTTTATTCCTGCAGCGGCCTCAAGGTTAGTAACTAAAGAACAGATTACGTCTATGATAAAAACGGGATTGGAAGTGATTTCACCTGGAGCAAATGTCCCTTTTGCAGATAAGGAAATTTTCTTTGGACCGATTATGGAATACACGGATAAGCAAGTGAGTCTTTTACCAGATTTTGTTTCAAATTGTGGTATTGCACGTGTTTTTGCTTATTTAATGGAGAGTAAAGTTGAAATTCCGATGCGAGATGAAGCTATATTTAATGATACTTCAGAAACTATTTTTAGAGCCTTAAAAAAAATATATGACTTACATCCTTACAAAACAGATATTTGCAAAACAGGTTTCAGAATTGCGTTGGAACAATTGATTTAATTTTATATATTTATGCCAAATTAAAAACCAAACAATGACGGCAGTAATTATACTTATTTTTGTATTGGGTTATTTAGCAATAACTCTAGAGCACCCTTTAAAATTAGATAAAACTGTCCCCGCCTTGCTCATGGCAGCTTTAATGTGGGCCTTGTTAGCAATTGGTTTTCATCAAGGTTGGTTTAATGTTATTGATGGTCATGAAAATGTTTTTGATTTTTTAGGAGCCCATGATAAAGAACATGTAGAAGAAGGTTTTACCAACATGCTACTACATCATTTAGGTAAAACAGCTGAAATTTTAGTCTTTTTGATTGGAGCAATGACAATTGTTGAAATTGTTGACCTACATCAGGGGTTTGATGTTCTTAAAAGCTGGGTTAAGACTACAAGCAAGAAAAAATTATTATGGATTTTAGCAATATTAGCTTTTATTTTATCTGCCATTATAGATAATTTAACGGCAACAATTGTATTGATAACCTTATTAAGAAAATTAATACCAGAAAGAAACGATAGACTTTGGTTTGCAGGTATGATTGTTATAGCTGCTAATGCTGGAGGAGCGTGGTCTCCGATTGGAGATGTAACAACCACTATGTTGTGGATAGGTAAAAGGGTTTCCGCTTTACATTTAGTAGAAAGATTAGTATTACCTTCTATAATATGTATGGTGATTCCGGTATTTGTTGCTACGTTGTTACCTGCATTTAAGGGTAACGTGGATACAGATCCTAATGATTACAATGAGGCAAATAAATCTTTATTAAGTAGTAAAACAATGCTATTTTTAGGATTAGGAATGATTGTTTCTGTTCCAATTTTTAAAACAGTTACACATTTACCTCCTTATTTAGGTATGATGTTAGCTTTAGGTGTTGTTTGGCTAGTTTCTGAATATATTCACCCTGAAGAAGATTTTACAAATGAACGTAAGCATTTGTACTCTGCACATAAAGCATTATCTAGAATAGAAATGTCTAGTATCTTATTTTTCTTGGGTATTTTAATGGCTGTAGCGGCTTTAGAAGCCCTGGTTTATGGAAGCGTAAACATTGATGGAGTGGAGGTTCAAGTGGGTACATTGAGATATGTAGCAGAAATACTCAATAGTGCTATTCCTAATCAATCTGTTGTGATCTTTATTTTAGGTATTTTGAGTGCTATTATTGATAATGTTCCGTTAGTGGCTGCATCAATGGGTATGTATGATTTGCCAATGGATGCTAGTCTCTGGCATTTAATTGCGTATTCCGCAGGAACAGGGGGTAGTATGCTTATTATTGGTTCTGCTGCTGGTGTTGCCGCAATGGGTATGGAAAAGATTGATTTTATATGGTATTTAAAGAATATTACGTGGTTAGCTGCTATAGGTTTTATAGTCGGTTATTTTGCTTTACTCTTTATGGAAACATTATAAAAATATAAGTCCCGCCATAAGGCGGGATTTTTTTTATAAATCAAACAATTTTTTTTAAAATATTTCGTTACCTATCTATTATCCCTAAAACTACTACTATTATATGTTACTCACAATCCAACAAGGTGTTGAAACAGCTCAAGAAAATTTAGAAGAACTTATTCCAGAAGAAAAAACATTATCTATTTATGATCTCATAATGGATGGTGGACTTGGCGGTCAGATAATTATCGCCATTTTGGTAGTACTTCTTGCTATTGCACTATACATTTATTTTGAACGCTTTTTAGCTATTAAAGCAGCCTCAAAAACTGATAAGAATTTTATGAATCAGATTCGAGATCATATATCGAATGGCAAGTTAGAAGCTGCAAAAATTTTATGTGCACAAGCCTCTTCACCAGCCTCTAGACTTATTGAAAAAGGAGTTTCTAGAATTGGTAAGCCTTTAGAGGATATTAATACTGCAATTGAAAATGCCGGTAAATTAGAAATTTATAAATTAGAAAAAAATGTAAGTGTTATCGCCACGATTGCAGGTGCAGCTCCAATGATTGGATTCTTAGGAACCGTAATTGGAATGATTGTTGCAATTCATGAAATAGCGAATGCTGGTGGACAAATTGACATTAAAATGTTATCTGACGGATTATATACAGCAATGACTACTACTGTTGCCGGATTAATAGTAGGTATTATAGCATATATAGCCTATAATCATTTGGTTGTTCGTACTAATAAAGTAATTTATCAAATGGAAGCACAATCGGTTGACTTTTTAGACCTTTTAAATGAACCTGCATAGAGATGGATTTTAGAGGTAGAAATAAAGTAAGTCCTGAATTTAATATGTCGTCAATGACGGATATTGTATTCTTGTTATTGATATTTTTTATGTTAACTTCAACATTAGTTACCGTAAATGCCTTAGACATTTTATTGCCAAAGGCGTCAGGTAAAACTGAAAATAATAAATCAGTGGCAGTCAGTATCACTAAGGGATTAGATTTTTATATAGATAGAGAAAAGGTTAGTGAAAAGGATATTGAACAAAGTTTATTATCAATTTTATCTACTCAAGATAATCCAACTATAGTTTTACGTGCAGAAGAAGGTGTGCCGATTGAGAAGGCTGTTAATGTATTAGATATTGCCAATAGAAATAAATTCAAAGTAATTTTAGCGGTTAGACCGAATTAAAATGGAACTTTTAGATACAGAATACAAACGTAAGTCAGCAATATTAACTGCCATTATAATGGGGATAATGTTGTTTTTGATTTTTACCTTCGGGCTAAAATATTTAGATCCACCAGAAGAGTATGGTATTGCTGTAAATTTTGGTACATCAGATGTTGGTAGTGGTAATACTCAGTCAGAACCTGCACCATCATCATCTGCTTCTCAAGAGGAAGTAGAAGAGGAAGTAGAAGAGGTTGAAGAAGTTGTTGAAGAAGTCGAAGAAGTTCAAGAAACACCAACAGAGGCTGTTGTTACGCCTTCGAAGGCAGAAGATGTTATCACAAATGATAATGCTGAGTCTATAAAAATAAATAAGCAAAAAGAAGCTGAAAGAAAAGCAGAAGCGACAAAAAAAAGAATAGAAGACGCAAAACGTAAAGCGGATAGAGAAGCCAAACAAAAAGCAGATCAAATTAGAAAACAGAAAGCTGCCGAAAAAGCTGCTAAAGAAGCAAAAGAAGCGAAGGATAGAGCGGAAAAAGCTGCTAAAAGAGAAGGTTTGGATGGTATGTTCGATAAGTTAGGAAAAGGAGATGGAACGGGCGGAACTGGTAATGGAGGCGATGGTGATGATGGTAAAGCTGGAGATAAAGGAAACCCTAATGGTGATAAAAATGCGAGCGGATATTACGGCAATGGCGGTGGTGGAAGTGGAGGAAACTATCGTTTAGGAAATAGAAAGGCGACTTCAACTCCAAAGCCAACTTATGATTGTAATGAGCAAGGAAAAGTTGTTGTTAGTATTTCGGTTGATAAGAGTGGACGTGTTTTAGCCGCAACTGCAGGTATAAAAGGCACAACAAATTCTGCTCCATGTTTACTTAAAAGAGCTAAAGAAGCTGCTTTAAAAACAAAATTTAACTCAGATACCAATGCTCCTTCAAAACAGGTAGGTTCTATTATTTATAACTTTTCCTTATCGAATTAAAATTGACTTACAAAGCAACATTAGATTGGATGTTCTCACAACTTCCAATGTATCAACGTCAAGGCAAAATTGCATTTAAAAAAGATTTGACCAACACCTTATCTTTAACAGCACACCTTGGTAATCCACATCAAAAGTTTAAAAGTGTACATGTTGCCGGAACGAACGGAAAAGGTTCAACAAGCCATATGATAGCGTCTGTTTTACATGAAGCTGGTTATAAAGTAGGTTTGTATACTTCGCCGCATTTAAAAGACTTTAGAGAGCGTATTAAAATAAATGGTAACTGTATTTCTGAAAAAGAAGTTGTTCAGTTTATAAAGAATAATAAGACTTTTTTAGAGCAACAAAAATTATCATTTTTTGAAATGACGGTTGGATTGGCTTTTGATTATTTTACCAAACAAGAAGTTGACATTGCGATCATAGAAGTTGGTCTTGGAGGTAGATTAGATTCTACGAATATTATAATTCCAGAAGTTTCTGTAATTACTAATATCGGATTTGACCATACTCAGATGTTAGGTAACACGTTGCCTGAAATAGCCTTTGAAAAAGCAGGTATTATCAAAAAGGGTATTCCAGTTGTAGTAAGTGAACGGCAACCAGAAGTACAAAATGTTTTTTTAAAGCGATCTGAAGAATTAGCGGCACCACTTTATTTTGCTGATGATGAGGTTACTGAAGATTATAAAAGTGACTTACTTGGCCTTTACCAGCAAAAGAATAGTAAAGCAGCTGTTCAAACTTTGTTAGTTTTAAGAAAGCAAGGATTTAAAATCTCGGATAAAGAGATTAAAAAGGGACTCTTGGAAGTTGTAAAAAATACAGGTTTGTTAGGTCGTTGGCAAACGTTAGGTCATAATCCATTCATAATTTGTGATACCGCACATAACAAAGAAGGCTTAACTTATGTCTTAAAACAATTGGCAGAACAAGTTTTTGAGAAGTTGCATATCGTTATTGGAGTGGTAAATGATAAGGATTTGAGTAGTGTATTGCCATTATTTCCAAAAAATGCAATATATTATTTTTGTAGACCAGATATTCCTCGTGGTTTAGATGCTGATGAGTTACGTATTGAAGCGAGTAGTTTTCAAATTAATGGATTATCGTATTCGTCTGTATTACAGGCTTTAAATGCGGCAAAAAGTAACGCAAAAAGTACAGATTTAATTTTTGTAGGAGGTAGTACATTTGTAGTTGCTGAGGTGGTTTAAAATTAATTTAATTTTTTATTAAAAAACCTTTGTGATAATGAAAAACTAATTTATATTTGCATCCGCTTTAGGACAATAAGTCCTCTAGTAATTGAAATAGGGCAATTAGCTCAGTTGGTTCAGAGCACCTCGTTTACACCGAGGGGGTCGGGGGTTCGAATCCCTCATTGCCCACATCAATCACAATCCCGCAACAGCATAGCTGTTGCGGGATTTTTTATTTTTAGGCGTGAAAAGCTCGCTTTTCTAAGAATAAAAATAAAAAATCCCATAAAAGCGATAGCTTTATAGGGGATTGTATTTGCAGTAGCGGTCTTATTAGGGATCAACGTTAGTTAATCCCATTTTAATGAGAATATTTCTTTGCTAAGCAGAATAGAAATAAAAGCGATAGCTTTAAAAGGGATTGTATTTGCAGGAGAGGTTAAGGTTGGGATGAACAATAGTTAATCTTTTGTAAATCCTATTTAAACAATAGGATTTTACTTTTCCAAATAAGTCCATTTCTTGAACATCATTAGATTGAATGGTTTTAAGAATAATACAGCCATATACCAAATATAAAGTTGAAAATAGGATTCGGGATGCTTTATTATATATTTTTATCACAGGGTTATAACTTCATAACAGTTATACAGTTATAAGATACATTTCAAATTTAATCCGAAGTAATAAAAGTATAACTATTTATTTACAGTAGGAAGTTCATTCTATTCTATATGATAGTTTTTTTATAAATCATCGATAATTGAATTAAAATAGAATACAATTAAAAATTATTCCCCAATAAAATACTCCTTAAACTTTTTCACAAACAACTCATTGTTCCCCTGAATAAACGGAATCAAATAAAACTCATATTGATGGGTTTTACTGGGGTCAATTTGATATTCTTTTTGTGGTTTAGAATACCAACTATCATCACCAGCTAAGCCACGTTGTTGCAGGTCAATATTTAACTGGACCAAGTCTTGTTCTTTAATATCAATAGTGTGTTTACTAAAATTTGCTTTAGGGTTTTCTTTAGAATAATCTATATCCGCAGTAATATCAAAATCTTCATTCGGTGAATGTGAAGCTCCTAGACCTAAGTTTTGTTGGTTACTTTTGGAGGATACAACAAGAAGTCCGTTCGCATTTTTATCAGCAAAGGCTGCCCAGCGAATTCCTGTTTTATAGCCGTTTTCTTGTGGTCTAATATAAGGAACGTACTGATCACCAACGGTAGATTTATACAAATCTGTAAACGCTGCCGCTTTTCTGTCTTGATAATTTTCAAAAGGCCCATTACCGAAAAATGTCATCTGATCAAATTGTTTTTGAATTTGCATACGCATTCCTACTCTTGGGATATCTGATTTTTCTTTACTTGCACTTAAAACATTTCCAATTTTAATAACGCCTGAAGGAAAAATGGTGTAAGTGGACTGAAACTGTGTATCAACTCCTGGTAAATTATAGGTTACGGTAACTACAGGTTTCAGAGGATATGTTTTTTTATCTACACTAAAACCCTGAACTTTATATTCCAACGAGGCTTTTTTCCAAGCTATATTTTTGACGTGCATAGCATTACCTAAATCATTATCGGTCGGTGCTCTCCAGAAATTCGGTTTCGGGCCATTTCCCCCTTTAATATACTGAGTGTTTTTATAAGTATAAGTGGTAATTTTTCCTTGAGTTTTGTCAAATTCAACCATAAAATCATCACTGGATAATATCAATTTTTGTTTGTCTTCTTTTATGTTCACTTTACCAGTTTGGTCAAGGTTCGAAGGTTTCCATTTGGTTTTATTGAGCAATTGAATTTGTTCATGAGCTACTTCAAAATTTACAGGTAAAATGCCCCATTCATTCTTGGTTTTTGCAGAAATTTCAACAAAATATTCTGTATTTTGTTCGGGTTTTATACTTTCTAATGATATGCGTACTAATTTTGAAGTATGTGGCACAACATCAATACTTTCTAATGGTATTGTTGTAATTACTTTACCATCAGCCTTGATTTTAGCTTCAAAATTAAAATGCGATAAATTAGTGAAGTCGTATAGATTTTCAATCAATACACGGATTTCATTTTTTCTAGTGATACCTTGGTTTTTAAAATTGATAAACTCATGTGCTTTTTTTACTTCATACAATGCGGGTTGCGGAGTACGGTCAGGAAATACGATTCCGTTATTTAAAAAGCTATTGTCCGTTGGCATGTTTTTACCAAAATCACCACCATATGCATAATACTTTTCACCTTTTTCATTTGTTTTCCATATGGATTGATCAACCCAGTCCCATATAAAACCACCTTGAAGGTTAGGGTATTTCTCAATTACATCCCAATAGTCTTGGAAGTTACCTGTGCTATTTCCCATGGCATGGGCGTATTCACTTGGAATAAAAGGACGGTCTGTTAAATTCTTTCCTATGTTTTCGAATGAGGCAGGACTAGGGTATTGTGGTACGATAATGTCTGTATTCCAATCCATATCAAATAAATTCCCATCTTCATCTTTGTAAGGTCTTTCGTATTGAACAGGTCTTTTTGAGGCGTCTAATTTTTTAATAGTCTTATAACCTTCGTAGAAATTTATACCGTTACCAGCTTCATTACCCATACTCCAAATAATAACTGAAGCATGGTTTTTGTCGCGTGCTACTAGGCGTTTCATTCTATCAACATGAGCATTTTGCCATTCAGGTTTTTTTGCTAAAGAATGTTTTCCATAATACATGCCGTGTGATTCTATATTGGTTTCGTCAACCACGTAAATACCGAATTTATCACATAATTCATAGAATATTTCGGTTTGTGGATAGTGGCTCAATCTAACAGCATTAATATTATTCTCTTTCCAAAGTGTAATATCTCTTATAATTTGTTTTTCACTTACCACATGACCGGTTTCAGGGTTGTGCTCTTGTGTGTTTACGCCTTTTAAAGTTATGCGTTGACCGTTTAACAGCAATAAGCCTTGTTTGATTTCTACTTGTCTAAATCCAATTTTAGAGGCAATGGACTCAATGGCATTTCCTTTTTTATCAAAAGTTGTAATTAATAAAGTATATAAGTTAGGATGTTCTGCAGACCATGATTTTACATTATTTATCGTTGCGGAAAAGATTACTGAACTAGGCTCTGATAATTGAAATTCTTTCGTTTCGTTCGTAATTTCTTTATTAGAGTCATCAATAATTTTATAGTTGACTTTAATTTTTTGTTTTTTTATGTTATGATTTTCTAAATCAATCTTTAAATTGAATTTACCATTAAGATAAGATGCGTCTAATAAAGATTGTACTTCAAAATCTTTAATGCGAGTTTTGGGTTGTGCATAAAGATAAACATCTCGCTCAATACCGCTGATTCTCCAAAAATCTTGACATTCCAAATATGATCCATCTGTCCATCTATAAATTTGTAATGCAATACTGTTTTTACCAGGTTTTAAGTGTTTTGTGATATTGAATTCAGCGGGTAATTTACTGCCTTGGGAGTAACCAACATAAGTACCGTTAACCCATAGAAACCCACCAGATTTCATGGCACCAATATGTATAAAAACTTCTTTTTGATCCCAATTGTTAGCTAGTTCAAAGTCTTTTCTGTAAGAGCCTACCGGATTATAATCATGAGGAACTTTTCCTGGGTTTTTCGGATATATTCCATCAATAAATTCCATTTCTTTAGAGACAGGTGCTTTAAAATCAGAAAACTCATATTGATGATTTACATAAATGGGTACACCATATCCTTCGACTTCCCAGTTGGAAGGTACTTTAATATCGTCCCAGTCTGTTAGATCTGTATTTGGCTCCATAAAATCTAATGATCTTTGATCGGGTGATCTTACCCATTGAAATTTCCATAGACCATTTAGAGATTGATAATTTGTAGAATTTTTAATGTCATTATTTAAAGCTTTATCTGACGAAGTGTAAGAATGAAAAGTAGCATGACCATTTTCTTTATTATCAGAAATTACATCGGGGTTTTCAATATAATGATAAATGTTCTTTTGTAAAACTTGGGAATTTAAAATAAGTGATGTTAATAGTAATAATGGAAAAATAATATTTTTCATATTGTGTTAATTGGTTGTGTTAATTTAAACAGTGTATTTGTCAAATTTTGATTATAGGTAAAATTAAAAAGGTCGATTCAAAAAAAAACATATTTGAATTTGAACTCAAATATATTTAAAAAAGTAACGTGATGAGGTGTCCGCATTTAATTACATCGCAAATATAATGTTGAATTAGATTCAACCCTACCTATAATTAGATGGATAATGATATTTTTTTTGCCTAAATCAAATTTTTATAATCGCATTTGTATATTTTTACATAACCCAAAACCAAATAATTGAAACTACATCGATTAAACAGAACGAGTACAAATGATAGTTCCTTCACAATAGCTCATGATGAGTATCCATTTTTTTTAAAAGTATGGCATCATCATCCAGAATTAGAACTAGTTTTAATATTAAAAAGTACAGGTACACTTTTTATTGGTGATGGTATTATTAATTTTAAAGAAAATGATGTCGTTTTAATTGGGGAAGACATACCCCATATATGGCTGAACGATGAGGTTTATTTTAACGAAGATTCTGAATTATCTTCAGAAGCGATTGCAATTCATTTTAATAAATATTTTTTAGGAGAAATTTTTTTAAATATGTTTGAAATGAAAAGAATTCTCCAAATGATAAATCATTCAGGACAGGGGATTAAATTTTTTGACGTAAAGAAAGAACTAATTGAAGATATTGTAAGCCTAAAGTCAGTTGATCCTTTTACTCGCATTATAAATTTCATTAAGATACTTCATAAGTTATCTAATTCAAAATCTGAAAATTTAGTTAGTTCAGGTTATATTAAAACTTTCAATAAAACGGAAAATAGAACTTTAGATAAGGCATACGAATTTATTTTTAACAACTTTAATCAACCTATTACTTCAATAGATGTTGCTAACGCTGTTAAAATGAATAATTCTTCATTTAGTCGATTCTTTAAGCGTATGCATAGAAAAACATTTACCGCTTATTTAAATGAATTACGAATAGGGTTTGCCTGTAAATTGTTAATTGAAAATAAACAAAACATAACATCTATTTGCTATGAATGCGGTTATAATAATATTTCCAATTTTAATAGACAATTTAGAAAAATAAAAGAAATGTCACCTACGCAATATGTTAAGATTCATTCGAATTAAACTATTTAAAAGCAAAAAAAGTATTAGTATTATAATCTTTAGTATTTGTTATAAATACTCGATAATACTATTTTTACTTGTTTTTAATTTGGAGTAATAATAATGATTATTACTTGAAATTCTTTGGTGATTTTTTTCATTTTAAATGAATACTTTTTAGGTAAGGATTTTTAGAATATAATAAAAGCAGATTCTAATATTTAATGCTATAATTAATTAAAATAGGTTATAACTAAAAATATAAACGGTAGATATTTATGTATAGATTTATTATAAGATTAGTGTTTTGTTTGTTGGTGTTAAATGCATGTGACAAAAAAGAAGATGAACTACAAATCGGACGAGCTGATATAATTCCTAAACCAATAAGTCAAGTGGATGGTAAAGGGCATTTTGAAATTAAATCAACTTCAATAATTACGGTTGAGAATGAAGAGCAGCATGTTATAGTTTCAAAATTTTTTAGTCAATTTCAAAAAGTTGCAGGTTGGATACCTGAAATCAAAATAGGAGGGCAAGGTGATATTAATTTTAGCACCAATGTATCTATAAAGCCTGAAGGTTATACTTTAAAAGCAACTAAAAATAGCATTACTATACAAGCAGCAACAAATGCTGGGTTTTACTATGCTTTACAAACTTTAAAACAATTATTACCCATAGCTATTTATGAAAAATCACAGAAAAGTATTCGTTGGGGTATACCAGTTGTAACTATTGATGATTACCCAGCTTTTGGTTGGCGAGGTTATATGCTTGACGTTTCTCGACATTTCTTTTCAAAAGATCAGGTAAAAGATGTAATTGATTTTATGGGTGAACTCAAGTTGAATAGATTTCATTGGCATTTAGCAGATGATCAAGGGTGGAGAATAGAGATAAAGAGTTATCCAAAACTTACGGAAATTGGGGCTTGGAGAATGGATTACAATCATACAGACGAGAATAAATCTGATTGGTGGGGCCGACCTGCACAAAAACCTGGTGAAAAGGCAACCTATGGAGGTTTTTATACTCAAGAGGATGTTAAAGAAATTATTGCTTATGCTAAAGAGCGAAACATTGAAATTATTCCTGAAATTGATATGCCAGGCCATGCTCAAGCAACCATTGCAGCTTATCCAGAAATTGGCTGTGTTAATGCTTTACCTTATGTTGCCACTGGAGGTGTTTTTAAAAATAATACGTATAACCCTGGAAAAGAAGAAACGTTTCAGTTCGCGGAGAAAATGTTAAATGAAATAATGGATTTGTTTCCTTATAAGTATGTACACATTGGTGGTGATGAGTGTAATAAAGAGCAATGGAAAGTAGACCCTTTTGCTCAGCAAAGAATGAAGCAGGAGAAATTAAAAGATGAACATGAATTACAAAGTTACTTTATTAAAAGAATAGAAAAAATAATTAATTCTCGAAATCGTATCATGATCGGTTGGGATGAAATTTTGGAAGGTGGTTTGGCTCCTAACGCTACAGTAATGAGTTGGCGAGGAGAAAGAGGAGGTATCGCTTCTGCAAAAGCAGGTCATGAAGTAATTATGACGCCAAGTAATTATTGTTATATAGATTTAAAACAAGGTCATGACGATTTAGAACCTAATTTAGGATATTCACGTTTATTACTTTCAAAAGCTTATAGTTATAAGGTTATTCCAGATACCTTAAATACGGAAGAAGGAAAATTAATAAAAGGAATTCAAGCGAATTTGTGGACAGAATCTATTAGTGATTGGAGTAAACTTACCTATATGACTTTTCCTAGAGTTTACGCAATTGCTGAAACGGCATGGACACCTCATGAAAAGAAAAATTGGAATGATTTTACGAACAGGCTTTTAACGCAATTCGATAGGCTTGACGCTCAAGAAGTGCGGTATGCTGTAAGTGCTTTTAGTCCTTGGATAGATCATAAAGGAAATGGAAAAGAGATTGAAGTAACAATGAAAACAGAAGTGGAAGGGTTAACTATTCATTATACCTTGGACGGCACAGAACCATCTTATAAATCGCCTAAATATGAAAATGGTTTAACTATATCAGAAAATTCAGAATTAAAAGCAAGAGCATTTAAAAATGAAAAAGCCGTTGGGTATATTTCTTCTAAAAAATTCCCTGTTCATTTAGCTAAAAATTCCAACGTTTTAAATGAAAAAGGTAAGGAAATTAAAGAAATGACGGATTTAAGTTACGGGGCTCTTTCAAAAGGTGATAAAGCATGGTATCATTTTTCTAATAAGGTTGAATTGACTATTAATTTAGGCAAAGAGACTGAAGTTAAAAAAATACAATTTGATGGGTTAAGATTTACTATATCAGGTATTTATCCACCAAAAGAAATTGAAGTTTTTGGCTCCGTTGATGGAAAAACCTATACGTTATTGGCTAAAAAAGAACAATTAGAAGAGGCGTCAGAACAAGGAAGAAATAAGGTAAGTACAACTATATCTTTTGATCCTGTTAAAGTGAAAATGTTAAAATTTAAGGCAAGCGGTTTTGAGATAATACCTGAAGGACATCATAAAAGTGGAAGCTCTTCACAAATATGGATAGATGAAATTGTAGTGAAATAACTTAATATTATTTTTATCCTTACGGATGTTTTAGGTCATGAATATGACGGAGCACATTCTCCTACTTAAGGAAGCGTAAAGTGGACTGAGTAATAATTAGATGTGAATTGTTAAACTTAAGAAAAGAGACAAATTATGTAATTTCTTGAATTCTGATGGGAGAAATGCTTTTTAAAATGGACGTTCATATTTAAAAAAATAGTGTCATCCTTTTAAAAATGAAATTCAAATTAAAAATTTTAATCAATAAAATAATGAAATTCAAATTTACTTTTTTAATTGCTATTTACTTTTTTGGATTTGCATTAAGTGCACAAGAAGATAATTACGAAGAAGCCAAAAAAGCTCTATCAGAGAGGCCTTATCCGCAATGGTTTAAAGATGCTAAATTGGGTATATTTATCCATTGGGGATTGTATTCAGTTCCCTCATATGCAAGTAAAGAGGGGTATTCTGAATGGTTTTTGAGAGGAATGCAAACTAAGGGAGTAGAGAGGATGAAATTTGTAGAAGATATTTATGGTTCCAATTTTACCTATAAAGACTTTGCTCCACTTTTTAAAGCTGAACTATTCAATCCTGATGAATGGGCTTCGCTTTTTGAAAGGGCTGGAGCCAAATATGTAATGTTGGTCTCAAAACACCATGATGGATATACACTTTGGCCGAGTAAATACAACAGAAATTGGAATTCTGTTGATGTTGGACCAAAACGTGATATTGTGGGGGAATTGACAGAAGCCGTACGAAAAACCGATTTAAAAATGGGCTTGTATTATTCACTTAGTGAATGGAATCATCCGTTACATCGTTGGTACACAGATCCACATGATAGTATTGGTAAATATGTGGATGAATATATGATTCCGCAGTTTAAAGAATTAGTAAGTACTTACAAACCTACCTTAATTTTTTCAGATGGTGAGTGGTATAATACAGCAAAACAATGGCATGCCCCTCAATTAATCAATTGGTACTATAATTTAGTCGGAGATGATGCTATTGTAAATAACCGTTGGGGGCATGGTTTAGATACCGGTTTTTTAACACCAGAATACAGTTCAGGCATTAAAGAAACTAATCGTCCTTGGACGGAGGTTCGCGGTTTAGGAAGATCATTTGGTTTAAATCGGAATGAAGATTTGGAAGCCTATGGAACATCAAAAGAACTGATTGAACGTTTTGCTCAAGCCGTTGCAAATGGAGGAGGTATGATTTTAAATGTAGGGCCAAAAGCTGATGGGCAAATTCCAATGATTCAACAAGAGCGTTTAGTACAGTTGGGAGATTGGTTAAAAACTAATGGTAGTGCAATTTATGGAGCAACAGCTTATCAAATAACTGAAGAAGAAAAAAGAATAGAAATAGAAGGTCTTGATGAAAATATAGATTTTAATTGGGTGCGTAATTCGCCTATGAAAGGTATAAAAGAAGATAATTTCACTATAGAGTGGAGTGGTTATATTGTCGCCCCAAAAAAAGGAAAATACACTTTTGAAACCAAAGCTGATGATGCTGTAGCAGTCTATATAGATGGAAAACTTATTATAGATCAAAATTATACCGCATCTGGAACGCAGTCTGAAGTTATGGATGCAAATACCACTGCTTCAACGAAAGGAATAGTAAACTTGAAAGAAGGAGTAGCATATCCGATTACTATAAAATATCAAGAAAAGAAGCAAAATGCTTCGGTAAGTTTGTTTTGGGAAAGTAAATCAATAGAAAAGCAAATTGTACCGACAACGGCATTTTTTCAAAATAAAGGAAAAACAAAAAAAGGTTTAAAAGGTGTTTACAGTTCTATGAAAACACATTTGTGCTATACCCAAAACAATGATAATATTTACGCCATTAGTTTTGAATGGTACGATGATGAAATCGAATTAAATATTACGAATCCTGGTAAAATGGCAAAAGTAAAACTGTTGGGCCTCGGCAGAAATTTGGATTGGAAATACGTAAATGAAAAATTAATTATTGATACCAGTTCTGTAAAATATGATGAATTACCATCACATGATGCTTGGGTATTTGAGATAGGCATATAATTGTTTATCATTTCAAATGTTTTCTTTGAGTCGAGACCTGAAAAGAAAATTTATAGAGAAATGTTATCCATTTATGAGTTCATTTGGGCGGAATGAGCTAAGAATAACAAACCGAATCTTACAGGCATATTTATAAATAAATTAAAAATAATAACTACAATGACAACTATAAATTTATACCGACATACATTTTCCTTATTTCATAGAGGGCTAAGGGCAGTGTTTTTTATTTATATGTTTTTATTATTAATATCATGCACACAAAATAAAGTTGAAATAGATTCACTGGTAATGCCTGTTTCCAACACCATCAAAATAGATGGTGATGACACTAACGATTCTATTCTATTAAAAGCGGCACATATTATTCCAACTCCTAATCAATACGAAGCTTTAAAAAATGAATTTATTGCTTTTATTCATTTTGGACCAAACACCTTTACAAGGATGGAGTGGGGAAATGGTATGGAAGATCCAAAAATATTTAATCTCCAAAAATTGAATACTGACCAGTGGTGTAAAACCATGGCGGCTGCTCAAATGAAAATGGTTATTATCACGGTTAAACACCATGATGGTTTCGTTTTGTGGCAAAGTCGTTATACCAAACATGGTATTATGTCGACACCTTTTAAGAATGGAAAAGGCGACATTTTAAAAGAGTTATCAGCATCTTGTAAAAAATATGGGCTAAAATTAGGTGTCTATTTATCTCCAGCAGATTTATTTCAAATAGAAAATAAAGACGGACTTTATGGAAACTTGAGCGAATATTCAGAACGTACAATTCCTAGGGCTGTTGAAGGTCGTCCATTTAAAAATAAAACCACTTTTAAATTTAAGGTTGACGATTATAACGAGTATTTTTTAAATCAACTCTTTGAGTTGTTAACCGAATACGGCTCAATTGATGAGGTTTGGTTTGATGGGGCTCATCCTAAAAGAAAAGGAGGACAAACTTATAATTACATGGCATGGAAACAACTTATTACTACTTTGGCACCTAAAGCGGTCATTTATGGCAAACAAGACATCCGTTGGTGTGGTAATGAGGCAGGAGGAACGAGAGATAGTGAATTCAATGTAATGCCATACGCTGAAAACCCTCAGGAGATGAATAGCTTTGCTGATATTACTGGTGAAGATATTGCCAGTAAAGAGAAATTATATGAGGCCAAATATTTGCACTATCAGCAAGCAGAAACAAATACCTCAATTCGTGAAGGGTGGTTTTACAGAGATGACGATAAGCAAAAAGTTAGAAGTGTCGATGATGTTTTTGATATTTTTGAAAGATCGGTAGGAGGTAATTCAACTTTTTTATTGAATATTCCGCCAAACAGAGATGGTAAGTTTTCTGATGAAGATGTTAAGGTATTGAATGAAGTAGGTAAACGCATTCAGGAAACTTATGGTAAAAACTTATTCGAAAAGGCAACGGGTTCAAACAATGTATTGGATGAAGATTTAAGCAGTTTTGAAGTGTTAGATTCTGTAAATAATGAAATTATTATTACCATAAAAGACCCAATTAAAATCAATAGAATTGTACTGCAAGAAGCCATTGCAACGCATGGTGAACGAGTTGAAAAACACGCTCTTGATGCTTGGATAGACAATGCTTGGAAAGAAATTTTAACAGCAACAAATATTGGTTATAAGAGAATTTTACGATTTCCAGAAGTGAATTCAAATAAATTTAGGATTCGAATTTTAGAATCTCGTTTTTATCCTGCTATTTCAAATGTTACAGCACATTACTATAAGCCTAAACCACCTCAACTTGCAATCACAAGAGATATAAACGGTTTCGTAAGTATTCACCCTAAACGACACGATTTTGGTTGGAAACCTCATGGAGAAAATGCTTCTGAAAATATTAATTCGGGTATTAAAATGAGATATACAACTGATGGAAATGAACCAACGTCTGATTCAGAAATTTATATAGAACCGTTTTTATTAGAATCTGGAGAGGTAAAAGCCAAAGCTGAGGCAAATGATGAAAAAGGTAGTTTAACAATGCAGTTATTTGGCATTGTGAAAAAGGATTGGAAGGTTATCGGAGAGGACAACTCGTCTGGGAAACACAGCTCTAAATATGCAATTGATGAAAATTCTAAAACCTATTGGCAATCTGGTCCAAAAAATGATCTCAATTTTATAAGTATTGATTTGGGAAAAGCCCAAAACATTAAAGGATTTATCTATACACCGCAAAAAGAACACAATGAAGGCATGATAGAAAAAGGTGTTTTAAAATCAAGTAAGGATGGAAAAACTTGGCAGTTGATCGATGAATTTGAATTTGGTAATCTAATTAATGACCCAACTCCGAGGACTCATTATTTTAAAGAAGCAATCACAACAAAATATATACGCATTGAATCTAAAGTAATAGCCGGTGGTGGAAAAACAGCCGCTATTTCAGAAATAGATTTGTTACAATAATAATTTAATGAGAAAAATTTTTAAATATAAAAAACAAGATCTAAAATGGATCTTTAGGCTTAGTATTTTAATGTTGATGTTTATTGGGTGTAAACCCATTGTATCTGATTTATATGTATCAAAAAATAATGATTCCTCTGACTTTAACGATGGGAAAATTGTTTTGAGTACACTTGAAGAAGCAATCAATAAAGTAAATAGGTTAAGAAATAATGGAAAACTTCATCCTATTACAATTCATCTTGAAGCTGGTGAGCACCGAATAACTTCACCGATTAGGATAGGTAATGAACAAGGGTCCTTAAAACTGATAGGAGCGGGAAATGACAAAACTATCATAAAAGGATCTAAAAAGTTAAATTTAAGTTGGCAAAAACATAACAGTACCATTTGGATCGCAAAAGTTGAAAAAAATGAAATATTTGATGCCTTATATATCAATGGAAAACCGCAAATAATGGCACGTTATCCAAATTATGAAGAAAACGGCGGTCATTGGCAAGGACATGCAGCTGATGCTCTATCTAAAGAAAGAATAAGTTCTTGGAGTAATCCTATTGGAGCTTTTCTTCATGTAATGCATAGTGGTGAATGGGGTGATTTTCATTATAAGATTACTGAGATAGATGAAAATGGAGAAGCCAAATTAATTGGAGGACATCAAAATAATCGTCCATCAAAAATGCACGAAAAATACAGAATGGTAGAAAATGTTTTTGAGGAATTGGATAGTCCTGGTGAATGGTATCTAGATACTCATGATAATTTATACTATTGGCCTATGGAGAATATAGATTTAGCTAATGCTTTGGTAGAGGCTTCAGAACAGAAACATTTAATTGAGATTGTAGGCACAGAGGAAAAGCCCGTAAGTAATGTTGAAATTAGCAATTTAAAATTTGAACATACGCAGCGAACATTCATGGAAAAATACGAGCCATTACTAAGAAGTGATTGGACAATTTATCGAGGTGGGGCTATTTTTATTGAAGGTGCACAAGATATAAAAATTGAAAATTGTGAATTTACTAATTTGGGAGGTAATGCTATTTTTGTCAGTAATTTTAATCGTAATATCGAAATTTCAAATAACCACATTCATAAAATTGGAGCTTCGGCAATTTGTTTGGTTGGCTCTCCTGAAGCCGTACGTTCGCCATCTTTCCAATATAATGAGTTCATGCCGCTACCTAAAATGGATACTATTAAAGGACCAAAAAACAACAAATATCCAAGTAATGTATTGGTAGATAATAATTTAATTTACAAAATCGGTCGTATAGAAAAACAAACCGCGGGTGTTGAAATTGCTATGGCAATGAACATAACAGTTAGTAATAATAGCATTTATGATGTTCCCAGAGCAGGTATCAATATTGGTGATGGTACTTGGGGCGGACATATTATAGAGTATAATGACGTTTTTAATACGGTGTTGGAATCTGGCGACCACGGTGCTTTTAATTCTTGGGGAAGAGATCGTTTCTGGCACCCTAACAGAGAAACAATGGATGGTATAGTTGAGGCAAACCCTCAAATGCCAACTTGGGATGCTACCCAAACCACTATCATTAGAAATAACAGGTTCCGTTGTGACCATGGATGGGATATAGATTTAGATGACGGGTCGTCCAACTATCAAATTTATAATAATTTATGTTTAAATGGAGGGATTAAATTGAGGGAAGGATTTAATCGTACGGTTGAAAACAATATTACGATTAACAATGGATTCCATCCACATGTTTGGTTTAAAAATAGCAACGACATTTTTAAAAGTAACATTGTTTTTACAGAGCATAGAGATATCCGTTTACAAGAATGGGGAAAAGAAGTCGATTTTAATTTTTTTCCCGACCAAAAAACTTTATTGGCAAGCCAAAATAAGGGGGTAGACAAACATAGTATTTTTGGGGACCCTCTTTTTGAAGATGCTAAATCAGGAAATTACAAGTTAAAAAATAATTCACGGGCTTTTGAAATTGGCTTCAAGAATTTTGATATGACAGGTTTTGGCGTAAAAAATAAAAAATTAAAAGCCTTGGCTAAAACTCCCAATACACCAATTATATTTTTTAGTGGAGTTAGTGAAAAGTCTTCTGTTTATGAATGGTTGGGAGCAAAAATAAAAAATATAACAACAATTGAAGAACGTTCAGCTGCAGGTTTAAACAAAACAGCAGGAGTTTTAATTACCTCAATTGATGAGAATAGTATAATCGGTAATTCTGAATTAAAGGTTGGTGATGTTATTATTTCCTGCCAAGGTTTAGAAATAAATGAGTTTGCAAATTTAATGAAATCGTTTCAAAATGATAGTTGGCTAGGTAAACTTGATCTATTGGTTTTTAGAAATCAAAAAGATTTGAAAATTGAATTGGCTCTAAAAAAATAGTATAAACTTAACATATAAATAATTTAATTAAAATGAAGAAATCATTAAAGACAATATTATTTTTAACTTTTTTGAGTCTAATGTTTTCTTGCAATGATAAAAAAGAGCACGAAAAAGATATCATTCAAAATCCTCCAAACATTATCTACGTACTTACGGATGATTTAGGTTATGGAGATATTGGAGCGTTTAATTCTAATGGTAAAATAAAAACTCCAAATATCGATCAATTGGCAGCAGATGGAATTAAATTTACTGACGCTCATACTTCATCAGCAGTTTGTACTCCTACAAGATATGGAATTTTAACTGGTAGATATAATTGGAGAAGTCCCATAAAAAATGGAGTGCTTACTGGTGTGTCTAAGGCATTAATTCCAAATAGTAGAACGACAGTTGCTTCTTTGTTGAAAAAACAAGGATATGAACCAGGCTTTATTGGTAAATGGCATTTAGGTTGGGATTGGGCTCTAAAACAGGGAGATTCTGTTGGAGGTACAGGGTGGAATGCCGATGATTACGATAATATAGACTTCTCTAAACCCATAAAAAATGGACCGAAAGAATTAGGGTTTACCTATTCTTATGGACATTCAGGTTCTTTAGATATGGCACCTTATGTATACGTTCAAAATGGAATGCCAACGGTGATTCCAGACTCTGTTACAGTAAATAAAGGGAAGTATTCATGGTGGCGAGAAGGGCCAACAGGTTCTGATTTTGTGCATGAGGATGTTACCCCAAATTTTTTTAAAAAATCATTCAGTTATATTGAACAAAAGGCTACAAGTGACCAACCTTTCTTTTTGTATTTAGCACTACCATCACCACACACACCTATTTTACCAACCGAAGAATGGCAAGGTGAAAGTGGATTAAATCCATATGCTGATTTTATGATGCAAATTGACCATTATATGGGGCAATTACTACAGACAGTTGAAGAGGCAGGTATTGCAGAAAATACTATCATCATTTTTACAAGTGATAATGGGTGTTCTCCTCAGGCCAATTTTAAGGTCTTAGCTGAAAAAGGACATAATCCAAGTGCTATTTATAGAGGCCACAAAGCTGATATATTTGAAGGTGGGCATCGTGTTCCTTTTATTGTAAAATGGCCAAAGCATATTAAACCCAACTCTAGTTCTGATAAAACGATATGTACCACGGATTTATTGGCTACTGTGGCCGAATTAACAAATACAGCACTGAAAGATAGTGAGGGTGAAGATAGTTATTCAATGGTTCCACTTTTTTCAAGTGAAAGCGTTAACAATTACAGTCGTGAAGCTACTGTTCATCATTCCATCAATGGAAGTTTTGCAATTCGTAAAGGAAAGTGGAAAATGATTTTTTGTCCTGACTCAGGAGGTTGGAGCGATCCGAAACCGAATTCTGAATTGGCAAAAACCTTACCCAAATATCAACTCTACAATTTAGAAGAAGATCCCGAAGAAGCGAATAATTTATTTAAAGTGAATCCTGAAATTGCTAAAGAATTAAATAGTTTAATGGTTTCAACTATAAAAAATGGTAGAAGTACTGAAGGAGAGAACCAACAAAATGATGCACCGATGAATGCAAAAGTATGGAATGAAATAGAGCGGTTTGGTCTTTTGAATAAAAAATAAATAGTAATACTTAAATTTATGAAAAATATCAGTTGGTTACTACTCATCGTTATTTGTGTTTTTGGTTGTAAAAAAAACAATGAAAATTCAGAACCCGAAAATAAAATTGTAAAAAAGCCTAATATTATTTTTCTGTTTTCTGACGATCAAAGTTTTAAAGATGTCCATGTATTAGGTAATAAAGAAGTAAAAACACCTACCATGGATAAACTGGCGGAAGAGGGAACTACTTTTACGCATACCTATAATATGGGTGGATGGAACGGTGCTATTTGTTTAGCTTCAAGAGCAATGGTCATAAGCGGACGTTCAGTATGGCGAGCTCAAGCAGTTTCAAAAGAGTTTAGTAAGAATAAAGAACTAGATAAGACCTGGCCGAGATTAATGGAGAATGCTGGTTATGAAACTTACGCAACTGGAAAATGGCATATTTCAGCTAAAGCAGATTCCATTTTTAACCATGTAGGTCATGTTCTTCCCGGCATGCCTGGTGATAGTCCTGAAGGATATAATCGACCACAAAATGAGAATGACACGCTATGGAAACCATGGAAAAGAGAATTTGGTGGGTATTGGAAAGGAGGCAAACATTGGAGCGAAATGATAAAAGATGATGCGGTGTCTTTTATTGACAGTGCGGCAACCAAAGAAAAACCATTTTTTATGTATATCGCGTTCAACGCTCCACATGATCCACGTCAATCTCCGAAGAAATATGTAGATATGTATCCGTTGGATAGTATCGCTATTCCTGACAGTTTTATGCCCATGTATCCTTATGCCGAAACCATGGGAGCTGGGAAAAACCTGAGAGATGAAAAATTGGCTCCTTTTCCTAGAACCGAATATTCCGTAAAAGTAAATAGGCAGGAATATTATGCATTAACAACCCATTTGGACGATCAGTTAAAGGACATAATTAATACCTTAGAAAAACAAGGTCTTATGGAAAATACGTACATATTTTTCAGTTCTGATCATGGTTTGTCAGTGGGTGAACATGGACTTATTGGAAAGCAGAATATGTATGATCATAGTATGCGGGTTCCTTTAATGATTGTAGGACCCAATATTCCAAAAGGTAAAAAAATAGCTACCGATGTTTATATGCAAGATGTAATGGCCACAACACTTGAGTTGGCAGGAATTGAAAAACCAAAATATGTTGAGTTTAATAGTTTAACAAATCAAATTGATGGTACTGATTCTAAGGGTAGTTATGATGCTATTTATGGAACGTACGAGAAAAAATCTCAAAGAATGATTAGAAGGGATGGTTATAAATTAATCGTTTATCCTAAAAGCGAGAAAATTCTATTATATAACTTAAAAGAAGATCCACAAGAGTTGAAAGATATAGCAGCAGAGCCTCAGAGTAAAGAAAAAATAAAAACCCTTTTTGTAGAATTAATGGAGTTACAGAAACAAATGGGCGATCAATTAGACTTATCAATAATTTATAAAAATATTTCATGAAAAGAACAAGTAAACTTTTAATTCTTTTTCTCTTAACTTTTTCTGTTGGGTTAATAGCCCAAGAACCTATAAAAATTGCTTGCGTCGGTAATAGTATTACTTATGGGGCTGGAGTCGTTAATCGTGAAAAAAACTCATACCCCGCTCAGTTACAGGAATTGTTAGGTGATAAATATGAGGTGAAAAATTTTGGTGTTAGTGGTAGAACGCTTTTGAACAAAGGCAATCACCCATATACTGAGACTAAAGCTTATAAGGAAGCTCTTAATTTTATTCCTGATATTGTATTTATGAAGTTGGGTACCAATGATAGTAAGCTTGGAAACAGGGTTTATTTAGGTGAATTTGAAAAGGATTATCAAGATTTGATTCAATCATTTAAAAACATAAATGATAAAATACGGATAGTTTTGTTGCTTCCAGTACCAGCTTTTACAGTAGATACTGCCAAAATTTGGAATCCTGTAATAAAAAATAAAATTATTCCTTTGACGCAGTCAGTGGCATTTAATGCGAATGTTGAGGTTATAGATTTATATCATTTGTTTGTGGACAAAAAGGATTTATTGCCGGATGGAATTCATCCCTCTGGATTAGGTCAAACCATTATAGCTAAAAGATTGTATGAAGTAATTCATCAAGAGCATAAGAAGTCGATAAACTTTTTCGAAGATAAAGATATTACCATTGAAAAAAGCGAAAATTTTAATGGCTATTCTTTGTTAAACTTTAAAATTGACAGTACGCAATGTAAAATTGTTGTACCCAAAAAAGTGGCAAAAGGAAACCCTTGGGTTTTACGTGCAAGATTCTGGGGACATGAACCGCAAACTGATATTGCATTATTAGAAAGAGGTTTTCATATTGCCTATTGCGATGTTAGTAGTCTTTATGGTAGTAAATTAGCATTGAAGCGGTGGGATAATTTTTATAAATTAATGACAAGTTCAGGTTTGTCTAAAAAAGTGGTTCTAGAAGGCATGAGTCGAGGTGGATTGATAATTTACAATTGGGCTGCAAAAAACCCTAAAAAAATTGCTGGTATATACGCTGATGCCCCAGTTTTAGATGGTAAGAGTTGGCCAGGAGGAATGGGCCAAGGTAAATTAAGTAAGGGAGACTGGGGGCGTTTTAAGAAGGTGTATAAGTTGAAAAATGAAAAGAAACTAGAGAAGTTTAAAGACAACCCGATACACAAAGTAAAAAAAATAGTAAAAGGTGGGTATCCAATACTACATGTGGTAGGTGATGCAGATAAAGTAGTCCTGATTTCAGAAAATACAACGCTATTTGAGAAGAAAATTAAGCAGTTTTCAGGTGACATTGAAGTAATTCATAAACCAAATACTGGTCATCATCCGCATAGCTTACAAAACCCTACACCTATTGTTGATTTTATGTTGCGAGCTACAGATCAAAAAGTAAATTTTGCTACGATACCATCACCTTCTGCTGAATATCGTTCAGCTGCAGGGTGTACTAATGGTACCGATTGGTGGGCACAAACTCATGATATTGATTCTGTAGTTCAAACACTTAAAAATATCGATGTACTACTTATTGGTAACTCTATTACGCAAAGTTGGGGGAGTAGTGGTAATAGAAATTATATAAATAGTAATGCCGGTACAGAAGCAGCTAAAAAATACTTTAAAGATATTACTTGGATGAATGCTGGTATTTCTGGTGATAGAACGCAACATGTTTTATGGCGAATTGAAAAAGGAAATTATGAAAATGCAAATCCAAAAATGGTGGTAGTAACAATTGGTGTCAACAACTTTAGAGATAATAGTGCTTTGGAAATTTTTGAAGGCATAGAAAAATTGATAACACTTACGCGTGTAAAATTCAAAAATTCAAAAATTATCATGTTAGGGCCGCTACCAACGGGAATAGATCCTACCCAAAAGTCACGACAAAAATATAATTCAGTTCATAAATTGTTAAGTGCGTTTAAAACGCCAGACAATGTAAAGTACTACAATCTTATTTCATTATTCATTGATGAAAAAGGGTTTTTAAATGAAGATTACTATTCTGGAGATGGTATACATTTAAAACCTGAAGGTTATGCTGTTTGGGGTAAATTTATTAAAGAAAAATATGAACAGCTTTTGGAGGAAAATTAAAACATATCTGAAACGGACGATGTTCAAAAGAATTTTCGTAAATCAAAATATAAAGAAGATCTGAGAAATGAAATTAAGTATAAAAATAGTAGTTGTTCTAGCATTAAGTAGTATAATTTCTTGTGCTCCAAAAGTAGCACCACCAGAACCATTTGGACCAATACCGTCGCAACGACAATTACAATGGCACGGGATGGAATATTATGCGTTTATTCATTTTAATATGAATACGTTTACCAATATGGAGTGGGGAGATGGAAGCGAAAAACCAGAACAGTTCAATCCAACAGAATTGGATGCTAGACAATGGGCAAAAACAATTAAAGATGCTGGAATGAAAGGAGTTATAATTACAGCTAAACACCATGACGGGTTTTGCCTATGGCCATCAGAATATACAGAGCATTCCGTTAAAAACTCTCCATGGAAAAATGGAAAAGGTGATGTTCTTAAAGATTTATCAGAAGCTTGTAAAGAATTTGGTTTAAAGTTAGGCGTGTATTTATCACCATGGGATAGAAACCATGAGCAATACGGAAAACCAGAATATGTTACGTATTTTCATAATCAATTACGAGAATTATTGACAAATTATGGTGACATATTTGAAGTTTGGTTTGATGGTGCTAATGGAGGTTCTGGGTATTACGGGGGAGCAAATGAAACTCGAAAAATAGATAATAAAACCTATTACCAATGGGATAAAGCCGTTGAAATTGTAAGAGAGTTACAGCCTAATGCTGTTATTTTTGGAGATGGTGGTCCCGGCGTTCGTTGGGTAGGTAACGAAGAAGGATGGGCAAATGAAACCAATTGGAGTTTACTTAGAAGAGATGAAGTTTATCCAGGATATCAGAAATATAAAGAATTGCGTTCAGGCCATGAAGACGGAACCCATTGGGTACCTGCAGAATGTGATGTGTCTATTAGACCAGGTTGGTATTATCATAAATCTGAAGATACTCAAGTTAAGTCATTAGAACATTTGGTTAAAATTTATTACGAATCTGTGGGGAGAAATGCTTCGTTGCTTATGAATTTACCTGTTGACACTAGGGGCTTGGTTCATGAAAATGATGTGAGGCAATTGATGGCCCTAAAAGAGCAAATTACTAAAGATTTTTCTGAGAATTTAGCTAAAAATTTAAATGTAAGAGCTACAAATGTAAGAGGGGACAATTCAATGTATAAGCCTGAAAATGTGAATGATGATAATGATGAAACGTATTGGTCAACTAACGATTCAATTACAGAAGCATCGATTACATTGTCTTTTAATAAGCCTACCGAAATTAATAGAATTTTATTAGAAGAATACATACCCTTAGGACAGCGTGTAAGTAAATTTACTGTAGAAGCAGAAGTGGATGGCGTTTGGAAAGTAATAGATACGCAAACCACTATTGGAGATAAGCGTATTTTAAGGTTTAATGTGGTTAAGGCCTCAAAAATAAAGGTGAATATTAAAGGAAAAGCAGCATTAGCTATTTCAAATATAGAATTGTATAAAGCTCCACATTTATTAACTGAACCTATTGTTACTAGAGATAAGGAAGGCACAATAACAATGAAAGTAGCGGATAAAAATATTGAAATTTATTATACAACAGATGGTTCAGAGCCAGATACCTCTTCATTAAAGTATACTGATGCCTTTTTTGTTGATCAGCCTACTCAGCTTAAAGTGATTGGTTATAATCCAGAAAATAAAGAAAGGACTTCAGAAAAGCAAGTCTATTTTGATATTAGTAAAAAGAATTGGAAGGTTTTAAAAGTGTCTTCAGGTAAGATAGAAGAGGCTACGAGGATGATTGATGATAGTTACATGACCTCTTGGGTCTGCGATACAAATAGTAGTGAACCAAATGAAATAATTATAGATTTAGGTAACGTGTACAATTTGTCAGGCTTTACATATATGCCAATGCAAGGGCGTTGGCCGGCTGGAATCATTTCTCATTATGAGTTTTTAGTAAGTGAAAATAATAAAACATGGACGTCTGTATCTATTGGAGAGTTTGGAAATATTAAAAACAACCCCATTGAACAGATTATAAAATTTCAATCATCTAAAGGTCGCTATATTAAGCTAAAAGGGATTAAAAGTGTTGACAATGACGGGAAAATGTCTGTTGCTGAAATAGGAGTGCTTACAGAATAACATAGTTTCAATAATAAAAATAATGAACAGATAACTAAATTAAAACTCTAAAAATAGACACATGAAAAAAAGTATATTATTAATAATTGCCATCTTCTTTTTTAATCAGGCATTTGCAGAGATTTGGCTACCCTCTATCTTATCTGATAATATGGTTTTGCAGCAAGAATCTGAAGTTACCTTTTGGGGGTGGACTACTAATACCAATGAAAAAATAACCATTACGCCTTCTTGGAATAATATTTCCGTAGAAATTAAAGCCTATCAAGGAAAATGGCAAGGAAAATTAACCACGCCTAAAGCAGGAGGAATTTATACTATAACGATACAAGGTCACGAAGAAATTAGTATTAAAAATGTGCTCATTGGTGAAGTTTGGTTGGGTTCTGGACAATCGAATATGGAGTGGACGCCGGCTCAAGGCCTTGTTAATGCAGAAGAAGAAATTAAGAATGCTAATTATCCAGAAATTCGGTTTTTTCAAGTGTCTAAGCATATTGCGAATACACCTCAAGAAAACACGAAAGGGAAGTGGTTTGTTTGTAGTCCTGAAACCATGAAGAATTTCAGTTCAATTGCTTATTTATTTGGTAGGAAATTACATAAGGAGTTGGGTATTCCTGTAGGATTAATAAGTAGTAATTGGGGAGGTACCCCTATTGAAACTTGGATACCAGAACAAATGATGAACGGTAATAAGTCACTACAAGAGACTGCAAAAAAAATTACACCAAGAGCGTGGTGGCCAAATGAAACCGGACTCGCATATAATGCCATGATATACCCACTTTTAAATTTTAATATAGCAGGTGTTATATGGTATCAAGGAGAATCTAATCGAGAAAATGCAGTATCCTATTATAAATCATTTCCTTTATTAATTGACTCTTGGAGAAAAGCATTTGGTAAGGTGTTTCCTTTTTATTATGTACAAATTGCACCTTATAAATATGACGACCTACAAGGTGTGGATGCTGCGGTGGTCAGAGATGCTCAATTACAAACCATGTTAGAAATACCTAAGACAGGTATGGTCGTTACAAATGATATAGGTAATTTAGAAAATATTCATCCCATTAATAAGCAAGATGTGGGTTTGCGATTAGCCTTATGGGCGTTAGCAAAAGATTATGGTAAATCAGATTTAGTATATAGTGGACCTATTTATAAATCAATGGAAATCAAAAAGAAGAAAATTATATTGAATTTTGATTATGCTGATAATGGTTTAGTAAAAAAAGGAAAGGAATTAAACGAATTTTATATTGCAGGTGATGACCAAAAATTTTATCCAGCCAAGGCTAAAGTAGTAGGTAAAACCGTGGTCGTTTCAGCAAAAGCGGTAAAAAAGCCAGTTGCTGTTAGGTTTGCATTTACGAACGGGGCTTTACCAAACCTTTTCAATAAAGAAAATTTACCCGCGTCTGCCTTTAGAACAGATTATTGGGAAATAAAACTAAAATAACAAGATGAGAAAACCAACCAAAATTTTAATAGTACTTTTTGTATTTTTTACTTTAAACTCATGTCAAAAGGAAGAGGTACAGCAACCCATAACAGAAATTTGGTATGCCCAACCTGCTACCAAATGGATGGAAGCTTTACCAATTGGTAATGGTCGTTTAGGAGCTATGGTGTTTGGTGACCCCAAGCATGAACGTATTCAACTTAACGAAGATTCACTTTGGCCAGGTGGTCCAGACTGGGGTAATTCGAAAGGGAATAAGGATGATTTAGAGCAAATTCGTGAACTTTTGGCAGCAGGAAAAGCTCATGAAGTTGATCAACTAATAATAGAAAAGTTTTCGTATAAATCAGTTTTAAGGTCGCACCAAACTATGGGCGATTTGTTTATTGATTTTGAAGGAGAAAACGAAGTAACCAATTATAAGAGATCTTTAGATTTTGATAATGCTATTGCTAAAACTGTTTATAATTCAAATGGACATCAAGTTACTCAAAAAGTTTTTGCTTCAAACCCAGATGATGTGCTCATTATAACATTAGAAACTAATAATCCAGAAGGTTTAAGCTTTACCTTAAGGATGGATCGTCCAGAAGATAATGGTCATAAAACAGTTTCGGTTTCAAACTCTTCAGAAAATGAAATTAGTATGAAAGGAATGGTAACTCAATATGGCGGTAAAAAGTTTTCAGAACCATTTCCAATTGATTATGGTGTTAAGTTTGAAACACGCTTAAAAGTAAATAATAATTCTGGTGAAGTAATTGCAAAAGATGGAATTTTAGAATTAAAAAATGTTAAGCAGGCTACCCTATATGTAGTAGCAAATACTTCTTTTTATCATGATGATTATGAGACTGAAAATACTAAAACTCTAACAGACGTTACTGAAAAATCGATTAAGGAATTACTTGATACTCATATAAAGGATTATCAGGAACTATACAATAGAGTTGATTTTAATCTGGGTGATGCGAGTTTAGATAGTTTACCTACTGATGTACGTTTAAAACGTATAAAAGAGGGTAATGACGATCCAGATTTAGCGGCTAAGTTATTTAAGTACGGACGCTATTTGTTGATAGCTTCTTCACGTGAAGGAACAAATCCCGCAAATTTACAAGGGTTATGGAATGAACATATACAAGCTCCTTGGAATGCAGATTATCATTTAAACATTAATTTACAAATGAATTATTGGCCGGCTGAGGTAACTAATTTAAGTGAATTGCATACTCCATTTTTTAATTTTTTAGATAAAGTATTTGATAGAGGAAGGATTACCGCAAAAGAGCAATATGGTATTGAAAGAGGTACAGTTGCTCATCATGCTACAGATTTATGGGCTACACCATGGATGCGTGCAGAAAGGGCTTATTGGGGGGCTTGGATTCACGGAGGTGGATGGTCAGGCCAACATTATTGGGAGCATTATCAATTTACAGAAGATAAAGAGTTTTTAGAAAAAAGAGCCTATCCTACGTTGAAAAGCTTATCTGAATTTTATTTAGATTGGTTGGTATGGGATGAAAAATCAAAGACTTGGGTTTCTAGCCCAGATTCATCACCTGAAAATTCATATTTAGCATCAGATGGTAAACCAGCTGCAATATCTTTTGGTAGTGCTATGGGACATCAAATTATTGGAGAAGTTTTTGACAACACAATGGCAGCAGCAAAGATTTTAGGAATCAATGATGATTTTGTGAAAGAGGTAAAAGCAAAGAGAGAAAACTTACATCCAGGTGTTGTTGTTGGTGAAGATGGTAGAATCTTAGAATGGAATGAACCTTATGAAGAACCTGAAAAAGGACATAGACACATGTCGCATTTATATGGATTGCATCCAGGTGATGATATAACATCACAAACAAAAGAAGCCTTTGCTGCGGCTCAAAAAACAATAGATTATCGATTAGAGCATGGTGGGGCAGGTACGGGTTGGAGTAGAGCATGGATGATTAATATGAATGCGAGATTATTAAATGCCAAATCTGCCGAAGAAAATATTACAAAATTTATGCAGATTTCAGTTGCTGATAATTTCTTCGATGAGCACCCTCCATTTCAAATTGATGGAAATTTTGGCTATACGGCAGGTGTTGCAGAATGTTTATTACAATCTCATGAAGGGTTTTTAAGGATATTACCATCACTACCTAATAATTGGAAAAAAGGTACTATTACAGGGTTAAAGGCAAGAGGTAATATTAAAGTCGATATCGTGTGGGAAGATGGTTTATTAAAACAATTACACTTGGTGCCATTGATGGATAAATTGGTGAAAATTAAATATAGTAATAAGGAAGTTGAAATTCAATTAATAAAAAATAAAAAAACATCGTTAAATGAAAGTCTTGAAGAAATATAATAGAATTAAAGAGGTAATGAAAAAGTCTGTAATTTTTGTATTTTTATTATCCACAATGTTTTCTTGGTCTCAGAGTGTTGATTCATTAAAAGTTGAGCAGGAAAAAATGCAATGGTTTAAAGATGCCAAATTGGGTGTTTTTATACATTGGGGATTATATGCTGTAAATGGAATTGATGAATCTTGGTCATTTTATAACGGTTATATTTCACATAAAAATTATTTGAAGCAAACAAAAGGATTTACAGCTAAAGATTATAATCCTGAAGCATGGGCCAAATTAATTAAAAATAGTGGTGCAAAGTATTCTGTAATTACTTCAAAACATCATGATGGTTTTGCTTTATGGGATACAAAATATGGAAATTTTAATTCTGTGGATGCCGCTACATCAAAAAAAGATGTATTGACACCATTTGTAACTGCACTAAGAAAAAATGACCTTAAAGTTGGTATTTATTATTCGTTACCCGATTGGACTTATAATGATTATACAAATTTCACTAGAGATTCTATTCGCTATAAAATTCAAGATGAACCAAAAAGATGGAAAAAATTCTTGAACTATTACCAAGGTCAATTAAAAGAACTTTCTGACAATTATAATCCAGATTTATATTGGTTTGATGGTGATTGGGAACATAATTCGGAAGAATGGCAAGCTCCGCAAGTTAGAAAGATGTTGTTGGATAAAAACCCAAATACAATTTTGAATTCTCGTTTACGCGAACATGGAGATTATGCGACTCCAGAACAAGGTATGCCTATAACTAGACCCAAAAGTAAGTATTGGGAATTATGTATGACTATAAATGATTCTTGGGGGTATCAAAAGAATGATCACAATTATAAAACTACCAACCAAATTATCGGAATTTTCGCTGATGTTATTGGCAATGGAGGTAATTTATTATTAGATATTGGTCCTAAAGGAGATGGTTCAATTCCAAAAGAACAAGTTGAGGTGTTGGAAGGATTGGGTAAATGGACTAGTAAACATAAAGAAGCTATTTACGGTACCGTGGCAGGGATTCCTAAAGAACATTTTTATGGGCCATCTACCTTATCAAAAGATAAAACAATGTTGTATTTATTTGTGAAAGGAGATCCCAAAGGAGAAGTTGTTATTAGAGGACTAAAGAATAAAATTAACCGCATATGGGTAGTCGGTAATGGTACTAAACTTTCTCATAAAGTTGTTGGCAGCGTATATTGGAGTCATTATCCAGGTATTAAGTATATTCAAGTTCCTGAGTATGTGTTAGATGATGAGATGACTGTAATTGCTGTTTTATTAGATGGTAAGGTTGATTTGTATCGTGAAGATGGAGCGGTAATAGAAAGTAATTAAAAGAATAATAGTATGAAACATTGTATGAGAACCAAATGTCTACTGTTCGTTATTTTATTATTTGTAGTTTTAAATTGTCAAAAAAACACAAAAACCACTTCACAGGATTTATCGACACCTCCCAACATTGTACTTTTTTTAGTAGATGATATGGGGTGGCAAGACACGTCCGTACCGTTTTGGGATAAACGCACACCTTTTAATGATTTGTATCATACACCAAACATGGAACGATTGGCAAATGAAGGAATGAAATTTACGCAAGCCTATGCCACTGCGGTCTGTTCACCAACGCGGATAAGTTTAATGACCGGTATGAATGCTGCTAAGCATCAAGTTACCAATTGGACTTTAAATAAAGACGCTTTACAACCTATGGAATCAAATCATAAAACATTGTCATTCCCAAATTGGAATGTAAATGGTATGAGTCCGGTAGCAGGAGATGAAAATGCGATTTATGCCACACCATTGCCACAGGTATTAAATGATGCGGGTTATTATACAATTCATTCAGGAAAGGCACACTTAGGTGCAATTGGTACACCAGGAGAAAATCCATTGAACTTAGGTTTTGATGTAAATATTGCAGGACATGCAGCAGGAGCACCTGCAAGTTATTATGGAATGGAAAATTTTGGCAATGGTAAAAAAGGTCAAGAAGTATGGGCTGTACCTGGATTAGAGCAATACCATGGTAAAGATATTTATTTATCAGAAGCTATTACCTTAGAAGCTCTTAAAGCCATTGATACCGCAGTGCAAAATAAAAATCCATTTTTTTTATATATGTCACATTATGCAGTGCATTCTCCAATTATGGGAGACGATAGGTTTGTTCAGAAATATTATGATAAAGGTGTCGATTCTACAGAAGCTAAATATGCCTCAATGATTGAAGGTATGGATAAAAGTTTAGGAGATATTATGGATTTTATTGATGAAAAAAACATAGCAGATAATACCATAATATTATTTATGTCAGATAATGGAGGATTAAGTGCTGTTGCCCGTGGTGGCAAAAAACACATCCATAATAAACCACTTAATAGTGGTAAAGGCTCTGCTTATGAAGGAGGTATACGAGAACCAATGTTAGTGAAATGGCCAGGAAAAGTGAATGAGAAATCTAATACAGATAATTATGTAATTATTGAAGATTTTTATCCTACCATTCTTGAAATGGCAGGAATTGAAACCCCTAAAACAATTCAAAAAGTAGATGGGCAGAGTTTTGTGCCAATTTTAATTGGAGAAAGTCCTAAAACAAATGAACGTCCATTATTTTGGCATTATCCAAATTTTTGGGGAGCATCAGGTCCTGGAATTGGTTCCAGTAGTGCAGTTCGTCTAGGTGATTGGAAATTAATTTATTTTTATGAAAATCAGAAATTAGAATTGTATAATCTTAGTAAAGATATTGGAGAACTAAATAACTTAGCTGAGATAAATCCTGAAAAAGCGAAAGCATTGGCAATAATTTTGACAAATTATTTAAAAGAAGTAAAAGCTCAAATCCCCGCAGATAAAAAAAATGGAAAACAGATCCCTTATCCTGCTGAGGTTTTAAACTAATTAAAACAAATAGATATACTGTACGTTATGTATTAAATACTTTAATTCAACAACCAAATAAAAATGAAACCATTCCTTAAAATAGTCGCTCTACTCAGTATAACCTTAATTCTAAGTTTTACATTCATAGCTGAAAAAGCTAATGATTGGCTAATTGATAATACAGTTTATGAAGCTCAAGTTTTTAATAAGGGCAAAGATATTGTGTTGGCTAACGGTCTGATAACCAGAAAAATAAGAATGAGTCCTAATGCAGCTACGGTTGAATTTCGGAATGATGTTACTGGTGAAAATATGTTAAGAAGCATTAAACCAGAAGCAGAAGTTACAATTGATGGTAAGGTATATGCGGTAGGTGGTTTAACCGGACTTAAAGAACACGGTTATTTAAAAAATGAATGGATTGATGATTTAGAGACTGATGAATCTGCTTTTCAGTTTAAAAATTATACCAATAATCCAATTGATAGAAAAATAAAATGGAGTAAGAATAAAGAGTTTAATTTAGCTACCAAAGGATTTGCTACAGGTAGAGAAATTGTATTGGAGTTTAAACATAAATCACCTGATTTAAAAAAAATTAAAGTATTTGTACATTACGAAATTTATAATGGGGCTCCATTAATTTCTAAATGGATTACTATTGAGAATAATAGTGATAAAGCGGTTACTGTAGATGGATTTAAAAACGAAATGTTGGCTTTTCCTGAACCAGAAAATGCTGTAGATAAACCTGAGCAATGGTTACGTCCAAACATGCATGTAGAAAGTGATTACGCTTTTGGTGGATTTTCAGCAAGTTCAGCCAACCATACTATTTTTTATGAAAAAGATCCCGAGTATACTTCGCAAGTAAATTGGAACTTGGAAACGCCGTGTTTACTTGAAAGTAAATTGAAAGTTGGTCCGAACAAACTCTTACAGCCAAAGGAAACTTTTGAAAGTTTCCATACTTACGAACTCTTATTAGATGGCACGGACAGAGAACGGAATTCGTTAAGTAAACGAAAAATGTATCGTTTATTGGCTCCATGGTCAACTGAGAATCCAATTTTTATGCATTTAACAAGTACAGATTCAACAGAAGTTGTTTCTGCTATAGATCAATGTAAAGAAACCGGTTACGAAATGGTTATTTTAAGTTTTGGAAGTGGTTTAAATATGGAAGATACAACTGCTGTAAATATTCAAAAATTTAAAAACCTAGCAGATTATGCACATGGTAAAGGGATTGAATTGGGAGGTTATTCACTTTTTTCAAGCAGGAGAATAAGTGATGCCGTTGATGTAATTGATAAAAAAACAGGAAAGCCGGGCGGAGCAAAATTTGGAAATGCCCCTTGTTTGGCAAGTGAATGGGGAGAAAGTTATATTGAAAAATTGAAGTACTTTTTAGATAAAACGGGATTTGATTTACTAGAACATGACGGTCCATATCCTGGTGATTTTTGTGCTTCTACAAATCATAAACATCATAAAGGTTATGAAGATTCACAGTGGGAACAATGGAAAATGACCACTGATTTTTATCATTGGCTAAAGGATAAAAGAATTTATTTAAATGCTCCTGATTTTTATTATTTAAACGGTTCAAATAAATGTGGTATTGGGTATCGAGAAGTAAATTGGTCGTTACCAAGAGAGCAGCAAATTATGTTAGGTCGACAAAATATTTATGATGGTACTTGGGAAAAAACACCGTCAATGGCATGGACATTTGTACCGTTGACTGAATATCATGGAGGAGGAAAAGAAGCTACTTTAGAGCCGTTGAGCAAACATTTACTCGATTATGAAAAACATATGGTTCAGAATTATGGTGCTGGTGTACAAGCGTGTTATCGCGGCCCACGTTTATACGATACAGAAAAAACAAAAGAGCTTGTTATTGAACAAATAGATCATTATAAAAAATATAGAGAAATTCTAAATTCAGATATTATCCATTTAAGAAGACCAGATGGAAGGTCGTGGGATGGATTTATGCATGCCAATCCTGATAACTCTGAAAAAGGCTTTGTTATGTTATTTAATCCTACAGAAAACACTATAGACGAAGTTATAAAAGTACCATTATACTACACCGGTCTAACAGAATTTGCCACTATTGCAGAAAAAGGAAAGAAAAAAGGTAAAAAATACGAGTTGAATCGAAATTACGAGGTTGATTTAAGTGTAAAAATTCCGGCAAATGGATATACTTGGTTTGTAATAAACTAGAATATCGAGTTTTAAAAGCTGTAGTTAAATTAAGTAACTGATTTTAAATTTGGTCATTACATTAATGGGGTTATTGTATTGGTAGGTTCTAATATCTTGTTTGACGTTGTTGTATAGTCAATTGTAGAAAATTATACGAAATATTCAATAATTTTAGTACATTACCGTCTTTTAAAAATCAACCTATAATTTATAATTTATGACAACCCCTACTAAAAGCAACAGTAACTTAATACCAATGCTGATTATTGGAGCTATGTTCTTCATTTTCGGATTTGTAACTTGGATAAATGGAGTTTTAATTCCGTTTATGAAAACTATTAATGAGTTAACAGATACACAATCGTATTTAGTTGCATCAGCTTCTTATATCGCCTTTGTAGTAATGGCTTTACCATCATCTTATTTATTAAAAAAAGTAGGATATAAAAAGGGGATGTCCATTGGTTTAATATTAATGGCTGTTGGAGCGTTGGTGTTTATACCCGCGGCTGAAGCCAGAACCTATTGGATGTTTTTAGCAGGTATCTTTATTCAAGGTACAGGGATGACTTTATTACAGACTGCAGCAAACCCATATATAACGATATTAGGACCTATTGAGAGTGGAGCAAAACGGATTGCAATGATGGGAATTGCAAATAAAGTGGCAGGATCTTTAGGGTCAATAGTTTTTGGAGCATTACTATTATCGGGTATTGATGATATAAAAGATAAAGTGAGTACTGTTTCGTCTGATGAAAAGATGCAACTTTTAGATACTATGGCTAATAGTGTTGTGGTACCATATATAATTATGGCAGTCGTGTTATTTCTTTTTGGATTATTAGTTTTAAGAGCCCCATTACCAGAATTAGAGGGTGATCATGATGAGGAAGTTGCAGAAGGAGAAACAGCAAAAACTAGTATTTTTCAATTCCCACATTTATGGTTGGGAGTCTTAACTTTGTTTGTTTATGTAGGTGCAGAAGTAATTGCTGGTGATTCTATAATTGCCTATGGCTTATCACTTGGTATTCCAGCTGATGAGGCTAGTAAATTCACTTCATTTACTTTGGGAGCAATGGTATTTATGTACGCATTAGGTGTATTTTTGATACCCAAATATTTAAGTCAAGGCCTTGCCTTAAGAATTAGTGCTGTACTTGGTGTTATCTTTTCTGTTTGTATTTTATTAACTACTGGTTTTACATCTGTATTGTTTGTAGCGGCTTTAGGTATTGCCAATGCATTGGTTTGGCCAGCAGTTTGGCCATTAACATTACATGGTTTAGGTAAATTTACAAAAACGGCTTCCGCTTTATTAGTTATGGCTATTTCCGGGGGGGCAATCATTCCTCCATTATATGGTAGATTGGTAGATTCTGGTAAACATGAATTGATTGCTAGTGGTATTTCTGAAGCTGAAGCAATGGCGAGTTCTGCGAATAGTAGTTATTGGATTCTTTTACCTTGTTATATAATCATTTTGTATTATGCTGTTTGGGGGCATAAACTAGGTTTTAAAAAGAAATAATTATAACTTTTTAAATCATGAAAAATAGAGTTGAATCTGTAGATATTCTAAGGGGTTTAACCATAGTTGCTATGATTATGGTGAATAATCCAGGAAGTTGGGGGAGTATTTATCCACCACTTATGCATGCAGAATGGCATGGATTGACACCAACTGATTTGGTTTTTCCTTTCTTTTTATTTATTGTTGGTATTTCAATTTCTTACGCGTATAAAAACAAGCCCAATACTTGGTTAACTTATAAAAAAATAACCATTAGAAGTTTAAAATTAATAGGCTTAGGCTTATTCTTAGGATGGTTTTTGCCTTATTTTCCGTTTTTTAAAAGTTTTGAATCACTAAGGTTTCCTGGTGTTTTACAAAGAATAGGTGTCGTGTTTTTTATTGCGGCGATTTTATTTCTCAATTTTGATTGGAAGAAGTTATTTGCTATTGGTCTATTGATTTTAATAGGTTACTGGTTGTTTTTAGGCTTTGTTCCATTACCTGATGGTTCCATACCCACTTTTGATAGAGCTTCTAATAATTGGGCAAACTATATTGATTTAAATGTATTGGGTAATCATATGTGGAAAGATGATTATGATCCAGAAGGTTTGTTAAGTACGTTACCCGCCATTGTTACCTCTATTATAGGAATTTTAATAGGGAAGGTATTGGCTTCCAAAGAACTCAAGAAAACGCAATTTTTATTAATTACCGCTGCTGTTTTATTATGCACTGGGTATATATGGAGTCTTTGGTTTCCGTTAAATAAAGCGCTATGGTCAAGTAGTTTTGTGCTCGTAACAAGTGGTTGGGCAACACTAATTTTAGCCTTGGTTTATTATGTGACAGATGTTAAAAAAATAAAAATGGGCACTATATTTAAATATGTAGGAAGTAATGCCATTACCATATTTTTCTTATCAAGTTTTATAGCAAAAACGTTCTATCTTATAAAAATAGGGGAGAACCAAAGTATTCATTCCTGGTTATATCAAACCTTTTATACCAGTTGGATTTCAATTGACAAATTAGCATCACTAATGTATGCTTTAACGGTAATAACCTTCTATTTAGTTTTAGGATACATTATGTATAAGCGAAAGATTTTTATTAAGGTTTAGTATTTTTATGTAATACAATTATTTTCTTAAGTTTAAAACCATTAAATTCACCTAAACGTTACCCTTATGAATTCTCAAAATTATAAAAACCACGCTCGTTTTAGCCCAGTTTATCATTTTTTTGCCATACCACTATCTTTAATCGTACTAATTGGTACCATTGTTAATGTTGTAAAATCATCGGAACAAAATTTTTATAGTGCCACTTTATTAGTAATGGTTGCTCTTCTTTTAATATTGGCGATGCTTTTTGCTCGTACTTTTGCGTTAAAAGCACAAGATAGGGCTATCAGGGCAGAAGAAAATTTAAGACATTTTGTTTTATCAGGAAAACCATTAGATAGTAACCTAACGACACGTCAAATCATTGGTCTTCGTTTTGCTTCTGATGAAGAATTTCCAGATTTAGCAAAAAGAGCCGTAGCCGACAAATTATCGGAAAAAGAAATTAAGAAATTAGTAAAAAACTGGAGAGGCGATTATTACCGCATATAGAGACCGTTTGAAATTTTAATTTCAAACGGTCTCCTAATTTTAATACAACTTGTATTCAGGTGATTTAATGCCTTGCATTCTTAAAGATACCAATGCTTGCCCTCTATGATGTGCTGTATGCTCACCAATAAATTGAAATGCTTTTTCTTTTGCAAAAGCAGGTTGTTGCGGATCAAAAGGAACTACAAATGTTTCATCCAATTGTTCATCACTCATGTTTTGAAAGGTAGAAATAACCAAATTATAAGATTCGGAAATCGCTTTTAAACAGGCTTCTTTCGAAGTTCCCATATCCTTTTCCATTTTTGCGGCAGCAGCGAAATCTTCTTGACTTGGCATTGGTTCTCCCTTTACAAATAATGCAATTAAAAATTTTGACGAAGTGGCAATATGAGCCATTTGTTCTCCAAAGCTTCTTACAGAGTCCGTTGGTTTAAATGTATATTTATCGGCAGGCATAGCCTCTGCTATTTGAAGTGTATACGCCTTAGAGCTGCTTATTACTTCCATATATGCTTTTACCTTAGTGTTTTTGGTAGTTTTATTTTCAACTTTAATAAAAGCAACGGTACTCATTACAAGTATTCCAAGGGTAAAATAAATAATAGATTTTTGATTCACAATTAAAGAATTGCTCTTTTGATGTTCGTGATTTTTTTTTGAAAAGTTCATAATAAATTAGTTTAGTTTGCATTAAAGATAATAATAAAATTTTAACTCATTGGTAGTGAGTAAGTTTGACTTTTTGGATTTAACATGCTAATACCCTTTTATTGTCTTTAGTATTTTTCGTAATATTACAGTACAAAACCAACCTAATGGAAGACGAAAAGAATATTTCTGAAATTGATATAAGTTCTAAAGTTACACATAACAAAATAATAGATAATAAAGAACTTAATATTTGGGAAGCTTTGACTCCTGTTTTAATATTAATGGCCTTGTTAGCCTATAATATTTTTTATAAAGAAGGGGAATGGTTGGGTGAATATTCAAATCAGTTTATTTTGCTCATTGGTGGAGGTATAGCTGCTATAGTGGGTTTTTACAATAAAGTTCCTTTAAATATAATGCTTACCGAAATTTGGGAAAACTGGAAAAGTGTTTTTGTTCCCATTATGATTTTGTTTTTGGTTGGTGCTTTGGCTGGTACTTGGTTGGTAAGTGGGGTTATTCCAGCAATGGTGTATTATGGCCTTCAATTATTAAGTCCCAGTATATTTTTACCAGCTTCGGTTGTTATCGCTGCGGTAATTTCAATAGCAACTGGTAGTTCTTGGACAACTTCGGCCACAGTAGGTATCGCCCTAGTTGGTATTGGTACTGCACTGGGAATTCCTACAGGAATGATTGCTGGTGCTGTAATTTCAGGAGCTTATTTTGGTGATAAAATGTCACCTTTAAGTGATACTACAAATCTTGCTCCTGCCATGGCAGGCACAGATTTGTTTACGCATATAAAATACATGTCAATTACAACAGTACCGACAATTATAATAACTTTAATTGTGTTTGGAATACTAAGTGCTACAATAGAAACTAATGGTAATGCAGACGTAAGTAATTTATTGGATACTATAAAATCTACCTTTCATATATCACCTTATTTGTTTATTGTCCCCTTAACAGTAATTACGTTGATTTTATTAAAAACAAAACCTTTGATAGCCTTAAGTGCAGGGGTGTTATTAGCTGCTGTTTTTGCTTTTATTTTTCAGTCAGATATTTTAAGTAATTTGTCTGAAAGTAATTTTCAATCTATTATTAATGCGGTGTTTGTAGATACTGAAATTGTAACAACAAATGAAAAATTGAATGAATTATTTAGTTCTGGAGGTATGGAAGGTATGCTATGGACTATATTTTTAATTATTTGTGCTATGGTTTTTGGTGGTGTAATGGATGGCATAGGTGCATTGGCCAGAATTACGAAAGCCTTATTAAGTTTGGCATCTTCAGTTTTTGGCTTATTTTCGGCAACAGTAGTAAGTTGTTTAGGTTTAAATATTGTAGCTTCAGATCAGTATTTAGCCATAGTAATACCTGGAAAAATGTTTAAAAAAGCTTATGAAGATAAAGGTTTAGCACCTGAGAATTTAAGTAGAACTTTAGAAGATTCAGGTACGGTAACCTCAGTTTTAATACCATGGAATACTTGTGGAGCTTATCAATCTAGTGTTTTAGGTGTTGGTGTAGGTGAGTATTTTATCTATGCAATTTTTAATTGGTTAAGTCCTTTTATGACATTAATTTTTGCGGCATTCAATATAAAAATTAGAATGCTGGCTGGTAAGGAAATCAAATAAAGAAATTCCAAACCAAACCAAATCGAATAACAAAATCTCTATAGGGATAATTTGGTGCTGAATAATAATCTGCTGTTTTACTAAAACTAGAATTAAAGTGCTCAAATTTTAGATAAAGTCTAGTGCGTTGTACTTGTGCATTTATAAAAAAATCTAAAACGGGGTAACCACCAATTTCCTGTTCGTTTTGTAAATAAAATTCTGATAATACAGGGTTATAGCTATTGGCATAATATTTTGTAAAATAGTTTAATGTTACGCCAGTTTGAAGGTATAAAGGATCACCTTTAAATAAATGATCAGCAAAGTATAAGGTATTTCTAGTGACTAACTCAGGTACTCTAAAAACAGAACTTCCTTGGGCTACTTTTTGATACATTATAGTATTATCTAATGCAAATTTACCCAATCGTAATTCTTTAGATATTTTTAATTTAAGGTAATTTACAGTAAAATCTGTCTGACTAGGAGAAGTAAAACCGACAGTAGCAGTGTCTCCAAAATAGGCGTAATTATCTATTTGTGTAATTTGTGCAGAAGCGTTTAAAATTCTATCAGATTTTAAATCGAATAATAAGGTCCTTGTACGTTCATTTTTTAAGCTTCCAGACCAATTGAAATTGATATAATTACTTTGATTTAATTCAAAATTTAAGTTTGGTGATTTACTGTTTGTCAATAATGTGCCTTTAAAAGTAAAAAGACTGTCTTGCTTATATTCAGCAGAACCCTTAAAATAATTACCAACAAGGTCTCCAGATAATGTTGTTGCGGTTTCAACATTTATGTTGAATTTCTTAAAATTGGTTTGCCACGCTCCACCAATAGAAACAGAATTCCCTTTTATTGATGAAGGAACTAAATCATCACCAAAATAAACGGCACTATTATAATTGTAATTGTAATTAAAATGTGTTGCTTTAAATTGTAGTTCACCCAATACCAAAGGCGATTTTAAAGCAACAAAGCCTTCATTTTTTAATGTAATATAGTTTAATTTATCAGCAATACTTGTATCAAAGGCATCTCCAAAAATACTATTTGCAGCCGTTTGTGTGAAGTAATAATGTTTGCGTTCGTAATTGAAAATATGCCCAACTTTTAAATAACTCTTTTTATGACGTACCGTATCATTTCGTTGCCAAATTTTATAATTGTGATCTAAATAATACCTATTTCCACGTAAGGAGCTTAACCCGTCTTCAAAATTTGTTTCTAATCTACCTCTATCACTAAAATTAGGATCTTTACTTTCAAAATAGGATAAAGATAACTCTGGTAATCCCCCATTATCTTGATTTGATAGGTCTTGTGCCGTTATATGAGCATTTAAATTGTAGGCATCATTTTTAGTTTGATAACTATATGTAAAACGCATGTTACCATGGCTACTTAAAGTACTTCTGTATTTTCCTAAGGAACGTAATCCTTTATAAGCAATAGAAATATTTTGACGTTCAGAGGTGTTAAAAGTTAATAGTGCATCTAAAAATTGACCTTGCTCCAAGCCGGTTCTGTAGGCTAATTCAGAAGTGGGAGTAGGTACCTTATAATAGTTGATGTCTTCTATTTCGTAATAGTTAAAATGCATGGCTCTATTTCCCATTTCAGGAAATAATGAAACTTCAGAAAAATCATAGCCTAAACTATTAAAAGTTTGTCCTTGATTTTGAAAAGCTAATAATTCAAAATTATCTTTACGTAAAAAATTAAATATATAATCTTTATTTATTGTTAAGGTAGTATCAATATAAGTGGTATCTCCTTCATAAGAAATTTTTTTATAATCGGTATAATGTGTTTTTCCACTTAGTTGCACATCAATCATACGATTATCTCTTACAGAGTCTCTTTCTGAAAGATCTTCTCCATTAATTCCTCTTGGTGAATTAATAGGGTTAATTTGAGAGTGTATACCAAAGCTGAAGCAAAGGGTTAATAGTAAAAAAAAGTATTTTTGCATAAACTTATAATTGCGACAAAGGTAAAATAATTGTTTGATAAAATTTTGCCAAAATTTCGTGGTATTTTTGATACATTATACTATAACTATAGAAGGATTATTATATGTTACAATTAAATTATTCAGGCTTTACATTAGAAGCAGGTACAGATGAAGCAGGTAGAGGTTGCTTGGCAGGGCCAGTTGTGGCAGCCGCCGTAATTTTGCCCAAAAAATTTAAACATTCTTTTCTTAATGATTCAAAGCAGTTGACTGAAAAGCAACGCGTTCAATTAAGACCCTTCATTGAGGAAAATGCTTTAGCGTATGCCGTTAGCTTTGTTTGGCAAGATAAAATTGATGAAATAAATATTTTACAGAGTTCTATTTTGGCAATGCATCAGGCTATAGATCAACTCTCCTTAAAAGCTGAATATATAATTGTAGATGGTAATAAATTCAATCCGTATAAAGAAATACCACATGAAACTATTGTAAAGGGTGATAGTAAATTTATGAGTATAGCTGCAGCGTCAGTATTGGCAAAAACCTACCGCGATGAATATATGAAAAAACTTCACAATGATTTTCCGCACTACAATTGGAAACAAAATAAAGGGTATCCTACAAAACAGCATCGGTTAGCCATTAGTACGTTCGGAATAACAGACCATCATAGAAAGACGTTTCGGTTATTATCTGAAAGAACCTTTGATAAAGAATAACAATTTTTTTAAGTTAACAACTAGTATTTAAAACATATTTTTTTTACTACTTTTAAAAATGCTAACAACCTACGAGCCACATATAAGCCTGAAACCTTACATAACCCAACTATATTCTATAAAATGGGAGCGTAATAACTATACGGATGGTATTACGGAAATGTCATTGCCAAGTGGTACGGGCTTTATGGTTTTTCAATTTACAGGAAGGTTTAAAGGTAGCATTTATGATAAAGAAATTACACCGGATGAATTTTATACTATTGGTCAACAAACAGCAAAATACATGCTAACTTCAGATGATGAAGTTGTTGAATTGACAGGTGCAGTGTTCAATCCTACAGGATTATATAAGCTCTTCGGATTTGATATGCTCCATTTAGTCAATAATCCGATGGACACCAGAATTCTATTAAATAATACTTTGAAGGACTTTACTTTTGTTTATAAAGCGAAGAATAAAGTGGAAGACCGCGTCCAACTTGTTGAAAACCTATTACTAAAACAGCTTAAAAATAGTTCTTACAAATCATGTGTTGTTGATACCGCGATAACTTTATTCCAAAAAGGGAAAGGTTGTTGTTCTGTAAAAGAAATTGCTGAACAACTGAATATCAGCGAACGCTATTTACAAAAAAAGTTCAAATTAATGGTGGGTATTACGCCATCATCCTACAATCGAATTGTTCGGTTTAATTATTTATTTGCCGAAATGCAGTCCAATAATAAGCATGATTACAAAACCTTGAGTGCCTTATTTAATTTTTATGATTTTGCTCATTTTTCAAAAGATTTTAAAAGATACTGTGGCGAATCTCCTTCTAAATTTCATTTAGAGCAGTTTCAATTTTTAAAAGAAGCTTGGGTAGATTCTCCTTTTTTTATAAATAAATAATAAACCGCAAAGAGAAAAATTTAAAACTTAAAGCGTTTTATAGAAAGGGCGGGTTTTTACAAGGAACATCATCGTTTTTCATCTATTTTTATAAAATCATAAAATTGTGTAAAGAAAAAAGAACAAAAATGTTAACCATTATGCGAAAAGAACATTAATGATAAAATACTAACTTAAAAAATTAAAATGATGAAAAAACACAGATTAAAATTAACATTACTTCTTTTAGTGGTGTTAGTAATTTCATGCACAGAAGGAGGAACAATGGATGGTGTGAAAATTGAATTAACTTCTAAAAATTATGTAGATGTTGCACTGATAGAAACAAACTACTATAAAGGTAAAATCGCTGATGTTCAAGTGGAATTAGATTCTTTACAAAACATTTTAGATGCGGGACAAGGAGATAGTAAAACACAATTAGCTTTTGATAGTGCCATAGAGTTGGAACAAAGTCTTAATTCATCATTAAATGATGTTAAAAGTGTTGTTGGTATTGATATTGAACCTGATTGGCCAATTCCCCCAAACCCTTGTATACTGGGCAATATTTGTTTGCCTGATGGAATAAGATTTATAGTGGCACCAAGAGTTTCCAATATTAAATTTGTGGGTATATATAATACTAAAGGAGAGTTAATTGACGGTTCCAAAGGAGAATTATCACCAATGCCAGGTTATGAAGATAAGATTATATATAAGGAGGTGAATTTTGGTAAGTTTAAAGGTGATATATTTATCAGAATGGAAACTATTGAAGGCAATTCTTTAGAAGTTCAAGGTGTAATTTACTAGAAAATTGATGTAATTTTTTAATAACGTATTTGTTTCGTAAAGAAATAAATACGTTATTTATTACATATTAAATTTTATTTATTAAAAATGTGCTATGCTTCGTTCTTTATTTTTAATAATTGTAATAAGTTTTTCTATTAAACTTGTTGCACAAACAGTGGATAAAAATAGAGGAATTGATTCTTTAACTCAACGATCTTATAAATACCTTTATTCAAACAAAGATTCCGCATATTTTTACTTAAGCCAAGCTACAAAATTGATCAATTCTGACAATTGGAAAAGTGGTGCGAGAACTTTGGTTGCCTGGAGTAGAAGTGCCGCTTATTTTTATGATTTGGAAATGATGAAACAAAATATTAATAGCATTGATTCTATATATTCCAATCATCAAGATGAACTAGATGTTATAGAAAATGCTTTAATATATAAGAATTCACTACTGCTAGATAAAGGAATATATAGTTATGAATTAACTGATTATGTCCCTGCCAGAAATGCTTTTAGCGAAATAATAAAAACTACCGAAGCACTTCCGGATTCTCTCATAAACATTAATCATATTGGCTTGCTGAGAAGTGCTTATGGGTTTGTTGCTAAAATTTATAACAATGAAGGTAAGTATGACCTAGCCAAAGAATATTACAATAAAAATATCCGTTGGATAAATTTAAAAACCCCAAATGATAAAAAACAATTGTTTCGAAATTATAGTTTATTAGCCGAAGTTTATAAAAATGAAGGCAATCATTTACGATCCAACGAATTCTTTATTGAATCATTACGTTATAATTTAAGTAATGAGATCAACACAAATGGACTAGTTACGGAAGCGTTTCACATTATTGATAATTATACTAATTTATCAAAACTTGATAGTGCCAATTATTATTTAGAGTTAATGAAATCCAATATGTCTGAAGATCATTCCATGGTAAATAAATATCATGAAGCAAAGGCAGAGATTTACCAAAAAGGAAATAAATATAATAAAGCCTTATCAGAATATCAAATTGCGTTAGAATCATTAAAAGAAAGGACTAAGGGTACCTCTTTGGAAGATATTTCGTTGTTGTACAATAAAATAGGTCAACTGCACGCTAGTTTTAACGAACCTAAAAAGGCTGTAGATAATTTTAATAAAGGTATTAACCAGTTATCTAAAAAGAATGCGAATAAATCGGCGTTACTAAAAATGCTTAAAAATAAAGCGATGGTTGTCAGTGCCTATGATTTAGAAAATTCTAATGAACAGGTAATTTCAACAGTAGATTTTGGTATTAAAACTTTAGATAGTTTAAAACCTTCTTTTAAGAGCGAGACTGATAAATTACTTTTGATAGAGGAAGCCTTTCCTTTATTTGAATCTGGGCTTGCCGCACTTTATAATTCCTATATATCTAATCCTAATAAGGAGTTGGTTGATAAAGCATTCTATTATTCAGAAAAAAGTAAGGGTATTTTACTAATGGAGGCTTTATTGAGTGCCAAAGCCACAAACTTTGGCACTGTTCCGGACAATTTGATTGAAATAGAAAAACAGTTAAAGGCACAAATTACTTATTTAGAAAAAGAAATTAATAAAAGCAAAGCTTCTTCTATTGCTTTGGAAGATCGTTTGTTTGCAACCAAGGAAGAATATCGTAGTCTGATCAATACTATTGAAACAAATTATAAAGCGTATTATAATCTTAAATATAATACAGCAGTTGTTAGTTTAAAGGAAGTCCAAAATAATTTGGCAGATGATGAAATGTTGGTTTCTTATTTTTATGGAGACAAGCATATTTATATAATTTCCCTTACAAAAAACACCAAAGATTTTTTTAAAATTGAAAATAATAAAACGCTGGAAGATAATACACGAAACATTTATCAAATGTTGAGTGATCCTAAATCAGATGTCAGTATTTTAGCTACGGAAACCTATCACTTGTATCGCTTATTATTACAACCAATCATCAAAACATTAGCAAAGGAAAAATTAATTGTCATAGCAGATGGACTTTTAAATTATATTCCTTTTGGGAGTTTAAATACTAGTAGTGAAGATATTAACTATTTGATTGAACAAAAGAGTGTTAGTTATACAAATTCAGCATCATTATGGATTCAATTAAAAGAAAATGAAGTTTATACCAATTCGGTATTAGCTTTTGCTCCAAATTTTGAAAACGATAATAATTCAAGGGGGAAATTATTGCCGTTACCTCATAATAGTGAGGAAATTAGACATATTTTAACTTCATTTGATGGCAGTAGCTTTGTTAACGAACGGGCATCGTTATTTAATTTTAAATCACAAATTGCGAACTATGGAATAGTTCATTTGGCTACTCATGCCATTTTTGATGATGAGAATCCAGAGTATTCATATTTGGCGTTTACACCTGATGGCAAAGAGAACAATTTGCTTTATGTTAGCGATTTGTATAATTTGTCATTACACGCAAATTTAGTTACCTTAAGTGCTTGTGAAACGGGTATTGGAGATCTTAAGCGAGGTGAAGGTTTTATGAGTTTAACAAGAGGGTTTTTCTATAGTGGGGCTTCAAGTATTGCGAGTACATTATGGAAAGTAAATGATGCTTCTTCCACCCAATTAATGAATAGTTTCTATAAGAATTTGGCTCATGGAAATTCAAAAGATATGGCTCTTCAAAAATCTAAAATAAACTTTCTGACAGCGAATAAAGAAAATGCTTTATCTCATCCGTATTATTGGTCAGGTTTTGTTATTTCAGGGAATACAGAAGCTGTAGTTAGTTCAAATAAATGGATTTGGACAGTTGCCGTTGGTGTATTCTTATGTTTAGTGGTCTTCTTTATCTTTCGAAAACGAAAATAGAAATTATATTAATTTGTCTAATAATTCTTTAGCTTTCTCTTTATTAAAATTATAGTCCGTAATGAGCTTTTCTAAATAAGAAATAGCACTTTGTTTATCTTTTTCTTTAATTGCAATTAAGGCGAGGTACCAATGACTTTCGGCCACAAATTCAACATTGTCAGAAATTACTTTCTTAAATAGGGGCTTGGCGGTATCAGTAGTATTCAATTTTAAATAGGCCTGAGCCTTGTAAAAATCGATATAGTCTTTAGTACTACTATCTAATTTTTCAAAATTGTCAACTGCAGTTTGATAATTGCCTGTTTCATAGGCTACAAATGCTTGTCGTTCAATGGTGTTGTCAATATCACCGCGTGTTATGCTGTAACTGGTATTGGGGTATTGCTGAAAATTTTCGCTATACAATTCGTTATAATTTACCTTAAAAAAATTATCATATCCAAACCAACCTACACTCAATAATATGGCAATTGATGCGGCAATTGCCCAAGCCTTGTAATTGCTGTTTTTTGGTGTTGATTTGTGCTTTAATTCAGTTTCAAAATCTTGTAGCTTTGCTTTTAGTTGGATTCTTTCTTTTTCTTTAATGGCACGTTTTAAATCTTTTTCAAATTCAAATTGTTCTTTAAATTTGGTGTCATTTTCTAACAATTGGTTAAATAATTGTAGTTCTTCAGCCGTTAAACTGTCAGAAAAATAGCGGGTTAATAATGCTTCTTTGTCCATTATAAATGATCTGATTTAATTCGTTCTCTAAGTGTTTTCATGCATCGCGACTTTTGACTTTTTACCACATTTTCACTATTGTAGCTTTCTGTATTCATTATTTCTTTTATGGTAAAACCACGGTAATAAAATAAGGTTAATAATTCTTGACATTTTCTGCCTAAAGTATCAAAATATTTCAGCAATAGTTGTTGCTCTTTACTAAGTGTTGCTTCATCAATTTCTATGGTTTCCATTAGGCTATCATTTTCTTTTACCATAGAGAGATTAAATTCAGAACTCACTTGCTTTTTGTTCTTTTTTAAATTATCCATAATTAAATATTTACCTATACTGAATAAATATGTAGAAATACTACTGGTAAAGCTCTGTATTTTGCCAGACATTACATTTTCGTAAAAAATGACATAAGCATCTTGATATGCATCAATGTTTTCATCTTCAGACAAGTTATATCGCTTGGCAAAGTTTAAGAACTTCTCTCGATTTTCTTCATAAATATGCTTAAAAGTGGCTTCATCTCCGTTTCTCAATTTTTCGAGAGTACTATTCACTGATTCTTTGTCCATTTATGGATGCTGATAAAAAAGGTTAACATTAATTCAGGCTAATTTAACTTTTTGTACGAAAAAATAACCAATTTTCAATAAAAATAATGTGTATAACTCCTTTACAAAATAAGATTGATGGCTAAGTTTAGAGTCTATTCTTTAAGTAAGGTTTAAGATCTACTTGTCTTGTTAAAGCGGTCTTCGTTTTTTAATAGGTACATAAAAAGCGGTCTATTAATGAAGGAAAAATAAAGACAAAAATTTTAATTGAATATGTTAACCTTTTAAAACCACTCACATTAATAGCTAAACAAAAATAAACATTATGAATTCATTTAAGAAAATTTTAAAGAAGGTTAAAATTATTTTAAACATGCTAATTTTAACAATTATGGTAATATGCTTTACTTCATGTGATGATGGAGATGATGATCTAAAAGATACATTACCTGAACTTAGTTTAACTTTTAATTTGGAGACAAATCAAGATCAAATGGGCAATTTTTTCGGAAATGCTATGGCGTTGTACAATAGTAAAGTATGGTCTGCAGGTGGTGCTAATGACTACACTAATAATGTAACTAGTAGTAATGATATTTGGTCTAGTGACAATGGAGCGGCATGGGTTTCTGTTACCAATGTTGGAGAGGGACGGACTGGCCATACCTTAACTACTTTTAATGATAGATTATGGCTTATTGGTGGCGAAAATAATGATGATGAATTTTTGAGTGATATTTGGTACACTACGGATGGAAGTTTATGGGTAAATGCATTAGTTAATGCACCTTTTGGTGAAATTGCATATCACACTACGGTTGTTTTTAATAGTAAAATGTATGTAATAGCGGGTAACGAGGTTACCAATGCCACAGAAGTGTGGTCAACACCTGATGGTGAAAACTGGACACAAGAAACTGCCAATGCATTTTCAGGTCGGGTAAGGCATAAAGCAGTTGTATTTAATAATACAATGTATGTTATTGGAGGAGAGGATGTTGGTGCTAATAAACTCAATGAAATTTGGCAAAGCACCAATGGAAGTAATTGGACTTTAGTACGTAACAATAGTTCAATTTTTCCAGGGAGATTGGGCCACACAGCTACTGTTTATAATGGTAAAGTATGGGTTATAGGAGGTAGAACTGCAACAGAACCCTTTACAAATGATATTTATTATTCAGAAAATCTTTTGGACTGGACTAAATATTCAGATTTAAACCCAATGGAACAGATTGGTGCTCATGAAACTTTATTTTACAATGATGCCCTATGGATATTTGGAGGTAAAACGGGTGATACCGATACCGAAGTTACAGGTAAAATATGGAGTGTCAAAGAAGATTAAAACTAAAAACACTTTAATAAATAGAATAAAACAAATCCGCAATACAATTACTTATGAAAACAATATTAAAAAATATAATCCTTACAATTTTAGCCATAACTTTTTTTAGTTGTAATCAGGACGATGACGCACCAAAAAATAATAAAACAACTGATGTTTATGTTGCAGGTTTTGAAGATAACGGTTTAAGAACTGTAGCCAAAATATGGAAAAATGGTATTGGCACACCTTTAACAGATGGGAGTCGTACTTCAGAAGCTCATTCGATATTTGTTTCAAATGGAGATATATATGTAGCAGGCTTTGTATATGAAGGACCTAAATCCACAGCCAAATTATGGAAAAATGGTATGGAAACCTCTTTAACGGACGGGAGTAAAAATGCAGAAGCTAAATCGGTATATGTTTCGGGAACTGATGTATATGTGGCAGGTTATGAATCTGGTGATGCTAAATTATGGAAAAATGGTATAGAATTGCCTTTAACTGATGGTACTAATTTTTCAGAAGCTCTTTCAGTATATGTTTCAGGTAATGATATATATGTAGCAGGCTTCGAAGAGAAAGATTTTATAGATGTGGCCAAGATTTGGAAAAATGGTATAGAAATTCCTCTCACAGATGGTTTAAATTATGCACAAGCTACTTCAGTATATGTTTCAGGAAATGATGTATATGCTGTTGGATATGAAAGAAACGGCACTAAAAATGTGGCCAAAATGTGGAAAAATGGCATAGGAAAGTCTTTGACAAGTGGAGTAAACAAAGCAGAAGCAACGTCAGTATATGTTTCAGATGGCGATGTTTATGTGGTAGGTTATGAAGATTCTGAAACAAAAACAGTGGCCAAAATGTGGAAAAATGGAATGGAAACATCTTTAACGAATGGAGTTAATGAAGCCCAAGTTTATGCAGTGCATGTTGCGGGAGAAGATGTATATGTTGCAGGCTATGAAGATGGTGATAGTACTATTTATGTGAAGATATGGGAAAATGGAAAAGAAATAGCTTTGACCGATGGGTCTAATTATGGAATAGCTAAAGATGTTTTTACAGTAACCTATTAAGTAGAAAGTAGTCAAAATAAATTTAAAAATCCAGAATAATAGTGACCATTATATTGACCTTTTCTAATCCCAAACATTAATTCAGAAACAAATAAAAAATTAATTATGAAGACCTTTGTGAAAAATATAATCATTCCAATTCTCGTATTAACAATTTTTAGCTGCAATAAAGATGATGACGCACCAATAGAAGAACGTGTGAGGTTAATAGCATATTCGGTAGGTGCAAATGAATATGACCTGAGATACAATGAAGATGGGTTTTTAACGCGATATGGATCTAGTGATATAATTTATAATGTAGATAATAAAATTGTTCAAAATGGATCAGCTAGATATGAATATAATGGGCAAGGTCGGGTTTCTAAAGTAATTAGATCTAACAGAGAAACAACTATTGTTTATAATAATATGGGGCTAATGGCGACTTTTAATACGGTTTATAATTCTACTGACAGATCTAAAACTACCTTTGAATATGATAGTCAGAATAGATTAACAACGCTTATTGAAGAAAATTTTGACGCTTCTAGGTATTATAAAATCACTTTGACTTATGACACTAAGGATAATATTGTTCAATACCTTATAGAGTATAGTTTAGATGGTATTTCATATACTGAGTATTCGGTTAGTAATTATACTTATGACAACATAAGAAATCCTAATTACAATGTGTTAACCAAAACTGGTAATTCTAGCGTTATTAGTGTGTTTCCATTCATTAGTTACTTACAAATTGGTAATATTATTGCATATGATGCAGTGTTTTATACTAGTAAAAATAATTTACTATCTTCTAACAGCATTTATTCAAGCGGTTCTTCTAATAGAACCTATGAATATGTCTATGATGAGAACAGCTATCCCATTTCTGTAGAAATAGAATATACCGTAACAGAAGAACCTGATAGAAATAATACTAGTTACAAAACTTGGACTTACGAAAATTATTAAATAGTTTATTTTTACGTTACAGGATAAACTGCTATAAATGATACTTACAGAGTTATTAATAATAAAAACAAACGCATGAAATCAACATTTAAAAATATTGTACTTTTTATGATGACCCTCAGTAATTTGAGTATTAGTGATATTTACGGACAGCAAAGTGATAATATTCGGCTAATATCATATGCAGAAAATACTAATAAGATAGATCTTAGTTATAATGATAATAACCTATTAACCAGTATTGGATATACTACGCTTAATTATGATAGTGAAAGTAGAATTGATCAAATTGGTAAGGTAAGTTATGCCTATAACGAACTAGGGCAAATTTCAAAAATTATAAATGAAAAAACGGCAAGTTTAGGCAATCTTGAAACTGAAATAACCTACGATAAGGATAGTTTAATAACGTCTTTTGTTTCAAAATATGGAAAAGCTGATTTGGGTACCGCAACTTCTACATTTGAATATGACAAGAACAAGAGATTAAAAAGAATCATTGAAAAAGGAGCTGATGGCCGAGGGTATGGAAGAATAACGCTAGCCTATGATGATAAGAACAATATAGTGCAACAATTGAAAGAAAAAAGCTATGATGGTACTTCTTATCGTCAAGTTACTGTTAGTAATTACACCTATGATACGAAGAACAATCCCGATTACAATGTGTTGACACAAACTGGAAATAGTAGTGAAATTAATTTGTTTCATCTAATTTACAATATTGCAATTGGTGGTCAGTCAGCTTATGAGACAGTATATTATTATAGTAAAAATAATATCCTTTCTTCGGAAGTTATTAGTGTTGAGGGTAATGCGGCTACTCAAACCTATTCTTATGTTTATGATAAAAACAATTATCCTGTCTCAGCTGAATTAGAATATGCTTTTTCATCTGACACAAGTTTTAATCGAAAGGAAACTAGAGCTTGGGTTTATGAAAAATATTAATTAATTGTGTCTAATAATAGTGAGAGAAGTAATTATAGTATAAACATAGTTTTATAATACATTATATAGTAATTAGAAAGCATACAAAACCATAAAATAAAAAGACTTTTTTAACTAAGCCAAGTGTTACAGCTTGGCTTTTTTTATGACTTTTTTTTAATGGCATGTTAACCTTTTTTATTTGAAGCCATTAATAATAAAATTAATACTTAAAAACAGTAAAATGAAAACACTACCTATTTTATTAATACTGCTTAGCATTGGTATTACCGGTACAAGCTATGCTCAAATAAAAAAAGACACTACTGCCTCTGAAAAAAAAACAGTTCAAAATGATAATTTTTTAGATATGGGGGCACAGCGTTTAACGCATGTTTTTGGCGAAAATTTAGATGGAAAAGCAACAGGGAAAAAGTTGAGTTTTTTAGAACTTTTGTCGAAAATGGATCTGCCAGAAAATCAAAAACAAGAATATAGAAACCTTTATTATTTGCAAGCAAAAGATTTGACACAAAAACAAAAAGATTCTTTGGGTAATGCTATAGGAAAGAAAATTAAAGAAGCCAAGCAGGAAGATGGACAGTAGATTTCAGTAGAATTATCGGAATAACTCAAAAAAATAATAAATCATGAAAATACTAAAAATATTAGGCTTATTAATAGTATTCGTTTGTTTCTCTACAACAGTAAATGCCCAATTTCTTAAAAAATTAGGAAAAGCAGCGGAGAGAGCAGCAGAGCGAACTTTAGAAAAAAAAGTGGAAGAAAAATCGTCGAAAGAAACAGAGAAAGCATTTGATACGGTTTTTAACAAGAATAAGGGAACTAAAAAAAGAAAGAATAAGAAAAGGAATAAGGATATTCTTTCATTACCAAAAGATTCAGAAAATACGGAACTGCAAAACAATCCTAACACGGGTAAGGAAGAATTGAGCGTTTATTCAAAATTTGATTTTGTGCCAGGGGATAAGATACTGATGACCGATGACTTTTCATTAGACAATATGGGCGATTTCCCCTCAAAATGGAATACCAACGGTACTGGTGAACTCGTAACCATTGATAATGAAAAATGGTTTAAACTGGCAGGTAAGTCTATCTACATTCCTGATTTACCTTCTGAATTGCCTGAAGATTATACCGTTGAGTTTGATATGCTTACTGTGGTTGATAAAAAAACAAGCTCACAAGCTAAATTAGAATTATGGTTAGAAGATAATAATCTATTTAACAACCCAACGAATATGGCGAAGGTTGAAATGCCTCTATGTTTATTTATAAGCATTGGTTTTATAGTCGAAAATAAAGTTGGAGGAGAGCGTGTTATTCGTAACGCTGTGGAAAAAGATATACGGGAAATTCTTTTACAAAAGAACCATGTTTCAATGGCTATTAATGGTAAAAGATTTAGAATGTGGGTAAACGAAAATAAAGTAGTTGACGTGCCTAGATTAGTGCCTGAAAACATCATTTCATTTAAACTACATCCAAGAAATGTTAGAGATGGTATTGATAAAATTTTTATTACCAATGTAAAAATAGCAGAAGGAGGCTTAGACTTGAGAGCTCAACTGTTAGAAAATGGAAAATTTTCAACAACAGGAATTTTGTTTAGTTCTGGATCTGACCAAATTAAACCGGAATCGTACGGGGTTTTAAAACAAATAGCTGAAGCATTAGTACAAGATTCTACTCTAAAATTAAACATTATTGGACATACGGATGCAGATGGAAATGATCAACAAAATCTGTCTTTATCTAAAAAGCGATCGATATCGGTTAAAAACGTCTTAGTATCTCAATTTAAAATAGATCGTAATAGGCTAAATACTGAAGGTAAAGGAGAAACTGAACCTGTAGACGAAAATAAAACTACAGAAGGTAAAGCTAATAATAGAAGGGTAGAGTTTGTGAAAATCTAGAAAGTAGGTTAACCTTTTTTATGCTATGACATCAAGAGCAAATACAAAAAAAATGAAAAAATTAAGAAAGAGTAACATGAATTTAAAAAAAGTGAACCAATTATTTACCAAAATTATTGTAAAATCAAGCTTACTTTTGATACTACTAGTAATGTCTAGTTGCCGTAACGGAGATGATGAAGATTTACCAACCAACAAAGAGCTGATCTTAGGAAAATGGGAAGTAACCAGCGGAGAATTTTTATTGGACAATACTAAATATGTCTACATAAATGAAAACAATACTATTGATTTTTTGTCAGTAGATGAATTAGGCTTTAAAAATGAATGGTCTACCAATATTACATTAACAAATGATGAAATTAGTATCGCCGCTCAAGGTGTATATATTGTAAATTATACATTGGTTAATGATGAGCTTTCTTTTCAGAATCCGGATAATAGCATTGTATCATTAACAAGAAATTCCAATGCTCCTGAATTGGATGACTGGATAAAACCGTTAATTGTTTTAGCGGATGGATTGGCACCTTGGCAAAAGGATGTTGACATTGCTTTTGACGGTACACACATTTTAGGTTGGAATAATGATGATGATGAAATTTTAAAAGTCAATCCCAATACGTTAGCTGTTGATGAAACTATGCCTACAACTTTAAATGCCTATGCCGTGGAGATTGAAAAATCAAATTCAGGATTAAAACAACTTTTCCAAAGTAACGCAGGTTCTTCAAAATTCACCTCTTTTTTATATACTACAGGGTCTAAATATTATGAATCTATTGGTTTGGGAAGTTGGATTAGGGGCATTGCATCTATCGAGCCTAGTTTCTTTTGGATTTCTAGTCATTCTGAACAAGAGCTTTACAAGTATAAATCGAATGGAGCTTTTTCTCCAGGACAGATTTTGCAAACTGTACCTTTAGAATTTCAACCCCAAGGATTAGATTATCAAAATGGTTATTTATATATAGCTGATGGTAACAGACTACATAAATGCCAAACTTCACCAAACTTTAAAGCCATTGAAAGTTACCGATTACCCAATCATGGTATTTCTGGTGTTGCCTTTGATGGTACTAATTTTTGGCTGAGTGCTAGAAACTGGAATGAAGAGATTATTGAAATCTTAAAAACAGATTTGTAAAACAAAATAATCATGATAAGGTTTAAACCGAATAAAACAATAACTGCATTATTTGTAGTCATGTTATCCGCCATTACTTTTGGACAAGAGCCATTAAAACAAACAGCAAAAGGGAATTTTTTCTTAAGCCCCAATTTGGCTTGGCATACCATTAAAGAATGTGTAAGTGAAACGGATTTTGTGAGTACAGAACATAGGAATGTTTCAAAAGTGTTGGCTGTGAAAATTGGCTATATACCCATTGATCGATTGGCTGTTGGTCTCGAAATCAATATAACAGAAAGCGGTTATTTTAATTTTGAAGAAGCTATACCTATTGAAAGATCGTCAATTGGGTTAGGTCTATTTTCACGTTATTATGTTTACAAGGGCTTGTTTTCAGAAGGTTATCTAGGCTTGTTTTCTAAAGATGTAAGTACGGTTTTACCTGAAGATGATGAACTGTCTGCCATTTTAAAACATAGAATTAGTATAGGGTATTCCTATTTTATATTTAAACATTTAGCTATTGAGCCGATGATAAACTTTTCAAATAAAAGATATCGTTTCAGAGGAGCAGAGTTGCCTGACGATATTGTAAGTCCTTTGTCTTTGGGAATTGCTATTACTTTATCGCTTTAGATTTAATGCACTTATTGTATATCTCAAATATTATATGTTATTAAGTTAACCTTTTCTTCACTTAAACATTAATAGAAAATACTAAAACGTAAATCATGAAGAATTTTATTTTAAAACAATGCATCCAATTAAAATGTTTTGTTTTTTCAACTTTAGTTGTAATTGCTTTTTGCTTACAAAGTTGCGATACAGAAATACCTCCCACAGATACCGATCCTCCAACTTTCAGTTTTATGATAACTGGCGATGGTTTTGAGCATACATTTACCCAAGATGACGATTTTGAAAATTTTGAACTCTATGTTAAGAGCAACACAAATTATCATTTCCTTTTTACTGCAGCTGATTCTGGAGGTTTACGGACAATGGAGTGGGATATTGAACCTAAAAAATTATTTGAATTAATAACACCAATAGAAGAACCCTGGCAGATTATTCCTAATGAATTTGGAGAAACGATGTAGATTAGATGGACAGATACCACCATAGCAGATGCAAAAACTGGTCAATTCTTAACAGGTGATTTTAGATTTCCCATGTCTACGGAAAACAATACGTCTTATACTTTAGATTTTTGGTTCCATGCAGGTGATTTTGGAGGTCAATCGGGGCCTTCAAATACTGTTAATAAGCGACTAAGAATTGTAATTACAAATCAAGACACAGCTATCATTGATCGATTAATTTAGATTCAACGAGTTAACCTTTTCAAATATCATTCATTAAAAAACAAATAATCTTTAAAATAAGTAATATGAATAATTTAATTATTAATAAAAATCGAGTTGTAAAAAGTGTTTTCTGTATTATATTAATTACAGCTATTTCCCTTTTTCAAAGCTGTGACACAGACATTCCTCCAACAGATACAGAGCCTCCTACTTTTAGTTTTAAAATAAAGGGAGAGGGCTTTGAACGTACTTTTACTCAAGATGATGATTTTGAAAACATTCAGTTAAACCTTACCGCTGGTGCAGCATATGAAATTGATTATATAGGTGTGGATGCTGGAGGTTTAAAATACATGAGTATGGAATTTCCTTATGGTAATTTCGATATTATTGGAACGTTACCCAATGATTGGGAAGATGATAATAATGGTTTTAAAAGGTGGTTTTATTGGAATGGCGATTCTAATGATCCTAAAACAGGTAGTCTAATTAGTAAAGGAACTATCATAGCGATGGAACTTTCTGCTAACGAAGGTATTGGAGGTAGTTTTTATTTTGACTTGAGGGATTATGGCGGACAATCAGGTAGTTCTAATCAAACGGTTAAACAGCTAAATATTTATTTAGCACAGCACCCAACTGAGGTTCGTTACCTTTCAAAATAACATCTTATAATTACATGCAAAATCTCCTGGTTTCAATTTATTAATTGAGATACAGGAGCTTTTTTGTTTAAAAGAGGTGTTTCAATTTACAAATTTTCTGACTTGTTTATGAACTAAATCGAATTGTAAATACCTATTCCTATCAATAAAAATAGGCTTTTAACTCTTTTTTTTATTTTTTTTCACTCTTTAATGTTAACCTCTTTTATATGTAACCATTAAAGCATAAATAACAATTAAAAATCAAAAAACATGAATTTAGTAAAGAACTACAAAAAAATAAGTAACACTATTTTTTTAGTAAAAAAGGTAATACTATCATTTGCAGTTGCACTATTTGCCTTTAGCGGATTTGCTCAGGAGGAGGTAAATTCAAGTAATTCAAGTAATTCAAAATTACAAGGAGATATACTAATTAGCGGAGGTGTTTTAGCACATTATACAACGAGCAATTTAAATGATAATAAATCCACTTCATTTACTACAAATATTACCCCAAAAGCAGGTTATTTTATTATGGATAATTTGGCAGTTGGTTTAGAATTTTCCGTAGCTACGAGTAGTGCAACACAAGAAGGTCTTTTTGGAGACTACAAAGTGAATACATCAACTTTGTCAGTAGGTGCTTTTGGTCGCTATTATCTCGACAATGGTTTGTTTTTTGAAGGCTTGGCTGGTGTTGGTACCAGAAAAATAGCAAGTGACTTAGAGACAATTCCTGGTATAAAACAGGATGATAGAATAACCACAATATTTGGTTTTAGAGGAGGTGTAGGTTATGCTATTCATCTAGGAGATCATGTAGCCTTAGAGCCCACCATTAATTACTCTTGGGAAAAAAACCTACCTAAAGATGCTCCATCAGATTATAAGGACACTTTATCCTCAATTTTTTTAGGAATCGGATTTACAGTCTTTTTATAAAAAATATGAATCATTAAAAATTATAATTATGAAATTTAAAAGAAAAATGAATACCAATAAGTCGATTTTACAATCATGGTTAAAAAAATCATTGAGCTTGTTCTCATTGCTATTGATTTGTAACCTATTAATAAAATGTACAAATCCAGATGATGATGATCCTAAACCAAATATAGATTTGGAAGCAGAGGAAATCGTGTTTTCAGTTGTTAAAACAGATGATTATAACGGAATGGCTACTATAAAAGGTACCATAAAAAATATTGGTGATGATTTCGCCTCAGGTGAAGGGCAACAAATTATATATCTCTACGAAAGGAGTTTAGGAACACCTACAAGCCAGTTAGGTACTGAAGTGGCAAGAAAAGCATTTACAAGCTTAGCCGCAGGTGGAACCTTAGATGTCAGTTTTAGTCGTAACTGGAATAGTGCATCGCCGGCCGAAGGAGAATTTCCACCAGAATATATTTTGGTAATTGGCTATGATCCTGATTTATACATTGATGGAAACTTAAACAATGACGATACCCATCATGACAACGATAAAATATTGGTTAGTGGTTCTGGAATCAATGCATTATTCTAAAAATAATTATTTGAGTTAGTTAGTAAAACTAAGGGCTGAACCTATTTTTTAGCCTTTAGTTTTTAAAATTTTAAAATATAAATACTAAAATTATGAGTCATATAAAGCAGACATATCCATTAAACATAAACAAACTGTTTGTCTACCTGGTAACCACACTATTATTTTTAGCAGTGCTAACTAGTTGCCATAAAGACGATGAGCCAAGACCTGTAACATTAAGTGGGATTTCTCCTGAAAGCGGTTCGAAAAACACTATTGTGACTATTAATGGAAGCAATTTTGGAAATAATTTAGATAATGTTAAAGTATATTTTAATGAGGTACAAGCCATGGTACAATCGGTAACGGATAACGAAATAAAAACAGAAGTTCCTAGGCTGGCAATGACAGGTTTGATAAAGATTCTTGTAAATGGAAATGAATTAATGGGGCCAGAATTTACCTATGAATTTTCAGAAGCTCATGTAACTACGTTGGCAGGTAATAAAGAGGGAGGAGATGCACCCTTAGATGGGCAAGGGGCAAATGCCATTTTTGGGGCTATGAATGGCATTGCTTTAGATAAAGACGGCAATATAATTATCGTGCAAACATGGAAAAATAGTATTAGAAAAATAACACCTGAAGGTTTAGTAAGTACTTTATCAAAAAGGGAAGAACAATATGGCGAATCTGTTGATGGTCCAATTAACGAAGCTAAATTCTCTTGGCCTAATGATATTGCAATAGATGTTAAAGGTAATATGTTTATTACAGATACAAATAAAAACAAAATTAGAAAAGTTTCACCAGAAGGTGTTGTTACTACCTTAGTAGGAGGTTCGCAGGGGTATGTGGACGGAGAAAGTTCTGAAGCAAAATTTGTATTACCAATGGCAATAACAGTTGATGAATTAGGAAACATTTATGTATCCGATGGATCGTTTTTAAATGATGATTCTAGAATAAGGAAAATAACACCAGAAGGGGTAGTCAGCACTTTTGCTGGAGGTAAAATAGGAGATGTAGATGGACAGGGTACTGAGGCTAAATTCGGTTATATCGGGGGTTTGGCAGTAGATAATTCAGGTAATATTATTGTCTCTGATGCTGGAAATTTTAAAATTCGTAAAATAAGCCCTACGGGAAAGGTAACTACTATTGCAGGGAGTGCAGAAGGTTTTGCAGATGGCAAGGGAATTGAAGCGAAATTTAATTTCCCTAATGGTATAACGGTTGATAAGTTAGATAATATTTATGTCGCAGATCATTGGAATAGTAAAATACGAAAAATATCCCCAGATGGTACAGTGGTTACTTTGGTAGGGAGGCGTAATCATGGTTACTTAGATGGAGAAGGATTAGAAGCAAGCTTGACATTTCCACGAGCAATAATTGTTGATGATGACTTCAATTTATTCTTTACACAAAACAAAGTTGTTCGAAAAATAACACAAGAGTAAAGTAAGTTTAAGAACAGCTAGTTACAACCGCTTTTTATTCATCAAAATCTAGTTTTAAAGGTTTTCGGTACAATAAATCCTTTTATATTATAACAACCCTAATCCACAAAATAATGAAAACAATATACTACATGTTTTTTGCCACACTATTTATTATTTCATGTAATAAAGAGAAGGTTAATAAGGAAACTGATGTTGTGAAAGCAGAAAAAACACAACAATTAAAAGCAAAAGTAGAACCTTCAAAAACGACCAATGATGGTACTTATTTATGTAAAATAAATGGTCAAGACTGGTCATATACTAAAGGGTCTGGCATAGTCTCTAGAGATAAAAAGACGGGTAAGCGTACCGCTATTATTACTTTTAAAAAGCAATTAAAAAAAGGTAGTGAGAGCATTCAATTGTATTACGATGGCGATTCTTTTGAATTAGAAAGTGCTATGATACAACTTAAACTACCAAAAAAGGGAGGCGGTTCTGTATCCGGTGTATATGGCTTTTATACCAATTCTCGCCATAAGTATCCTGAAAGTGACTTATCTGGAACGCTCAACCTTTCCGATCCTAAAACGGTTTTAGGAAATGCTTCTATAAAAAACTTTAAAATTAAATATGAAAAGGAATTGTTAGAAAATGCAGATGATGCAGTAATTACTATCAGCGATTTAAATTTTTCAGGTATTCAGTATTCAGATATGGATGCACTTTTTAATAAATAGTTATGAACTTATACATGAATACTCATAATAATTTCATCGACAAACTAAAACAAATAAGCAATGAGAACAATACTAACACTTTTAATGCTAACATCTATAATTATGACATCAGCCCAAACCATTGACAAACAGGTGGTAGCTTCAGGTGGTGAAACCATCATTAATGGCGATAATTCACTGACTTTTACCGTCGGAGAACCTGTTATGGGTAAAATAGGTAGCGGAGTAACTATCAATCAAGGCTTTTTAGCAGGAGCAGCTTTGAGCAGTACCTTAGCAGTTGATGAACAATTATTGAGTTCGGCTATTAAAGTATATCCGAACCCTGTATCTGACAATTTAAAAATTGACTTCACCGATGTTGCTGGCAAAACCAAGGTTGTCATTTACAACAGTACTGGACAAATAGTAAGAACAGAAAAACTCAGCACTCAAAACAACAGCTTAGATCTCAGTCAATTACAAAATGGACTGTATTTGGTCAATCTGCATTTTTCAGATTATAAAACCGTAAAAACCTTTAAAATTATTAAAAAATAAATATAAAAATGCCCTTTTGAAATGTTTGTCTCCTTGAGGGGACTTTAAGGGTGTTTTATTAAATTAAACACTAGAAATCATGAAAAAAAAACTACAACTTTTAACCTTCTTCTTAAGTCTAGGAATTTATACAACCTCCTTTGCTCAAGGCTACTCAGGCTATATTAATTATCAAGGTGTAGCTAGTAACGCGTCTGGAGAAGTAATGGCTAATGAAACGATCATTGTCGGCGTTAGCATACGCCATGTACTTGATGTTGGTGATGATTATTCTGAAAATCATACAGTTACTACAGATGCCAATGGTGTATTTAGCTTAAAAATTGGAAGCGGTACAGCAACTGAAGGTAGATATTATGATTTTGAATGGTCTAATATTGGTGTTCAGTTAATTGTATCTATTAATGGAAATGAAATTGGCACTACAGAAATGCAGGCAGTTCCATATGCTTTAAGTTCGGGTGATAATTATTGGTATAACGATGGTGGTGATATATTTAATACAAACGGTGGTTTAGTTAAAGTTGGAAGTGACCTAGAGGTAGATGGTAATATCAAATTAGAATTGGGTTCAACTGCTAATGAAATTTCTATAGATGGAACATTGGCAGGTAATAGTGATGATGCGATACCTACTGAAAAAGCAGTAAAAAGCTATATAGATAATAATAAAGGAGCATCACGTATTAACGAATTAATAGACGCCAAATCTGATAACGATGGTACAGATAATGGTTCTTCTGTATTTATAGGTGTTGATACAGGTTTGAACGATGATGGTACTGCAAATGCTAACGTTGGTGTTGGTTATCAAGCGCTTTACAGTAATACTACAGGTTCTGTTAATACCGCTATTGGTTTTAAGACACTTTACAGCAATACCACTGGTAGCTATAATACTGCTAATGGAGTGTTTGCACTTAATAAAAATACTTCAGGTTCTCAAAATTCAGCAAATGGGAGAGAGGCTCTTTTTAAAAATACTACAGGGAATTCAAATACGGCAAATGGTTATCAATCACTTTATGAAAACTCTATAGGGAATTATAATACTGCAATTGGATTTTCTTCACTTTTAAATAATAAACAAGGAAACTATAATACGGCAATAGGAAAGGCAGCATTACAAAATACTACGGCTAGCTATAATGTAGCTGTTGGTAATGATGCCTTAAATGACCTTACTACTGGCAGCAATAATATTGGTATTGGTGCAGATTCTCAAGTGCCCAATGCCACTGGTAATCATCAAGTAAGGATAGGTAATTCACAAATAACCTACGCAGGTGTGCAAGTAGCTTGGACTATAACTTCAGATGCCGCTTGGAAAGATGATGTACAACCTTTGCCTTATGGCTTAGATATGATAACGCAACTAAAACCAGTTGACTATGTCCGTAAAAATAATGAAAATAATACCCGTGAAATAGGTTTTATAGCACAAGATGTAGAACTGCTATTACAAAAAATAGGCTATAAAGATACAGGTATGCTTACTACAGCAGATGATGGACGTTTAAGTTTACGATACAATGATTTTATACCTATACTGACTAAAGCGGTTCAAGAACTAAACAATAAAACCAGTTCATTAGAAAAACAGAATGCAGAATTAATGAAGAGGATTAAAGCCTTGGAGCATAAATAAGAGTAAAAAAAGCTTAAAAAACCGAAGTAATAACTTCGGTTTTTAGGTAAAATTAATTCAAATAAATCTCCTCTATTGACAATAGATTTAAATATGAAAAAAGTTCTTTCTTAAGGAAAATTTCAGGATGGGATTCCCTACTTTTGACATTCTTAAATTTCTATCCAAATGATCAAAAGAAACAAGGCGTTTATTTCAAAATTCATTATTCATAAAGTAGGTAATAAATTTAATGAAGCTAAAAATGTGTATTCAGAAGATGTAGTAACGTTTGATGAAGATAGTTATAAATTAATGCAGCCTTTTTTGTTAAAACCTTTTGGAAATTTAACGGAAAGCTATCGCTTTAACCATCATGCAGATATTAATTTAAACGAAATTAATAACTATGCCCAAAACATTTTTAAAGAGGAGAGTTCATTTATTGAAGTTTCAAAAAATGTAGTTAAACATTTGTTTGAACAGTCAAATTCGGCTCAAATAAAAACAGGTGACGTTATCATTGCTTTGTTTGAAGACATTGAATACCGAGATGTAAATACGCAAGCGTTGGGTATTTTTAAAATTGAAAACAAAGCAGACTTTTTTCAAACCTATTTAGAGGATAATAGTTTTGATGTTTTTGTGCAAAAAGGGATTAGTACAAAAAGAGTAGATAAAGGGTGTTTGGTAATCAACTCTCAAGATGATGCTGGTTATACTGTTTTAACAGTAGATAATAATAATTACGACGCTCAATATTGGATACAGAATTTTTTAAATATTAAATTCGCTGATGATAGTAATAGACATACTCAGGTTTATATAGATTTGTGTAAAGACTTTTCTGAAGAGGTAATAAAACAAGAGTTTGGCAACCAACAACAAAATCAGTTTTTAGCACAGACCATTGACTTTTTTAAGGAAAATGAAACGGTAAATGTTGATGATTTTAAAGAAACGGTTTTTGAAGAAGACAATACAAAAGAATTGTTTGAAGGCTACAAAAAACAATTTGAAGACACAAATGGTGTATTGGTTCGCAATCAGTTTTCTATTTCAGAAGCGGTTGTAAAAAAACAAAAGAAAAAGATAAAAACAGAAATTAAATTAGATACAAATATTCAAATAAAATTGGATATTGATGCTCCAGATGCAGCTGAAGAGTATTTAGAAAAAGGCTATGACGAAGAGCGTAAAATGCAATATTATAAAGTCTATTTTAATGAAGAAGATTGATGCAAAAGGTCACATAGTGAATTATTAGGGGCTTACTTTTAGTATACAACAAAAGAAAAGTACCATGAATTAAATATTCACTTGGTCGTTCACAAAGTTTACTTCAAACACATCTGTAAAGTGTTTTAATATTTTAGATTTTACTTCTTCAATGTTTAATGTTGAACCCAATTCAACTTCCATAGAGGTAACCGCTTTACCACGAATACCACAGGGAATAATATGATCAAAATACCCTAAGTTGGTATTTGCGTTTAAAGCAAAACCATGCATCGTTACCCAACGACTACTTCGCACACCTAACGCACAAATTTTACGGGCAAATGGAGTGCCAACATCTAGCCAAACCCCTGTTTCACCTTTACTTCGCTCTCCTTTAATTCCATATTCAGCCAAAACCCTGATAATGGTTTCTTCTAAAGATCGCATATACTTGCCAATATCATTAAAGAAATTATCTAAATCTAAAATAGGGTAGCCTACTATTTGTCCAAAACCGTGATAGGTAATATCACCACCTCTATTAATCTTATGAAAGGTGATGCCTTTGTCTACAAGTTGCTTTTCATCTAATAATAAATTATTTAAATCGCCACTTTTTCCTAAGGTATAAACATGTGGATGTTCTACAAATAAAAAATGATTAGGCGTTTCAATACTTAAATTATCATTTCTGTTTTTCCGTTTTATTTGAATAATAGCATCAAATAGCTCCTCTTGATAATCCCAAGTGTCTTTATAATCTTTTGTGCCTAAATCTTGGAGCTGTATGTTTTTATTTTTTATTTCCAATTGTCTATAATAATTCCCTTTCCTAAGGGAAGGGTTAGGGATGGGATTTTTATTTCAATTTCAATGTAAAATCTAGTAATTTCGGGTTTTTCACTAAAGAATCCATTGGTACTTCAATAGTTAATGTTTTACCATCGTTACTAATACTTGCTTTTTTATGTGAAACACTTTTAATTTTTTTCTCAAAATGATAAATTAGTTTATACATGCTACCATCTAGAAAAGAACCTGATTGTTGTATACTTTTATCAACTTCATTTTCTTCTTCTGTCGTCAATTTTTTTGGAATAGTTTTTCTAACGAAATTATTACCATTTAGGCTAAAAGTCACATTTGATTTGTTCATCAAAGGAGCATTACCTTTGTTTTTATTTACGGACATTGCTTTAGTCAGTTTTTCTTCCATATTCTTTATTTCAGAAACATCTTTAAAGTTTAAACCAAAATCCATGAGCATTTTGCCTTTTTCATCATCAACCTGAAGGTGCAAATTCATATCAGCTATGGCTTTTATAGCCGCCTGTTCTTCTTTAGACAATTGTGCAATACTGTCTTTTTTCTCATCTAAAATATCTTTAAAATTGAAGGTGGTGTCTATCGATTTTGAGGCAGCTGTAGAGTCTTTTGTACCCATGTCTTGCATTTCTTGCATCATTTCGCTCATATCAATTTTAAAATTGTAGGTTCCACTACCATCATTATTAATATGGATTTCTTCTGTAAAAGCACAGCTGGTCAGTAAAAACAATAAACTAGTAACAATTAATAAATTTCTTAACATAGTAATTTTAATTTTTAGGATTATTCAAAATAATTAAAGCTGCAATTACCCCAGGCACCCAACCACATAAGGTTAAAAGGAAAACAATTACCATTGATCCACAGCCTTTATCTATAACTGCCAAAGGCGGACATATAATTGAGAGCAATACCCTAAAACAACCCATAATAATTTAGTTTACAAAGATAGTAGAATTTTATCTACCAATAAGTCGTAGTTTATAGTGTTTTGTTACAAGTTTTTGTTTAGAAAATATCATATCTTTGCCGCCAAATTAATAGCATTTATATGGCATTGTCAGAACAAGAAATCGTAAGACGAGAAAAATTACAAAAACTTCGTGAGTTAGGAATCAATCCTTATCCAGCAGATTTATATCCATTAGATCATACTTCTAAGAAGGTGAAATCTGAATTTGAAGAAGGGAAAAAGGTTATTGTTGCTGGACGATTAATGTCACGCCGTATACAAGGAAATGCTAGTTTTGCTGAGTTGCAAGATAGTGATGGTAGAATACAAGTCTATTTTAACCGTGATGAAATTTGTACTGGTGAAGATAAAACGAAATACAACACTGTCTATAAAAAATTATTAGACATTGGCGACTTTATAGGAATTGAAGGGGAGTTATTTCTAACTAAAGTGGGTGAAAAAACGATAAAAGTAAAGAATTTTACGCTTTTAAGTAAAACACTAAAACCGTTACCATTACCTAAGGTAGATGCTGAAGGTAATACGCATGACGAATTTAATGACCCCGAAATGCGTTACCGTCAACGTTATGCAGATTTGGTAGTAAACCCACATGTTAAAGAAGTATTTGTAAAACGTACAAAGCTTTTTAATGCGATGCGTAAATATTTTAATGACGCTGGTTATTTTGAAGTTGAAACGCCAGTATTACAACCAATTCCAGGAGGTGCTGCAGCAAGACCATTTGTTACGCATCATAATAGTTTAGATATGCCATTGTATATGCGTATTGCTAATGAATTATATCTAAAAAGATTAATTGTTGGTGGTTTTGATGGTGTTTATGAGTTTTCTAAAAACTTCCGTAATGAAGGGATGGACAGAACGCATAATCCTGAATTTACAGCTATGGAAATTTATGTAGCGTACAAAGATTATAATTGGATGATGGAGTTTGTAGAAAACCTGTTAGAATATTGTGCTGTTGCCGTAAACGGAACCTCAGAAGCTACTTTTGGAGAACATAAAATTAATTTTAAGGCTCCTTACAAAAGAGTAACAATGACCGATGCTATTATTGAGTTTACAGGATTTGATATTACCAATAAATCAGAAGATGAAATTCGTCAAGCTGCTAAGGGTATGGGGATTGATGTTGACGAAACTATGGGGAAAGGAAAGTTGATAGATGAGATTTTTGGAGAAAAATGTGAAGGTAATTATATACAGCCTACGTACATAACTGATTATCCAAAAGAGATGAGCCCATTGTGTAAAGAACATCGTACAAATCCGGAATTAACAGAGCGTTTTGAGTTAATGGTTTGTGGTAAGGAAGTTGCGAATGCATATTCTGAATTGAACGATCCGATAGACCAAAGAGAACGTTTTGAACACCAATTAAAATTAGCACAAAAAGGTGATGATGAAGCTACAGAATTTATAGATTATGACTTTTTACGTGCATTAGAATATGGTATGCCACCAACCTCTGGGTTGGGAATTGGAATGGATAGATTAATTATGTTTTTAACCAATCAGCAATCTATTCAAGAAGTATTGTTCTTTCCTCAAATGCGTCCAGAAAGAAAAGCTATTGAAATGACTGAGGAAGAAAAGGCAGTTTTAAAAATACTAAAAGCAAACACTCCAATAGATTTAAATGTACTTAAATCGCAATCAGGTTTGAGTAATAAAAAATGGGATAAGACCATAAAAGGGTTGACCAAAAATAAATTAGCTGAAGTTTCTAAAACGGAGGAAGGTCTTTTTGTATCTGCAGTTTAAAACTTTTTAAGTCCATAAAGTCAAATGATAAAAGCAATCAAGAAGAGTAAGATTACATATTGTCTTCTTTTTTTGTTGATTAATTCGTTAAATTCTTTTTCTCAAGAAGAACATAGAGATATTTATGTATTTGAAAGAAATGGAAAAAAAGGATTGGTAAACAATAAAATGGAAATTGTTGTGGATCCTGTTTATGAACAATTGGGTGGCTTTACCATATCTTATTATAATAAAATCCATCAAGATGGGTTGCTTGATGTTTGGCGATTAGGTGACAATTACAGCATTGGTGATTATATTGTTTTTAAATTGAAAGGGAAGTATGGCGTAATGAGTTTAGATGGTCAGCACCTTGTTAAACCGCTATATGATGAACTTAGATATACCGCTGTTTCAGGAGTGTTTAGATACGAAGAAAATGAAAAATTTGGACTTGTAAATAAAAATGGAGAAGAGTTTCTTAAAGCAAATTATGATTTAGTTTCTCCGGAGGACAAGAGAAATATTATCGTTAAAGAAGCGGATAATTATTTTTTAGTTGATTACAAAGGGAAGCTAATTTCTAAAAAATTTAAACATAGAATCTTCTCTTACGATAAAAATACAGATACTTTCATTTTTCAATTGGATAAGAAATATGGTTATAAAAAAAGTAATGGTGATCTATTGTTTGATACTAATTTTTATTCCGCTTCTTCTTTTAACAATGGTAAAGCTAAAGTAAGAAAGGATGCAAATGGAAAATTTGGTTTTATAAATGCCAATGGAAAAATAATTTTGCCTCCAACTTATGAGTCAATTTATTTAAGCGGTGACTTCGATGGTTATTATATTCGTAATAAAGATTACAAGTACGGTCTTTTAGATAAAAACATTCAACTTTTGTTGAAGCCAGAATACGATGAGATAGGTTCTTTTAATAATGGGTTTGCCTCTGTTAAGAAAAATGATAAATATGGATTTATAAATAAAAAGGGAAAATTGATTATTCCATTAATTTATGAAGATGTAAGTAGTTTTTCAGAAGGTTTGGCTCCAGTAAAACTAAATAAAAAATGGGGTTTTATTAATAGCAATCATAAAGTAGTTATAGACTTTAAGTTTGAAGGCCTTTTACTCAAACCTTTTTCTGATGGATTAGCAGCGTATGAGCAAGAGTATAATAATTGGGGATATATAAATAAAAAAGGGGAGTTACAAATTGAGTCTATTTATAAGGGTATAGTCACCAAATTTATTAATGGAGCCGCAATTGTGTATTTAAAAGGTGATAAATATCTAATTAATAAAGATTCAAAAAAATTTCTTTTAAAATCAAAAAGAGATGAGTCTCAGATTGAAATTATGGAGGTAGATAGTAGCCAACATAAATAACAAAGCATTATAATGAGAGAAGAACAATTAAAAATGTGGGATGATAGGTTTGCGAATCAAGAATATACCTATGGTGTACAGCCAAATGCTTATCTTAAAGAGCAATTAGAAAAACTGAATCCAGGCAAAATACTTTTTCCAGCTGAAGGTGAAGGCCGTAATGCTGTCTATGCTGCAAAATTAGGTTTTGATGTATCGGCATTTGACCTTAGTAAAGAAGGTAGAAAAAAAGCCCTTAAACTAGCAGATGAAAATAATGTTACCATTGATTATCAAATAGGTGAATTGCCAAGTTTGGACTACCATAAGGAGCAATTTGATGTTATCGCTTTAGTTTTTGCTCACTTTAATGCAGACATAAGAGCAGATTATCACAAAATCTTAAATTCTTGCATACGTAAGGGGGGATTGTTGATTATTGAAGCTTTCAGTAAAAAACATTTAGAATACAGAACTAAAAATCCAAAGGTTGGTGGCCCAAGAGATTTAGAAACATTGTGTTCTATCGAAGAATTTAAAACTGACTTTAAAAATTTCGAAATTATTGAGTTGGAAGAAAAAGAGGTTGAGCTAAATGAAGGGCTTTTCCATGTGGGTACTGGTTCTGTAATTCGGTTTGTGGGGCGTAAAAAATAAGGCATCTACTTATTATCGAAATAATCGGCACTACGGTATTTATTATTACCTCCTTATAACATAATGGCTTATTGACGACTATAGCTGTTATTTGAAATTTATTATTCTTAATTTAAGTTAATTATATTTGAAATTCATTTAGGGCATATGAAAAAGATTATATTCTTATTTGTAATTTTAAGTTTCAAACTTTCTATTGCACAAGAAACAATTGGTTTGGTTTTTAATGATGTTAATAACCCTAAATCAAATGGTTATACATTATTTAATACCTTGTCAGATGATAGCGTTTATCTCATTAATAATTGTGGAGAAGCAGTTAATCATTGGGATTTCTCAGGTCAAATAAGTAGGCAAGCTTACCTATTGGAAAATGGGAATTTATTGCAAGGCAATAGTTCAAAGGCAGATATAAGAGATTGGAATAATAATGTACTTTGGAGTCTCAATTATATGGAGGTCCTTGGTTTTAGCATACACCATGATATTGAACCTTTGCCAAATGGTAACTTTTTGGTATTAATTAGAGATCCCTATACCAATGTTGAAATGTTTGCAGAAGGTAAGGACACCTCTTTTTCTGAAGATTCCATTGATTTAGAAAGAATAGTAGAAATAGAACCCGTTGGTATTGATTCCGCTAAAATTGTTTGGGAATGGAAACTTTTTGATCATTTAGTACAAGATTTTGATAACACGAAACCTAATTTTGGAACTATTTCAAGTGGTCCCCAATTATTGGATATGAATTACGATAATGGTAACTCTTTTAATCCAATACATGCAAATGCAATTGATTATAATGAAGACTTAGATCAAATAGCATTCTCGTCAAGGCATTTAAGTGAAATTTTTGTTATTGACCACAGTACTACTTCAACCGAAGCAGCATCGCATTCTGGTGGCATTTATGGTAAGGGTGGAGATTTTCTTTGGAGATGGGGAAACCCTGAAGTTTATGATCAAGGAACTGTTGATGACAGAAAATTGGGAAGACAACATGATATTAAATGGATTACTGATGGCCCACATCAAGGTAAGATGTCTGTTTTTAATAATGATGGTTATGGATCTGATTTAAGAGCGTCATCTATACATATTATAGATCAGAATGATAGTAATGGTGTATATAGCTTAGCTTCAGGTAAATTTTTACCCACTGATTATTATTGGTCTTATGATGGTACCATCTTAGACGAATTAATGATTGAATCTTCCAGAAGTGGAGTGCAAATAATGTCTAATGGAAATGCTCTAATTAATGAAACTGGTCTTGGCAGAATTACCGAAATTGATGCCTTAGGAAATGTGGTTTGGGTTTATATTATTCCTATAAATGAGAACAGTACTTTTAGTCAATTTGATACACCTATTGGCAATGGATCTTTTAGGGCACATCGATATCCTGAAAATTATGCAGGTTTCAATGGTGTCACTTTTAATAATACTGGAATTATTGAAGATGTAAATTCTATTTCAGATAATTGTATCCATACGCTAACGGTCGATAATTCGTATTTTAATGATTTACACGTTTATCCCAATCCTACTAAAGATATACTTAATTTTAATAAACGTATTGATGAAATTCAGATTCATGATGTAACAGGGAAAGTTGTCCTAAATAGAACGAATGCTGAATTTATAAATTTAGAAAATTTAACAGAAGGTTTATATTTCATCAAAATTTCAATTGAAGAAAATTCTGAAATCATTAAAATTCTAAAGAATTAAAGTCAACTAATAAAAACCTAGCGTTTTTTATTTCAGTTTTAGAGATGTTATTTATGATGATGTAAAATCATTTGGAATATTATTAGAGGTTTCAAGTCAGTAAATAGGAGTAAAAAACACCATTCAATCCCTCTTAAAGTGGACAATAATTTTGATTGCCATTTTGACTCAAAAAAAAACCTTAGATTTACCCAATATCAGCTAACTACAAATGAATCAAACCACCATAACGCAAAAAATAGGACTTGTTTTAGGACCTGTGGTTTTTGCTTTAATTTTATATTTTTTACATCCAGAAGGCATGTCTAGAGAGGCCAATGCTGTACTTGCTGCGACTTTATGGATTGCCATTTGGTGGATAACAGAAGCCATACCTATTGCTGTAACGGCATTGTTGCCCATTGTGTTATTTCCACTTTCTGGTGGCTTAGATATTGCATCAACAAGTGGCTCATACGGTCATAAATACGTGTTCTTATATTTGGGTGGTTTCATAATTGCCATTGCCATTGAAAAATGGAATTTACATAAACGGATAGCTCTAAATATTATTAATTTTATAGGCTCTGACATTCGGAAAATTATATTAGGTTTTATGCTGGCAACGGCTTTTCTCTCTATGTGGATTTCCAACACAGCCACTGCAGTTATGATGTTACCGATTGGGATTGCTATTATCAAACAGTTAAAAGACAACCCCAATACCGTTGAAGATGAAAATCGCACTTTTGGTAAAGCATTAATGTTGGCAATTGCTTATAGTGCTTCTATTGGTGGTATGGCGACTTTAATTGGGACTCCCCCAAATTTGGTTTTGGCAGGTGTAGTTGAAGAAACTTATGGATATGAAATTACTTTTTCACAATGGTTTATTTTTGGTTTTCCTATCACTGTAGTACTCCTTTTTATTTGTTATCAATATTTGACCAAATTTGCATTTACGTTTAAGCAAAAAGAATTTCCTGGAGGTAGAGCGGAAATTAAGAGACTTTTACAAGGTTTAGGTAAAATTACGTATGAAGAAAAAGTAGTATCATTTGTTTTTGCATTAACAGCGTTTTGTTGGATAACACGCTCTTTTTTATTGCAAAAAATTGTACCTCAAATAGATGATACTATTATAGCAATAACATTTGCAATTGTATTATTTTTAATTCCATCAAAAGATAAAAAAGACAAACTTATAAATTGGGACGAAGCGGTAAAATTACCGTGGGGAATTATTTTGCTGTTTGGTGGAGGTATGGCATTGGCAAAAGGTTTTGAAGTTAGCGGTCTTGCATTTTGGTTAGGTAGTCAAATGACTGCTTTTGGCGGGTTAACTATCATTTTATTGATATTAGTTTTAATAACAGCGGTCAATTTTTTAACAGAAATAACATCAAATTTAGCAACAACGGCAATGTTGTTACCGGTTTTGGCTCCTATGGCTTTAACAGTTGATGTGCATCCATTAGTATTGATGGTTGCAGCCGCAGTTGCAGCCTCTTGTGCATTTATGCTCCCTGTAGCAACACCTCCAAATGCTGTAGTTTTTGGTTCTGGATATTTACGAATTCCAGATATGGTATCAAAAGGTATCATTATGAATGTTATCTCCATAATTATCCTTACCCTATTTGTATATTTTGTTTTGCCAGAATTATGGAATTTAACCGTAGAAGGTTTTCCTGAGAATTTTAGAAAGAAATAGTACATAGATTGAATCTTAACGATTTCTTTAACATTTCATTAAGAATTAATTAATCATTATTCAATAATTTCGTTTTTTTTAAGATTAATTAACCCTTTCATTCAAATAATTTATGTTCAAAAGACTACCTATTGCCATAATCGTTGTAGTAATGGCATTATTAACAGCTTCTTGTTCTAGCTCAAAAGAGGCTAGTAAATCAAAGGCTAAAGCAGCTCAAACTGCTAAGAAACCACCAGCAAAAAAAGGTGCTATTCAAGAGTATAGCAAAGTAATTACCAAAGAAGCAAAAACAGATGAAGGTTTGTTTAAAGTTCATGAATTAGATGAAAAGTACTTTTATGAAATTCCTGATTCTTTATTAGAACGTGAAATGTTAATGGTAACACGTATTGCTAAAACGGCATCAGGTATTGGTTTTGGTGGAGGTAAACAAAATACGAAAGTTGTTCGCTGGCAGAAACATGGTAAAAAAATAATTGCAAGAGTAGTTTCCTATTCTGTAGTTGCTTCAGATTCTTTACCAGTGCATGAGGCTGTTGTAAATTCGAATTTTGAACCTATTCTATATACTTTTCCAATCAAAGCTTTTAGTAAAGATTCAACGGCAACAGTTATTGATGTAACCGATTTTTATAACAAAGATGTTAAAGCGTTGGGTTTACCTGACAGGTCTAGAAAACAATATAAAGTATCTCGTTTAGATGCTGATAAATCTTTTATTCAAAGTGTAAAGAGTTATCCAACCAACATTGAAGCTAGGCACGTAAAAACATATATGGCAGGTTCGCCTCCATCTAATTCAAGTACCGGTACTATTTCTATTGAAATTAATAATTCAATGGTGTTATTGCCAAAAGTACCAATGAAACGTAGAATGTTCGACGAAAGAGTAGGATGGTTTACCTCGGGTCAAACAGATTATGGGCTAGAAGCTCAGAAAAGTGATAGAGTTACCTATTTAGATAGATGGAGATTGGAAGTTAAGGATGAAGATATTGAGAAGTTTAAAAGAGGAGAATTGGTTGTCCCTAAAAAACAAATTATTTATTATATAGACAGAGCAACACCAGTAAAATGGAGAAAATATATTAAGCAAGGTATTGAAGATTGGCAAGTTGCATTTGAAGCCGCAGGTTTTAAAGAAGCAATTATTGCAAAAGACCCACCAACTGTAGAGGAAGATCCAGAATGGACTCCAGAAGATGTGCGATATTCTGTAGTAAGATATTTAGCTTCTCCAATACCAAATGCAAATGGACCTCACGTAAGTGACCCTCGTTCTGGAGAAATTCTAGAATCTGATATCAACTGGTATCATAATGTAATGAGTTTGTTAAATGGATGGTTCTTTGTTCAAACGGCTGCCATAAACCCTAATGCTCAAACAGCTGAATTTAAGGATGAGGTTATGGGTGAATTGATAAAATTTGTTTCGTCTCATGAAGTAGGGCATACGCTTGGTTTACCACATAATATGGGGAGTAGTGCTGCATATGCAGTTGACTCCTTAAGATCAAAATCGTTTACTGAAAAATATGGTACGGCACCTTCAATAATGGATTATGCACGTTTTAATTACGTTGCTCAGCCAGAAGATAAAGGAGTAGCTTTAATGCCAAATATTGGTGTGTATGACAAGTATTCTATTTCTTGGGGATATAGACCTATTTTAGATGCTAAAACTGCGGCAGACGAAAAGAAGACGTTGGATTCTTGGATTTTAAAACATGCAGGAGATCCAATGTATCGATTTGGAAAACAACAAAGTGGAGTAATTGATCCGAGCTCTCAAACAGAAGATTTAGGTGATGATGCTATAAAAGCTAGTGATTACGGTATTGCTAATCTTAAGCGAATTGTTCCTAATTTGATAAAATGGACAACTAAAACGGGAGAGAACTACGATGATTTAGAGACGATGTATGGACATGTACTTTCTCAATTTAATCGTTACATGGGCCATGTGTCTTCAAATATTGGTGGTGTATATGAATATTATAAAACATCTGACCAAGAAGGAGCAGTGTATACTCACGTAGGAAAAGAACGTCAAAAAGAATCATTAAAATTTTTACATAAAAATTTATTTGAAACACCTAAATGGATGATTGACGCTAATATTTTTAATAAGTTTGAAAGTGCAGGCGTTGTAGAAAGAGTGAGAGGAGTTCAAGCAAGAACCTTAAATAATATTTTAGATTTTGGTAGAATGGCTAGAATGATAGAAAATGAAACGCTAAATGGGACTAAAGCATATAATTTAGTAGATATGATGCGAGATTTAAGAAGAGGTATTTGGAGCGAAGTTTATAATGGACGTTCAATAGATACTTATAGAAGAAATTTACAACGGGCCTATATTGATAGAATGGAGTATTTAATGAAGAATGAACAAACTTCTATTCCACCTCAGTTTAGAAGATGGATTTCTAGAACCAACGTAAATGTAAAAGAATCTGACATTAGACCTATTGTAAGGGCAGAGTTAAAATCTTTACAAAGATCAGTAAGATCGTCTGCAGCAAATTCTTCAGGAATGAAAAGAATTCATTTGCAAGATATTGTTGAGAGAATTGAAAATATTTTAGATCCAAAATAATTGAGATTAAAAATTATATAAATCCGGCCTAGGTCGGATTTTTTTTTGTTTTTAAAATAAATGTTTAATTCTAAATATAGTTTTGTACATTTGCAGCCCAATAAAAAATAAATAAAAGAGTACATATGAAAGGAGGTGCGACATTATGCTAATAATTCCAGTAAAAGATGGTGAGAATATCGATAGAGCGTTAAAACGTTTTAAGAGAAAATTTGATAGAACTAAAACTATGAAGCAGTTGCGTGAACGTAAAAACTTTTCGAAACCTTCAGTAGTAAAAAGAGCTCAGATTCAGAAAGCTCAGTATGTTCAGAATATCAGAACAGTAGAAGAGCAAGGTTAGTAATATAAACCTAATCATATATAGGTATATATTTTACTAAATATAAGTTAAACCGTTAGTAAAAACACTACAGATTTTGTAGCTTTGTTTGCTAACGGTTTTTTTATGTCAATAATCCACTTTATAGATTATCTCACTTCAGAGAAAAAATACTCCCCACATACCGTTAGAGCTTATCAAGATGATTTAATGTCTTTTACGTTATTTTGTCAAGAAACATATGATTCAGAACTTTTATTAGAGGTCAATTATGGTCAAATTAGGTCATGGATTGTAGAAATGGTGAATAATAACATTTCCAATCGAACAATTAATAGAAAAATAAGTAGTCTAAAAACATATTATAAATTTTTAGTAAAATCAAAACAAATAAAAGAATCTCCATTATTGAGTCATCAAGCACTGAAAGTATCAAAGAAAATGCAGGTTCCTTTTTCTCAAGCTGAAATTGAAGAAGTACTCGCTAATTTAAGTTCGGAAGACACTGATTTTGAGTCCATCCGAAATAAATTAATTGTTGAGTTGTTGTATTCAACGGGAATGCGGCGTGCAGAACTTATAGAATTAAACTTAGGTTCTGTGAATTTACACAATGCAACATTAAAGGTGTTAGGTAAAAGAAATAAGGAAAGGTATATTCCATTGTTAGATTCAGTTCAAAAAACACTAACTATTTATCTCACAGAAAGAAAACAAATGGCTTATGACATTGACTATTTATTTATAACAATAAAGGGCAATAAAATATATCCGAACCTTGTTTATAGAATAATAAATGAGTACTTTAGTAAAGTCTCTTCAAAAGTTAAAAAAAGCCCACATGTTATACGGCATTCATTTGCAACACATTTATTAAATGAAGGGGCTGATTTGAATTCGGTGAAAGAATTACTAGGGCATTCAAGTTTAGCGTCAACACAAATTTATACGCATAGTAGCTTGAATGAATTAAAAAAAGTTTATAACCAGGCTCATCCAAGGAGCACTAAAACCTAAAATAGATATGAAAGTAAACATTCAATCCGTAAATTTTAATATAGATAAAAGTTTAAATAATTTTATTCAAACTAAAATAGACAACTTAGAAAAGTATTATGATAAAATAATTGGTGCTGAGGTGTATTTAAAAGTTCAAAACACTAGTGAAAAAGAAAATAAAATAGCTGAAATTAAGATGCTTATCCCTGGTGATGAGCTAATTGTAAAGAAGGAATGTAAAACATTTGAAGAGGCTATTGATTTAATTGCAGAGGCCTTAAGAAGGCAGTTGTGTAAGAAGAAGGACAAGCAAAGATCACATCATGTGTAATTTTTTAAAAAAAATAGACAGAAAAGTTTTGTAAGAAAAATAAAACTTTATACATTTGCACACCGTAAGAAAAAGCGGTGTGTATTTATACACAAAAAGCCGATGTAGCTCAGCTGGCTAGAGCAGCTGATTTGTAATCAGCAGGTCGTGGGTTCGAGTCCCTCCATCGGCTCAATAGTATTGAAATTAGTTCTTTGAATTGAAATTTTTTGGGGAGATACCAAAGTGGCCAACTGGGGCGGACTGTAACTCCGCTGACTACGTCTTCGTAGGTTCGAATCCTACTCTCCCCACTAAAAAAATTCTATTTGTGGTTTTCAAAGCTTATCTTTGTAAATTGTAAAGAAAATTCAAAATTTTATTGAAACACCATCTCTATAATAATATAGAGTAAAATGCGAGAGTAGCTCAGTTGGTAGAGCGTCAGCCTTCCAAGCTGAATGTCGCCGGTTCGAACCCGGTCTCTCGCTCTAAGCAAATTGGCTTAATGTATTAAGTTATTTTGCTCATTATCTTTGAGTTATGGTTCGGTTTTATACATTGAATCATATAACCTGATTAGCCGGTGTAGCTCAGGGGTAGAGCGTTTCCTTGGTAAGGAAGAGGTCACGGGTTCAATTCCCGTCATTGGCTCAATAGTAAAGGAAGAATAACTAAATATATATAACTAAGATTTAAAATTAATAATCATGGCAAAAGAAACTTATGACCGTTCCAAACCGCACCTAAACATAGGTACAATAGGACACGTAGATCACGGTAAAACAACTTTAACAGCAGCAATTACTAAAGTATTGGCTGATAAAGGATATTCTGAAGCAAAAAACTTCGATCAAATCGATAATGCACCAGAAGAAAAAGAAAGAGGTATAACGATTAATACATCTCACGTTGAGTATGCAACTTTGAATCGTCATTATGCGCACGTTGATTGTCCTGGTCACGCGGATTACGTGAAAAACATGGTTACTGGTGCTGCCCAAATGGATGGTGCTATTTTAGTTGTAGCTGCAACTGATGGTCCTATGCCTCAAACTAGAGAGCATATCTTATTAGGTCGTCAAGTTGGTATTCCAAGAATGGTAGTTTTCTTGAATAAAGTTGATATGGTTGATGACGAAGAGTTATTAGAGCTAGTTGACATGGAAGTTAGAGATTTATTAAACTTCTACGAATATGATGGTGATAATGGGCCAGTTATTTCTGGTTCTGCTTTAGGAGCTTTAAATGGTGAAGAAAAATGGGTGAATTCTGTTATTGAATTAATGGATGCTGTTGATACTTGGATCGAATTACCAAAACGTGATGTTGATAAGCCTTTCTTGATGCCTGTTGAAGATGTATTTTCAATTACAGGTCGTGGTACTGTAGCAACTGGTCGTATTGAAACTGGTGTTGCAAATACTGGTGACAGTGTTGATATTATTGGTATGGGAGCTGAAAAATTAACTTCTACTGTAACTGGAGTTGAAATGTTCCGTAAAATATTAGATAGAGGTGAAGCTGGTGATAATGTAGGTATCTTATTAAGAGGTATTGAAAAAGAAAGTATCAAAAGAGGTATGGTAATCTGTAAGCCAGGTTCAGTAACTCCACATGATAAATTTAAAGCTGAGGTTTATATCCTTAAGAAAGAAGAAGGTGGACGTCATACTCCATTCCATAACAATTACCGTCCACAGTTCTATGTAAGAACAACTGACGTAACAGGTACTATTAACTTACCTTCTGGTGTAGAAATGGTTATGCCTGGTGATAACTTAACTATTACTGTTGATTTACATCAACCAATTGCAATGAATGTAGGTTTACGTTTTGCAATCCGTGAAGGTGGTAGAACAGTTGGTGCTGGTCAGGTGACTGAAATATTATAAGACACCATTAGTTTTTAGTTAATTATATATATAGGTATAATAGGTGCTCCTTTTTAAGGAGCACCTAATATTCTATACGGGTGTAGCTCAGTTGGTAGAGCACCGGTCTCCAAAACCGGGTGTCGGGAGTTCGAGCCTCTCCGCCCGTGCAATAGTTAAAAAAATAGTGTTTTCAAAATTCAAGCCTGTCCTGAATAAATTTGATTAGATATTATCACAAAAAATATATATAATGGGTATTGTTACATACATTAAAGAATCTTTTGAAGAGCTAAACCATAAGGTTACCTGGATATCTTTTACGGAAGCTCAAAAATCTACAGTGGTAGTAGCTCTATTTACTGTTTTATTCGCTATAGCAGTATTTCTTGTTGACAAGACATTTCAGTTAGGTTTAGAACAATATTTTAATCTATTTAATAAATAATATGTCAGATTCTGTAAAGAAATGGTATGTAGTGAGAGCTATTGGAGGTCAAGAAAATAAAGTAAAGACTTATATCGAAAACGAAGTTGCTCGTTTAGGTCTTTCAGATTATGTTGATCAGGTTTTGGTACCTACAGAAAAAGTGATACAAATACGTGCTGGAAAAAAAGTAAATAAAGAAAAAGTTTATTTTCCGGGATATATAATGATTCAAGCTAATTTAACAGGAGAACTTCCTCACGTAATTAAATCGGTTACTGGTGTAATTGGATTTTTAGGTGAAGTAAAAGGTGGTGATCCAGTTCCATTGAGAAGATCAGAAGTGAATAGAATGTTAGGTAAGGTTGATGAATTAGCTGTGCAGAATGAAAATGTGGCTATTCCTTATATAAAAGGAGAAACAGTTAAAGTTATAGATGGACCTTTCAATGGTTTTGATGGTACTATCGAAAATATAAATGAAGAAAAACGTAAACTTGAGGTTATGGTTAAAATCTTTGGAAGAAAAACTCCATTGGAATTGAGCTATATGCAAGTTGAGAAAATATCATAAATGTTACATATTTAAGACTTAATTTAAGTTTCCATTAAATTATTGTCTAAACTAAAGTTTAAAAAATGGCAAAAGAAATTAGTAAGGTTGTAAAATTACAAGTTCGTGGAGGAGCAGCAAACCCTTCGCCACCTGTTGGACCTGCTTTGGGTGCTGCCGGGGTTAACATCATGGAGTTCTGTAAGCAGTTTAATGCTAGAACTCAAGATAAACCAGGCAAAGTGTTACCAGTGGCTATTACTGTTTATAAAGACAAGTCTTTTGACTTTGTTGTAAAAACACCACCAGCTGCGGTACAGTTACTTGAGGCTGCGAAAACTAAGAAAGGATCAGGAGAACCAAATCGTAAAAAAGTTGCGACGGTTACTTGGGACCAAATTAGAACCATAGCTGAAGATAAAATGGTTGATTTAAATGCTTTTAAAGTTGAATCAGCAATGAAAATGGTTGCAGGTACTGCAAGATCAATGGGAATAAGAGTTAAAGGAAACGCTCCTGCTTAAACTTTATAATTTTATAAAAAAATGTCGAAATTAACTAAAAATAGAAAAGAAGCTAAGGCCAAAGTAGATGCTACAAAAGCATATTCTTTAGAAGAAGCCTCTGTTTTAGTAAAAGAAATATCTAATGTAAAGTTTGATCCATCTATTGATGTTGCGGTTAGATTAGGAGTAGATCCTAGAAAAGCAAATCAAATGGTTCGTGGGGTAGTAACATTACCACACGGAACAGGTAAAGATGTGAAAGTTCTTGCATTAGTAACACCAGATAAAGAAGAGGAAGCCAAAGCGGCGGGTGCTGATTATGTTGGTTTAGATGAATACCTTCAAAAAATTAAAGGAGGATGGACAGATGTAGACGTAATTGTTACAATGCCAAGCGTTATGGGTAAATTAGGACCTTTAGGTAGAGTATTAGGCCCACGTGGTTTAATGCCAAACCCTAAGACTGGTACCGTAACTATGGATGTAGCTAAAGCTGTTGCAGATGTTAAAGGTGGTAAAATTGATTTTAAAGTTGATAAAACTGGAATCATTCATGCTGCTATAGGTAAAGCGTCTTTTGATGCTGAAAAAATTGCTGGTAATGCTAAAGAATTGTTTACAACAATAATGAAGTTAAAACCAACAACATCTAAAGGAATTTATGTAAAAAGTGTCTTTATGTCTAGTACGATGAGTCCTAGTATTCAAATAGATACCAAATCAGTTGTATAGCAAGTTAAAAGTTTAGAAAAATGACTAGAGAACAAAAATCACAAGTAATAGACGACTTAACAAGCCAATTAGCTGATAGTAGCACAATATACCTTGCAGATATTTCAGGCTTAGATGCTTTGAATACTACAAAATTACGTAGGGCTTGTTTTAAAGCTAACGTAAAATTGGCAGTTGTTAAAAATACCTTGCTTACTAAAGCAATGGAAAAATCTGATAAAGATTTTGGAGAATTACCAGAAGTTTTAAAGGGAAATACCTCTATAATGATTTCTGAAGTTAGTAATGCTCCAGCAAAAGTAATTAAAGAATTTCGTAAGAAATCTGACAAACCAGTTCTTAAAGGAGCTTATATTGAAGAGTCAATTTATGTTGGTGATAACCAATTAGATGCTCTTGTAAATATTAAATCTAAAGAAGAACTTATTGGTGAAGTTATCGGATTGTTACAATCTCCAGCTAAAAATGTTATTGGAGCATTGCAATCAGGTGGTCAGAAATTATCTGGAATCCTTAAGACTTTATCAGAAAAATAAAAAGTACGCACTTATAATCTAAATATTAAAAAATTAAAACAAACAAAAATGGCAGAATTAAAAGATTTCGCAGAACAATTAGTTAACTTAACTGTAAAAGAAGTTAATGAATTGGCTAATATATTAAAAGACGAGTATGGTATTGAGCCTGCAGCAGCTGCAGTAGCAGTAGCAGGACCTGGTGCTGGAGCTGGTGATGATGCAGCTGAAGAGCAATCAGAATTTGACGTAATTTTAAAAGCAGCTGGTGGTTCTAAATTAGCAGTTGTAAAATTAGTTAAAGAATTAACTGGTTTAGGTCTTAAAGATGCTAAGGAATTAGTAGATGGTGCTCCTAAAGCAATTAAAGAAGGAGTTTCTAAAGAAGAAGCTGAAGGTCTTAAAACATCTTTAGAAGAGGCTGGAGCTGAGGTTGAGCTTAAATAAGCTTAACTCCCGAATATCGGGCTAAACAATTAAGGTTTAGGTCATTGCGTGTATGCGTAATTGGCCTAAACCATTTTGCGTATATATTCGTTCTTTAAAGTTCATCATTTTTTATAATTAAAAAATTTCTCCATTGGCAACAAATACAAGTACCGAAAGAGTAAACTTCTCATCTGCAAAACTAATTACTGATTATCCTGACTTTTTAGATATTCAAGTAAAATCGTTTCAAGATTTTTTTCAGTTAGAAACTAAGGCAGACCAAAGAAGTGACGAAGGTTTATTTAAAACTTTCTCAGATAATTTCCCTATAACTGATACCAGAAATCAATTTGTATTAGAGTTTATAGATTATTTTGTTGATCCGCCAAGATACTCAATTCAAGAATGTATCGAAAGGGGTTTAACGCATAGTGTTCCATTAAAGGCAAGACTTAAATTGTATTGTACTGATCCGGAACATGAGGATTTCGAAACTATTGTACAAGATGTATATTTAGGTACAATTCCTTACATGACACATAGTGGTACTTTTGTTATAAATGGTGCAGAACGTGTTGTGGTTTCTCAATTACACCGTTCTCCAGGGGTTTTCTTCGGTCAATCTTTTCATGCTAATGGTACTAAATTATATTCTGCTAGGGTAATTCCTTTTAAAGGTTCTTGGATAGAATTTGCAACAGATATCAATCAGGTAATGTATGCCTATATTGATAGAAAGAAAAAATTACCTGTTACTACATTATTCCGTGCTATCGGATATGAACGTGATAAGGATATATTAGAAATATTTGATCTTGCTGATGAAATTAAAGTTTCAAAAAGTGGATTGAAAAAAGTTTTAGACAGAAAGTTAGCTGCGAGAGTATTGAAAACTTGGCACGAAGATTTCGTTGATGAAGATACCGGTGAAGTTGTATCTATTGAGCGTAATGAGATTATTTTAGATAGAGATACTGTTCTTGAAAAAGAGCATATTGATGAAATACTTGATGCTGGAACTAAAACGATTCTTTTACATAAAGAAGACAATGAAATGGGTGATTATGCTATAATCCATAACACCTTACAAAAAGATCCTACAAACTCTGAAAAGGAAGCTGTAGAACATATATACCGTCAATTACGTAATGCTGAGCCGCCAGATTATGAGACAGCAAAAGGTATTATAAATAAATTATTCTTTTCTGAACAACGTTACAATTTAGGTGAAGTTGGTCGATATAGAATGAATAAAAAATTAGGTTTAGACATTGATATTGAAGAACGTGTCTTAACTAAAATAGATATTATTACTATTATCAAGAATTTAATCAAATTGGTTAATTCTAAAGCGGAAGTTGATGATATTGATCACTTATCTAACCGTCGTGTAAGAACTGTTGGAGAGCAGTTAGCAAGTCAGTTTGGTGTTGGTCTTTCTCGTATGGCTCGTACCATTAGAGAACGTATGAATGTGCGTGATAATGAGGTGTTTACACCTATTGATTTGATTAATGCGAAAACATTATCATCTGTAATTAATTCGTTTTTTGGAACGAATCAATTATCTCAATTTATGGATCAAACGAATCCATTGGCTGAGATTACTCATAAAAGAAGATTATCAGCATTAGGACCTGGAGGTTTATCTAGAGAAAGAGCTGGTTTTGAGGTGCGTGATGTTCACTATACTCATTATGGTCGTCTATGTCCAATTGAAACTCCTGAGGGGCCGAATATTGGATTGATTTCTTCACTAGCTGTATATGCAAAAGTGAATAATTTAGGGTTTATTGAAACTCCATATCGTGAAGTAGTTGAAGGTAAAATTGATATTACTAAAACGCCTATTTATTTAAGTGCAGAAGAAGAGGAAGGTAAAAAAATTGCCCAATCTAATTTAGATTTAGATGATGAAGGTAGAATAGAATTAGAAAAAGTTGTAGCAAGGGAAGAAGGTGATTTTCCTTTAGTAACTCCAGAAGAAGTTAACTATATGGATGTTTCTCCTAATCAAATTTCTTCGATATCAGCTTCTTTGATTCCGTTCTTAGAACATGATGATGCCAACCGTGCATTAATGGGATCTAACATGATGCGTCAAGCAGTTCCATTGATGAGACCTGAGTCTCCAATTGTAGGTACAGGTTTAGAGCGTAGAGTAGCAACCGATTCAAGAATTCTTATCAATGCCGAAGGTAATGGTGTTGTAGAATATGTAGATTCTGATAAAGTTACTATTAGATATGACAGAACAGAAGAAGAGAGATTAGTAAGTTTTACTGAAGATAGTAAAACCTATAATCTTATTAAATTTAGAAAAACAAATCAAGGTACCTCTATAAACTTACATCCTATTGTAACCAAAGGAGATAAAGTTGCTAAAGGTCAAGTACTTTGTGAAGGTTATGCAACCGAAAAAGGTGAATTAGCTTTAGGTAGAAATATGAAAGTAGCCTTTATGCCTTGGAAAGGGTATAACTTTGAGGATGCAATCGTAATTTCTGAAAGAGTTGTACGTGAAGATATTTTCACTTCTATACATATTGATGAATATTCTCTTGATGTTAGAGATACTAAATTAGGTGCTGAAGAATTAACAAATGATATTCCAAATGTTAGTGAAGAAGCTACTAAAGATTTAGATGAAAATGGAATGATAAGAATTGGTGCCGAAATTAAACCAGGCGATATTCTTATTGGTAAAATTACTCCAAAAGGAGAATCTGATCCAACTCCAGAGGAAAAATTATTACGTGCTATATTTGGTGATAATGCAGGTGATGTTAAAGATGCTTCTTTAAAAGCTTCTCCATCATTGAACGGTGTTGTTATCGATAAAAAATTATTCCAAAGAACAATTAAGGATAAAGCAAAAAGAAGCCAAGACAAAGAAGATATTGCAAAATTAGAGGCTGAATTTACTCTTAAGTTTGATGATATTAGAGAACGTTTAATTGATAAACTTTTTAGTCTTGTTAATGGTAAAACAGCTCAAGGTGTATTAAATGATTTAGGTGAAGAAGTTTTTCCTAAAGGAAAAAAATATACGTTGAAAATGTTAAATGCAATTAGCAATTTCGAGTACTTAACTAAAGGTACTTGGACAACTGATGATCATTTAAATAAATTGATTACTGAATTAATTCACAACTATAAAATTACTGTGAATGATATTCAAGGGTCATTACGTAGAGAGAAATTTACAATTACCGTTGGTGATGAGTTACCAGCAGGTATTGTAAAACTTGCTAAAGTTTATATTGCGAAAAAACGTAAACTTAAAGTGGGAGATAAAATGGCGGGTCGTCACGGTAACAAAGGTATTGTAGCTCGTATTGTACGTGCTGAAGATATGCCTTTCTTAGAAGATGGAACTCCTGTTGATATCGTTTTAAATCCATTAGGTGTACCTTCTCGTATGAACATTGGACAAATTTATGAAACAGTGTTAGGTTGGGCTGGTCAGAAATTAAATCAAAAGTATGCAACACCAATTTTTGATGGTGCTAGTATTGATCAAATTACTGAATTAACCAACAAAGCAGGTGTACCAGAATTTGGACATACGTACTTATATGATGGTGGTACAGGTGAACGTTTTGATCAACCAGCAACAGTAGGTGTAATTTATATGATTAAATTAGGTCATATGATTGAAGATAAAATGCATGCACGTTCTATTGGACCATATTCATTAATTACACAACAACCATTAGGTGGTAAAGCACAATTTGGTGGTCAACGTTTTGGTGAGATGGAAGTTTGGGCATTAGAAGCTTATGGAGCATCTGCTACATTAAGAGAAATCTTAACTGTAAAATCGGATGATGTATTAGGTAGAGCCAAAACTTACGAATCTATCGTAAAAGGAGAACCAATGCCAGAACCTGGTTTACCAGAGTCGTTTAATGTATTAATGCACGAGTTAAAAGGACTTGGCTTAGACGTTAGATTAGAGGAATAACAATCAAACTGTGGAGTTTCGACTCCACAGTTTTACAATACATTTTTACATTTTAATTGATTGCATAATATATCATGGCAAAACAAAAAGAAAAATACACTGTAAAAAAATTCAATAAAATTTCTATTGGTTTGGCTTCGCCAGAATCAATTCTAGAAAAATCTAGAGGGGAAGTTTTAAAACCAGAAACCATAAATTATCGTACCCACAAACCAGAAAGAGATGGTTTATTTTGTGAGCGTATTTTTGGCCCTATAAAAGATTATGAGTGTGCTTGTGGTAAGTACAAAAGAATTAGATATAAAGGAATTATTTGTGATCGATGTGGAGTAGAAGTTACGGAGAAAAAAGTTCGTAGAGATAGAGTAGGTCATATTAATTTAGTAGTGCCTATTGCTCATATTTGGTATTTTAGATCGTTACCAAATAAAATGGGTTATTTATTAGGATTACCTTCTAAGAAATTAGACATGATTATTTACTACGAACGTTATGTAGTAATTCAACCAGGTAATGCTAAGAATGCAGAAGGAGAGTCTTTAGAGAAAATGGACTTCTTAACTGAAGAAGAGTATTTAGATATTTTAGAATCTCTTCCTCAAGATAATCAATATTTAGATGATTCTGACCCTACTAAGTTTATCGCTAAAATGGGTGCGGAATGTTTAATTGAGTTATTATCTAGAATAGATTTAGATTCTTTATCTTATGAATTAAGACATAAAGCAAATACTGAAACTTCTAAACAACGTAAAACTGAAGCTTTAAAAAGGTTAAATGTTGTTGAGGCTTTTAGAGATGCAAATTTAAATAGAGAAAATAAGCCAGAATGGATGATTATGAAGGTGGTACCAGTTATTCCACCAGAATTACGTCCGTTAGTGCCATTAGATGGTGGTCGTTTTGCGACTTCAGATTTAAATGATTTATACCGTCGTGTAATCATTAGAAACAACCGTTTAAAAAGATTGATGGAGATTAAAGCTCCTGAAGTTATTTTACGTAATGAGAAACGTATGTTACAAGAATCTGTAGATTCATTGTTTGATAACACACGTAAGTCTTCTGCAGTAAAAACAGAATCAAATAGACCTTTAAAATCATTATCTGATTCATTAAAAGGTAAACAAGGTCGTTTCCGTCAAAACTTATTGGGTAAACGTGTTGATTATTCTGCACGTTCGGTAATTGTTGTTGGACCTGAATTGAAATTATACGAATGTGGATTGCCAAAAGATATGGCAGCTGAATTATACAAACCTTTTGTAATTAGAAAATTAATTGAAAGAGGTATTGTAAAAACAGTAAAATCTGCAAAGAAAATTATAGATAAAAGAGAACCTGTAGTTTGGGATATTTTAGAGAATGTTTTAAAAGGACATCCCGTATTATTAAACCGTGCTCCAACATTACACCGTTTGGGTATTCAAGCTTTTCAACCAAAATTAATTGAGGGTAAGGCTATACAATTACACCCACTTGTGTGTACTGCATTTAATGCGGATTTTGATGGGGATCAAATGGCGGTACATTTACCATTAGGACCAGAAGCTATTTTAGAATGTCAATTATTAATGTTGGCTTCACATAGTATTTTGAATCCAGCAAATGGTTCACCTATTACAGTACCATCTCAGGATATGGTTTTAGGTCTATACTATATGACCAAAGAGCGTAAAACTGATGAAAATTATACAGTAAAAGGAGAGGGAACTACTTTTTATTCTCCAGAGGAGGTAAATATAGCTTTTAATGAAAAGAAAGTAGATCTTAATGCAGGAATTAGAGTTAGAACGAAAGACTTTAATGAAAATGGAGAATTAACTACACAAATTGTTACTACAACAGTTGGTAGAGTTTTATTTAACGAGGTGGTTCCTGAAGCAGCTGGTTATGTAAATGAGGTATTGACAAAAAAATCTCTGAGAGATATTATTGGTCGTATATTAAAAGTGACTAATGTACCTACTACAGGAGAATTTTTGGATGCGATAAAGGGAATGGGGTATCATTTCTCATTTAAAGGTGGTTTATCATTTAGTTTAGGAGATATTATTATCCCTAAAGAAAAATCAGGAATGATTGATGATGCTAACGAGCAAGTAGATACTATTACGGCTAGTTATAATATGGGTATGTTAACGAATAAAGAACGTTATAATCAAGTAATTGATATATGGAGTTCTACAAACAATAAGTTGACAGAACTTTCTATGAAACGTTTGAGAGAAGACCAACAAGGGTTTAACTCAGTATATATGATGCTTGATTCTGGTGCAAGGGGTTCTAAAGAACAAATTCGTCAGTTAACAGGTATGCGTGGATTAATGGCGAAACCTAAAAAATCAACAGCAGGTGGTGGAGAAATTATTGAAAACCCTATTCTTTCTAACTTTAAAGAAGGATTATCAATTTTAGAATACTTTATATCTACACACGGTGCTCGTAAAGGTTTAGCAGATACCGCTTTAAAAACGGCAGATGCAGGTTACTTAACACGTCGTTTGGTAGATGTTTCTCAAGATGTTATTGTAAACGAACACGATTGTGGAACGTTAAGAGGTCTTGAAATTTTCCCACTTAAGAAAAATGAAGAGATTGTAGAGTCGTTAGGAGATCGTATTTTCGGTAGAACGTCTTTAAATAATGTTAGAAATCCTTTAACAGATGAAATCATTGTAGGTGAAGGTGAACAAATAGATGAAGATATCATTGCCGTTATTGAATCGTTACCAATAGAAAGTGTTGAAGTACGTTCAGCATTAACTTGTGAGGCTTCAAGAGGTATTTGTGCGAAATGTTACGGTAACAGTTTGTCAACTCGTAATATGGTTCAAATTGGTGAGGCTGTTGGTGTAATTGCAGCACAGTCTATTGGAGAACCTGGTACACAGTTAACCTTACGTACTTTTCACGTGGGTGGTATTGCAGGTAACATTTCTGAAGAAAATAAATTAACTGCTAAGTTTGATGGTGCGGTTGAAATTGAAGACTTGAATACAGTTGAAGGTCTTGATAATGATGGTAATAAAGCGGATATTGTAATTTCTAGAACATCGGAAATTAAAATTATAGATAAGAAAACAGGTATTACCTTAAGTACTAATAATATTCCTTATGGTTCTTACCTATCAGTAAAAGATGCTAAAACGATTAAAAAAGGAGATGTTATTTGTCAATGGGATCCTTATAATGGTGTAATTGTATCTGAATTTAAAGGTAAAATCGGATTTGAAAATATAGATCAAGGTATTACTTATGTAGTTGAAATCGATGAACAAACAGGTCACCAAGAAAAAGTAATTTCTGAATCTAAGAACAAAAAAGTAGTTCCTACTTTATTAATATTAGATGCTAAGGGAGAAGCGATAAGATCTTACAGTTTACCTGTAGGAGCTCACTTGATGGTTGAAGAAGGAGAGAAAATTGATGCTGGTAAAGTATTGGTTAAAATACCTAGAAGATCTGGTAAAGCAGGTGATATTACAGGTGGTTTACCAAGAGTAACTGAACTGTTTGAAGCTCGTAATCCTTCTAACCCTTCTGTTGTATCAGAAATTGATGGTGTGGTTTCATTTGGTAAAATTAAGCGTGGTAACCGTGAGATTATTGTTGAATCTAAATTAGGTGATATTAGAAAATATTTAGTAAAACTTTCTAATCAGATCTTAGTTCAAGAGAATGACTTTATTAAAGCAGGTATGGCATTGTCTGATGGAGCTGTAACTCCAACTGACATCTTAAATATTAAAGGACCTGGTGCTGTTCAAGAATATTTGGTTAACGAGATTCAAGAAGTATATAGACTGCAAGGTGTGAAGATTAATGATAAACACTTTGAAGTTGTAGTTCGTCAAATGATGCGTAAAGTAAGAATTATTGATTCTGGAGATACTATTTTCTTAGAAAATCAATTAATTCATAAAAATGACTTTATTCAAGAAAATGATGAAATCTACGGAATGAAAGTTGTTGAGGATGAAGGTGATTCTGAAAACCTAAAACTAGGTATGATTATTTCTTCACGTAAATTAAGAGATGAAAATTCTATTTTACGTAGATCTGATAAAAACTTAGTGGTAGCAAGAGAGGCAATTCCTGCAACAGCAGAACCTATCTTACAAGGTATTACAAGAGCATCACTACAAACGAAATCATTTATTTCTGCTGCATCTTTCCAAGAAACAACTAAAGTATTAAACGAAGCTGCTGTAAGTGGTAAAATTGATACCTTAGAAGGATTGAAAGAAAATGTAATTGTTGGTAAGAGAATTCCAGCAGGTACGGGTATGCGTATGTATGATCATATGATTGTAGGATCTAAAGCAGAAATGGAAGAGAACTAATTATGGCAGAAGATAAAAATAAAGAAAATCAATTAAATATTGAATTAGATGAGAGTATTGCTGATGGCACTTATGCTAACCTAGCAATTATCAATCATTCTGTATCTGAATTTGTGGTTGACTTTGTTAACGTTATGCCAGGTACACCAAAGGCTAAAGTAAAGTCTAGAATTATTTTAACACCACAGCACGCTAAACGTTTAGCAAAAGCTTTGGCAGAGAATATAAATAGATTCGAAAATGCTCACGGTGAAATAAAAGATTATGAACAGCCTCCGATTCCAATGAATTTTGGACCAACAGGTCAAGCATAAATAAATTAAAAGCCTCCAATATATATTGGAGGCTTTTTTTATATCTTAGTTATTATGAAGGTTAAGAGGCTTTGGACCTATCCATTACTGTTTGGAATAATTGGTGCTTTATTAGGATTGATATTACGTTATGCTTATACAGGTTCTTTTAGTGGTTTTCCATTTAAGAATATTTTGCATTCACATAGTCATGTAATGCTATTAGGCTTTATTTTTAATGCACTTTTAGTCACTGTATGGTCAACGTTTGTAATTGAGATTGATAAAGTTACTTATCGGTTGTTTTTGATATTGCAGGGATGTGTTGCTATTTTTTTAGTAGCATTTATCCTACAGGGATATGCTTTTTACTCCATTTTGTTTTCTACTGTTCATTTATGGGGAAGTTACTTACTGTTGCTTCGTTTTTGGAGAAAGCTTGATGCGAATAATAAACAACAAAATTTAATAAAACTAGGGATTGTCTTTCACTTTCTGTCAAGTTTAGGTCCGTACATGTTAGGACCACTTATGGCAATGGAAATGCAAAATTCACCTTGGTATCAGCAGGCTATTTTCTTTTACCTACATTTTCAATATTTTGGCGTGTTTTTAGCATGGATGTTGGCTGTGCTATTTCATAAAGCAGAAATTAAACTCAATAAAATTCAATTATTAGTATTTACCGTTGGCCTCGGTTTTCTTTTTACACACTCATTAGATTTTAGTTTTAATCATTGGTCAATTCAATTATTTGGTAGTCTTGGGTCCTTAGGACTGTTTGGTTTATTATTACGTTTTGTAAAGCAATTCAGTATCCTAAAACACAGCTATAAATTTCTTTATTTGGGTATTCTACTAATTGCTTTTTTGAATGTTTTAGGGAGTATTCCTGTAATAGCTAATTTGGCTGTTGAAAGTAGATTTATTTTAATTGCCTGGCTTCATTTAATTTTCTTGGGTATATATACGCCTTTTATTTGGTTGTCATTACCAAAAAAAGTGCATCCAATAATTTGGTTCTGCTATGGCTTAGTATTATTCGGCTCTGAAATGGGATTACTCTTTCCTAAGTTTATTAGTAATTGGACTACAATACCGATAATGTGGTTTTTGTTTTTTAGTTATTTAGGTATATTTTTATGTATTTGTTTGGTACATATTTCTACTATTTTGAAAATAAGTAAAAAGAATATAAACCTAAATTCAAATTAATGAAAAAAAACTTGATTGTTATTTCTGAAGGCGAACGGCCTATTTGGCAAATAATTATTGCAACTTTTTTTTACACGTTAGGGATTGGTAGTTTACTATTGTTTTTCTATCAAAAAGAATTGGTGGTAACACAAGATATAGCAAAGTATATTATATATTCAGTAGAGTTTTCCTTTTATTTATTTGCCTTAGGATTCGGCTTTTCAGTTGTGAAAAATGTAGTATTTAATTTAGAAGTAAATACATATAAAGATGAATATGCTGTTGGACCTATTCGATATGGTAAATGGAGAAAATTACCGAAAATAAATTATGTTTCTGTATTTAAACAACCTATGGTAGATGATTCTTTCAGATTTGAAGTTAATTTATGGTATGAGAAAAATAAACACTTCAATATTTATATGAATAATGACTATGACCTTACTTTGGAAATGGGTTTTCATATTGCTCATAATTTAAATGTAAAACTTTTGGATGCGACCATACCTAATAATTATAAATATGTAGATTTGGATGAGCTTAATGAGCTATTTAATTAGTTTTACTAAAGTTCTAAAACCATTTTAATATCGCTTCGAAGGTAAGGGCAGTCTTTTTCTAATTCAACTTCTTTAAAACCGAATTTTCTGTAAATGTATATAGCATTCTCTAAAATGGTACTTGAATATATAATTAGTTTTTTCCAACCTTTATTTTTAGCAAAATCTATACAATAGTGCATCAGTTGTTGCCCTATTTTAAATCCTTGAAATTCAGGGATAACGGCCATTTTACTCAATTCAAATCCTTCTTTTTCATTCATTAAAGCAACTGTTCCAGCAATTTTATTATTAATTAAGGCGAAGAAAATAAAGCCTCCATTATCTATAATATATTCTTTAGCATTTTCCAAAACATCACTGTCATGATCCTCTACATAGAAATGTTTTTTTAGCCAGGCTATATTCAAATCTCTAAAATAAGTTTTGTATCTATCCTCATATGGAATGATTTCTATTTCCATTTACTACATTTTACTATTTACAAACTCAATTACTTCTTTTTCAACACGTAAAGTATCGTTATATATCTTATCAGCTTTTGCTATGATTTCCTGAGCAAAATTCCTATCTTTTAAATCCTTAGCATTAATTCTTACATTAAAATAGGCACCAATTACAGCGGTTCTTGCACATAACACTCCAACGGCGGCATCTGAAAGTGAACTAGGTAAACCCTCTTTAACCATTGTTTGCATTACTTCCATTGAATTATACGCTGTTTCCATAACTTGAAATGGAATTTCAGTAGCATATTTTGTAGCATCTTCAATAGCCTGTCTTCTTAGTTCTTTTTCTTGAGTTGTACTCTTAGGCATCCTAAAGCCATCAATAATTTTACCAAAGGCATTGGTGTCTTCATCTACCAAAAAGAGTAATTTGGCCTTAAATACTTGTCCTTTTTCTGCCCAATTTGAATAATATTTCCATTTATCATCCCAACCAGCTTTATGAGAAGATAAGTTGGCAACCATAGCCCCTAAAGCAGCCCCTAATGCACCTGTATAGGCGGCAATAGAACCACCACCAGGAGCAACGGATTCACTTGCGGTTATGTCAGTAAAATCAGATAAAGATAAATCAATAAGCTTTTTACTTACATCTTTATTCAAAACATACTCTATTATTTTTTCTTTTGGATTAAAGGGTTTCAAATCATCTAACCCAAGAGATTTTACGGCGATTTTTATTTTTTCTTTTTCAGAAATGCCTAGAGAGCGTTGTTGTTTTTCTAGAAAATAATCAGCAGCAGACAACATTGCTTTAAGAGGAATAAGCCCAACCAATTCAGAACCCGTTACTCTCAACCCTCTTTCTTCTGCAATTTTTGCCGTTTCATCAAAAGCGATATGCATTGGCGTGATTGAAATATTGGTCAAGTTATATGAAATTTGAGCAATACCATATTCTTCAATATACCAACCAATACCTTTTACGGCTTTTAATTTACCAGGAATACGAATGGGCTCTCCATTATTATCCATTACTTTTTTACCTGTAATCGGATTTCCTTCTCTTTTAATTCTACCAGCTTCACGCATATCAAAAGCGATGGCATTGGCCCTTCGAGTAGAGGTTGTGTTTAGGTTAATATTATAGGCAATGAGAAAGTCACGTGCAGAAATAGCTATGGCTCCTGTTTTTGAAACACTGTCATTAAATTCGGCTGGGCCAAAATCAGGTTTCCATTCAGGGTTTATTAATTTTTTAGGTAAACCTTCATATTCTCCAGCTCTACAATTGGCCAAATTTTTACGTTTATTTTCTTTTGCTGCGGTTTCATAAAAATACCCAGGTATTCCAAGTTCTTTACCCACACGGTCTCCTAATTTATGAGCGTATTTTGCTGTTTCTTCTAATGTAATTCCTGAAATTGGTACTAAAGGGCAAACGTCAGTAGCACCAAACCTAGGATGTTCGCCTTTTTGATGACGCATATCAATTAATTCAGAAGCTTTTTTAATCAGTTTAAATGCCGCTTCAATAACCTGTTCGGGTTCGCCAACAAAAGTAATAACGGTGCGGTTTGTGGCTTTTCCAGGATCAATATCTAGCAGTTTTACACCTTCAACAGTCTCTACAATATGTGCTATTGTATTAATTTTTTCGGTATTGCGACCTTCACTAATATTGGGTACGCATTCTATCAATTGTTTTTGCATCTTAATACGCTTTTCAGGTTATGAATATCAAAGTTATATTTTGTTTTTGAGATATTACAATTTTTAGGATTATAATACTCTTTCTAATAACGATAAAAATATTTAAATCAATGAAAATAAGTGATTAAAATTCCTTAGTTTTGCGGCGAATTTAAAATAATATAAAATGAAAATAGTGAAATTTTTTACAGTTATATTAATGTCAACTGTACTTTTTTCTTGTAACAGCCAAGGTGTTACAAAAAAGGCATTAAAGACTGAAATTGATTCAGTAAGTTATGCATTAGGGGTAAATATAGCTTCTAGTTTAAAACAAACTTTTGAAGATCTTGATACTGATTTAGTAGTGCAAGGTTATAGAAATGGAGCTGATTCTCTGGGTATTTTAATTCCTGCTGCAAAAACTGATAGTATTATTAGAGCTTACATGCAAGGTAAACAAATGGCAGCACAAGAAAAACAACAAGCTGAAGCTTTAGCAAAAGCTGAAAAAGATTTTGCACCAATCAAAGCAGAAGGTGAAAAATTCTTGGCTGAAAATAAAACAAAAGAAGGTGTAAAAACAACTGCTAGCGGTTTGCAATACATTGTTTTAAAAGAAGGTACTGGTGAAAAACCAGGTGCTACTTCTAAGGTAAAAGTTCATTATCATGGAACTTCAATTGACGGAACTGTATTTGATAGTTCTGTAGATAAAGGAGTACCCGCTGAATTTGGAGTTAACCAAGTTATAAAAGGATGGACAGAAGGATTACAGTTAATGCCTGTTGGTTCTAAATTCAAATTCTTTATTCCTCAAGAGTTGGCTTATGGTGCTTTTCCAAGACCTAATGGACCAATTAAACCTTTTTCAACTTTAATTTTTGAAGTTGAAATGTTAGAAATTATTAAGTAATAATAGCAAACAAATAATATATAAAAAAAGGAGCGATGTTTACATTGCTCCTTTTTTTGTTTAATAAAGCAAAAAAAGAGTTAGCATATATAATAGAGGAAAATGGTTGGTTATCGTCACATTGGAATAACTTTTCACATTATTAAATTTTGTTTACTCGTTTTATATTCTACCTGTTTTAAAATTCTAAGGTATTGATCTAAACATAGCTAAATTTATCAAAACCTCCTTTTAATTTTACTAAAGGCATAACGCATGGTAAAATTTATATTCAATTATGGTTTTAAAAGCTGATATTAAAATCTAATCTAATTCGGTTTCCAGTTTCTTTATCATTACCGGTTGGTATAATTTGGTCTACTATAAAATACCTTAATTTTAGATTAATGTTTTTATCAATAGCATATCCACCAGCTATTTCAAGACCTTTAAAATTTGTTAACCTACCATCTGGTGAACCTTGTGAAGAATAGTCCCATCTTGCCCAATCATTTTGTGATAAAAAATCAACAGCAGCATACCTTTCTAAATAAGTATGGGTTAATTGCACTTTCCAGTCCCCTTTTTTTGCTAAATTCCCTATACTAATATTGGATACAAAACCTCTTTTCTCATTTTTAAATTTTTCAGGAATTGAGTCTTTTTTATCATAGTCTTTAGTGTTAAAGTAATAGTCAAAACCAGCCATTATTTTTGGGTGATTAACTAATTTAATATTTGCTCCAACATGTACAATAGAATAATCTAATAGATATGTTTCATTACCATCAGGGATATTAGGCATTTTATTAAAACTATAATAAGAAGGAAATATTTTAATTCTGTTTTTCCAATGTGTGGTAACGATCTGGACTCCTTGAAAGTAACTGTCCGACTCTAGAGATTTACCTTGGGTTGCCACAATAAAATGACCAGTATTTATTTGTAACGATGTTAAAAAATTTTTTTCAAAATTAAATTTACCTGATAATGCAACACCTTCTGGAAAAACGTTATCGCTCCAAAACAGTTCATTTTGCTTTTCAAAAGGAAAAGCATTTTTACCAACCCAGGCAGAAAACCATTTATAGTTGAATTTGGCATAAATTTTTTCAATAGCAATTGGTAAAGTACCGAATTCTTTAAAACCATCACCTAATGTCAATTGAGGATCCTGCTGCTTTTTTGGGTCACCTGTTCTTATTCGAATTCCTGATGATAGCCAATCATTATATGTATAGGAAACTCCAAAACGAGCCCTATAACGCAGACGTGTTCGGTCATCGCGATAAACACCTGAAGAATTGAGAGATTTCCAATCTTGTTCTATTCTAAATCTAAAATCTCCCATAAATGAAAGTTTTTTTAGAGTATCATTACTTTGAGCTGATAAAAATAGAGGGAATAGTACTAGTAGTAAAGAGTATATTATTTTTTTCAAGATGAGAATTGTTATATGATAATAAATTGGTTTGATTTAAAAACGAAATTAGCAATATTTTAGTAAAAATCAATTGATTTTTACCTAGAGTTAATAATTAAATATCAACCATAATCATGGAGAAGAAAGCCATACTTGGTAATGCTTTTATAACTAATTAAATTTACTTTTTATTTTCATCAAAATCAACTAAAAGTCCGTTATGAATCCATTCGGCTAAGGCTTCTCTGTTTTTATAATTAAGAATTCGTTTTTGATCTTTTTTATTTTTGATATTGCCCAATTCAATATATACCATGGCAGGTAATGTACTTTTTATTAAATATAACCCCCTAGTGCTTACTGAACCATCGTATATTCTATTTGGTTGATGTTCGTTATATTTATCTCTAAAAGAATTATGGATATTTTCGGCTAATTTTTTTCCACTTTTACTTTTACTGTCGTGATAGAAAAAAACATCAATATTTTTATTCTTATTTCTGCTGTCAACATGTGTAACAATTAATCTTTGGTAGGCACCTTTATGTTTTAAAAACAAATTATTTACTGCTTTTGTTCGTTGTCGTAATCGCAATTTTTGGCTTAATGGAATTTGGTTTTCGGGGAAACAAAATTCATCATGATCTACTTCTAATATTTTATCATCACGAATGCCGTCATTTTTATCTTTAATAATTATGTAAACCTTTGCTCCATGAGATATAAGCTTATGAGCTAAACGTAGAGTTACATCATAAGCATATTCATCTTCAGAAATAAGCGTGCCATTGTAGTTCTCCATTGCACCAGGATCAGGACCGCCATGCCCAGAAATTAAATAGTATATTGCACCTTTTAATTTTTTATTTTCTATAACAATAGGATTGTAGTCTTTACCAAAAATCGGATCGTAAATTTTCTCTTGTGATACAATAGTATCAATTCTTTCTGAAATCGTTTCAGTAGGAACAGAATCAGTTATTTTAGGTATTTTTATAGCAGTAATACTGTCTTTTTGAGTTAATGGAAGGAAATAGGTTTTTCCTATGAGCAAACCATTATTGGTTCTTAAGTTCTTTTTATTTAATTCTATAAATTCTTTAAGATACTTTGTCGGTTCTAAACCATTTTTTCGAAGTATAGAATAAACGCCATCACCATTAACGGCGACCACCGTTTTATGTGATGTTTGAGCAATAACAAAAATGTTTATACCAAGAAAAAAGAGAAAGCAGAATATTTGTTTTAGCATTTATTAATTACTTTTTTTGAATTATTTAAAACCATATGCCATTCTCATTTTTAGAAATAGCGATATTTAAAATTATTATAATAGTAGGCGAAATTAATAATTTTTATAGAACCATCAATAGATACAACGACAGAGGTTTAAAAATTTAATAATAATTGAATTAAACATAGCTCTTCTATATATTGAAAAAGTATAAACTAGTGCTAAATTTGTTTTCCATCAATGAAAACCGTATCAATCAAGTTACTACCAAAAGCATAAGGTAAAAAGCCATAGGAAGGAATTTCTTTAGTGATCATTAAGTTTGCTTTTTTGCCTTTGGTTATGCTACCATGTGTGTCTGAGATATTCATCGCATAGGCTGCGTTAATAGTCGCTGCATTAATGGCCTCTTCAGGTGTCATTTTCATTTTAATACAAGCGGTACTAATAACAAAATTCATATTTCCACTAGGCGTAGAGCCTGGATTATAATCTGTTGCTATAGCTAATGGCAATCCCGAATCAATTATTGCTCTTGCAGGTGCATAAGGAATGCCAAGAAAGTAAGAGCAGGAGGGAAGTGCCACAGGCATTGTAGTACTGTTTTTTAAGGTTTCAATATCTTCTGTTGTCATAACTTCAAGATGATCAACGGAAAGTGCATTGTATTTAACACCTAACTGAATGCCCCCAATGCTGTTAAATTGATTCACATGTATTTTAGGAATTAATCCATAAGTTTTGGCTGCTACAATAATTTTTTCTGTTTCAGCAACAGAGAAATAGCCTTTTTCACAAAATACATCAATAAATTCAGCTAAATTTTCAGCTGCTATCTTTGGCAACATTGTATTGATAATCAGATCCACATAGTCCTCTTTATTGTTGTTGAACTCAGAAGGAAACGCATGAGCTCCCAAAAAAGTGGCCTTTATGGTAATTGGATAATTATCAGCTAACTTTTTGATAACTCGTAATATTTTAAGCTCAGCCTCTGTTGTTAAACCATATCCTGATTTTATTTCAACAGCACCTGTACCTAATTTGATTACTTCATCTAATCGTTTAGCAGATTGCTTATATAAATCATCTTCACTAGTTTGTTGTAATTTTTTTGCTGAATTTAATATGCCACCTCCTTTTGCAGCAATTTCCTCATAGGTTAAACCGTTAATTCGGTCCACGAATTCACCTTCTCTATTTCCGGCATAAACAATATGTGTATGACTATCGCACCAAGTGGGAAGTACCATTTTTCCTTGGGCATTAATTACTTCATTTACTTGAATTTCGTAAAGATCTTCCATTTTTCCAAAATCCTTAATTAAACCATCATCTATCAATAAAAATGCATTTTTAAGGGTAGGTAATGTTTTCATTTCAGTACCAGAAACCCTGCTCAATGAACCATCTCTAATTTGCAGCAATTCTTTAATATTCGTAATAAGTGTAGGCATAATTGGCTATCTTTACCGTAAAGATAACGAAATATGTTAGAATTAAGTAAGAGTGAATATGCTTCATTTTTTCAGCCATATGTTGACATTTTGGATGGAAATTCAAAAGGTATCATATACAATTTAGAGGACTCTTTAAATAGAACCTTACTTGTGTTGGAAAACATATCAGAAGCAAAACAATCCTTTCGATATGCAGAAGGTAAATGGACGATAAAAGAGTTGGTTCAGCACGTAATTGATTCTGAACGTGTTTTTGGTTATAGAGCTTTAACTTTTGGTAGAAATGATACTACACATTTACCAGGGTTCGATGAGAATGATTTTGTTAAGTATTCAAATGCTAATGATAGATCTTATGCAGAAATGTTAGAAGAATTAAAGGTAGTCAGATTGTCTACGATTTTACTTTTCAAAAGTTTTAATGCTACTGATTTTGTGAAAGCAGGAATTGCAAGTGGTAAGTCTATATCAATCAAAGCCTTAGGTTATATCATTTCAGGGCATTTATTACATCATTTAAAAATCATTGAAGAAAGATATTTAATTTAATACTCTTTTCAAGTAATGGAAATGTAATAATTCGGCTTTTGTTTACGTTATTTAATAAAAATACGCTAGACATGAATAAAAACTTCGACTCTGAAAGTGACGAATCTTTACGTCCCAAAAAAAATAGAAAAAAGAATATTAAACCTTACAAAAAAGATAAATATACATTATCAAAGTTGATAGAGTATGAAAATTATCTCAATACTATTGAATTATTTAGTAAAGGAAATAACCATTTAGATTTTCAGTAATTATTCTTATATTTGAGTATAAACTTATCTTGACTTTTTTTAATATGAAAAGTTAAGATGGGTTTAATATCTTAATCTTAGAATTATGAAAAATATACTTATTGTTTTCTGTTTATTATTAACGAGTTCAATTTTTTCGCAAGTAAAAAAAACTATAGAAGAAGATAATTCTGTACCTACAAGTATTTTTGCGGCTAACTCTCTGATTTATCAAACAGATAAAGAGAGTATGGCTTCTTTAAATTTAAATTATCTTAATCTTTGGATTATGGATTTTAGTGATGATTCTTCCTTTTCTAATGCAAATAGAATTAAATTAGATTTAAGAAATTTTGGAAGGCATATTACCTATGAGGATTTGTCTGACAACTTTAGGAGAACTGAATTTAACAATTATAATGTTTCTGTAAACAGCGATCATTTTATTTGGTCTATGTGGGATACCAGAATACAAAAGCAATGGCAACAACAATTAGAAAAAGCTAAAAACTAATACGCCGTTTTATCTTCTTTTTCTGTCCATGTGGTAAAAGCTTCTAAAGCAGTAGTTCGAGCTACTTGTTGAAAAGGAATACTACGTTTATCAAAAGCTAAATCAATTTCTTTATAAATAAAGGCATCATCAAACCCTATATTGGCAGCATCTGTTTGACTACAACCAAAATATACTTTATCTGGTCTAGCCCAATAAATTGCACCTAAACACATTGGACAAGGTTCACATGATGTGTAAATAATACAACCTTCTAATTGAAAAGAATTTAAATGCTTACAAGCATCTCTAATAGCCGTAACTTCAGCATGTGCTGTAGGGTCATTATTCGAAGTAACTTTGTTATTTCCTCTTCCAATTATTTTATTATCTTTAACAATAACACAGCCAAAAGGACCTCCTTCATTAGCGTTCATTCCTTTTATTGCTAATTGAATAGCTTCACTCATGTAAAGTTCATGGTCAGACAAATTTTTAGTGTCTGATTGAGCTTTCGCAGCTTCACCAGGGAATTTTTTATTGAAAGTATTACACATTATAATCTAATTTGAGATAAAAAATGAGATATGAGAAATGTTTACAATCTCATGTCTCAAGTTTAATATTTAATTAAAGTCCACTAGTCATTTCCTCAGGTTTTACCCATTCGTCATATTGCTCAGGAGTTACATAACCTAAACGAACAGCTTCTTCTTTTAAAGTTGTTCCATTTTTATGAGCTGTATTGGCAATTTCAGCAGCTTTATAATAACCAATTTTAGTATTTAAGGCAGTAACTAACATTAATGAGTTATCTACTAATTCTTTAATTCTAGGTCTATTAGGTTCTATACCTTTTGCACAATTTTCATCAAATGAAGCACAAGCATCGCCTAATAATCTTGCAGATTGCAATACATTGCTCGCCATAACTGGTTTAAAAACATTCAATTCATAATTTCCTTGCATACCACCAACGGTTACTGCAACATCATTTCCAATAACTTGAGCACAAACCATTGTTAACGCTTCAGCTTGGGTTGGGTTTACCTTCCCTGGCATAATAGAACTTCCAGGTTCGTTTGCCGGAATTATTAATTCGCCAATACCTGAACGTGGTCCAGAAGCCATTAATCTAATGTCATTAGCAATTTTGTTTAATGATACTGCTAATTGTTTTAAAGCTCCGTGTGATTCTACTAAGGCATCATGTGCAGCTAATGCTTCAAATTTATTTTCAGCGGTAATAAAAGGTAGCTCAGTAAATTCAGCTATTTTTTTTGCTACTAAAACATCATATCCTTTTGGAGTGTTTAATCCTGTTCCAACAGCTGTACCACCAAGAGCAAGTTCTGAAAGGTGAGCTAACGTGTTTTTAAGAGCTTTTAAACCATGATCGAGTTGAGAAACATATCCTGAAATTTCTTGGCCAACAGTTAAAGGTGTAGCATCCATTAAGTGGGTTCTACCAATTTTAACAACATCCGAAAAGTCTTTAGCTTTTTTATCTAAGGTATCTCTTAATTGTTCTATACCAGGAATAGTGGTTTCAACAATCATTTTATAACAAGCAATATGCATACCTGTTGGAAAAGTATCATTAGAGGATTGCGATTTGTTTACATCGTCATTCGGTTGAATTGTTTTTTCACCTTCACCAATTTTTTTACCTGCAATTTCATGAGCTCGGTTAGCAATAACTTCATTCACATTCATATTGCTTTGTGTACCTGAACCTGTTTGCCATATTACTAATGGAAATTGATCATCTAATTTACCTTCTAAAATTTCATCACAAACTTTAGAGATTAAATTACGTTTTTCTTCAGTTAATACACCCAAATCAAAATTTGCATGAGCTGCTGCTTTTTTAAGGTAGGCAAAACCGTAAACTATTTCTAAGGGCATAGAAGCTGAAGGCCCTATTTTAAAGTTGTTTCTTGAACGTTCTGTTTGTGCTCCCCAATATTTTTCAGCAGGTACTTTTACCTCGCCCATGGTATCTTTTTCTATTCTGTATTCCATTGTAAATAATATTTAAATGCTTTGATATTTTGTATTGTTTATTAAAAACAAAGTTACAAAATATGTACTTCATAAGCATAAAAAAAAGCCAGCATTTGCTGACCTTTTTTTATAATTAATTTTAAATTTTATCCTCCAAAACCTTCACCTTCATCATCGTCCATGCCACCTTGACGTTCTTGTCTTTTCTTTTTCTGGTTGAAACGATAAGTAAATGCTAGATTAAAACTACGTTGTCTCCATTGGAACTCACTGTCACTATTAAAAGTAGGGGTAAATGACTCCATAGAGCGTTTACGAGTATTGAATACATCACTGACATTAAACGTAATGGAAGCCTTTTCCTTTAAGATGTCTTTACTAAAGGCCAAGTCTGTTGAAAACATGCCTTTACGCTTGTTTTGTGCATCTTCACTAGGTCCCATATAAAATAAACGTGTTTGCCAATCTATATTTGCTGGTAACGTTACTTTATTATTAAATCTGATAAACCAACTTAAATTTTCAGCACCATAATCAACGCCGTTATAGTCTCCAATAGTTTCAGAATTGAAAAGATTAAAATTACCATTCATGTTCCATTTATTTGTGGGTCTGTACGTAACCGTAAATTCTAACCCAAACCTGTTATTGGTCGCTAAGTTTATTGGTGTACGTCTAATAATTGGTATATCAGTACCACCAACAACCGCTATTTCTCCAGTGTCTTCGCTGATAAATGTAAAGACATCTGTTGCCCGTTGATAATAGATAGAAGAATTTAATGTTAATTTTCCAAATCTATTTAGGTAGCCAAGGTCAACCGTGTTAGAGTAACTTGGTTTTACATCAGGATTTCCTTGAAATAAATTAGTAGCACTACTTCTTGACGGAAAAGGATTGATATAACGAGATCTAGGTCTTCTTATACGACGGTTATATCCAAAAGTTATACTCTGTTTTTCGTTGAGTTCATATCCTAAATTTACGGTAGGAAAAAAGCCAGAATAGTTTTGATTTTGATAATCGTTACTTGTTTTTTGATCTATAGTAACATCAGTCGTTTCAAATCGCAACCCAAGTAAATAAGAAAATTTGTCTTTAAGTTTACTCCCAAATTGAGAATATAAGGCATTTACATTTTCTTTATAGATTAAATTATTACTAACATCAGCGTCAAGGACAAAGGTTCCATTTTCATTAAACGCTAATGTATAATCTGTATCTAAATCATTAAATTCACCTCTATAACCGAATTCAAACTGACTTTTTTCGCCAATCGGTAATACATAATCCGTTTTAATTAATATTTCTTTTTGAGTTTCATATGTACGTACTTTTTCGGCGTCTTCACCATCCTCGCTAATTAGTGAGTTTTCGTCTTCTGTGGCATTTGAATATTGAAAATCAGCGGTTAACTTATGTCCATCCGTTTTAAAATCTTTATTAAAATTTAATGAAAATTCAGTTGTCTTGTCAATATCGTTTTCCGGATCAAAACGCAAAGATTCATTGAGTAAAGCTCCATTTACGTCATATTCCTTAATTCTATTAGTTGTTTCACTATCATTATCTCTATTCCCTAAAAGTACAGCAGCCGTTAATGATGCAGATTCAGTTAGGTAATACTCAATACCAAAATTGGTGTTAAAACTATTTCCTTTTCTTTCTGTATCTCTTATTTCATTTAAAAAAGTATCAGGATTATCAACAATAAAATTACCATCATCATCATACTCTTTATTAAAATATTGTGATTCAGTTGTAGATAAACCTGGAGATTCTCTATAACTATAACTTGTGGTATTAAAAAAGTTAAAGTCGCCTGTTCTATAATTAATATTTCCAGAAATTCCAGCTTGGTAAGGGTAACCAACATTGGTAGTTATGGAACCGTTAAGGCCTTGTAATTTACTTCTACGTAAAATAATATTTAATATACCACCAGTACCTTCCGCATTGTATCTCGCAGATGGAGAAGTAATAACTTCAACTTTTTCAATAGCGTCTGCAGGTAATTGACGTAAGGCATCGGTAGAGTTTAATCCAACCAAACCAGAAGGTTTTCCATTAATCAATATGGTTACATTATCATTTCCACGCAAAGCGACATTACCTTCAACATCAACGGAAACTGAAGGTACATTATCTAAAACATCACTTACGGTACCTCCTCTAACGGTCAAGTCTTTACCAACATTATATATTTTTTTGTCTAATTTGATTTCAACAGTAGTTTTTTCAGCAATGAGTTCAACTTCATCTAAGGCCTTACTGTCAGCACTTAATATGATTTTACCCAAATTTAAATTGCTATCAACTACTTTTTTTGGAAGACTATATGATTTGAAAGAAATAAATTCAATAGATATATTATAGGTTCCTTTTTTTGCTTCTACATTAAAATTACCATTCTCATCAGTTAAACCTCCAGTGACCTGATCGCCATTAGTTGGTCTTAATACAACTGTAGCATACTCTAATGGTTGATTGGTATCTTGGTCAATAACAGTACCTGTTATTTCAACTTTTTGCTGAGCATTTAAGGTAAAAGCAATACTAGTTAAAATAAAAAGTGATAAAATATTTTTTAATTTTTGCATAATTATAAAGTGATACTTTTTTATTGGGTGAATTACGTTTGCTAAATTTTGACAAAAATAGATACTTAATTTTGGAGTTCATATGATTTACTGTTAACGATTGTTAAGATAAAAATGAAGTTGTGAAATATAGTTTTAGTGATGTAATAAACTAGCAGTCAGCGGTTAAAATTGTAATTAGCGTGAGGTTACTTTGTTAATTAAAAGTTAAAAAAGAAGCTTTTAGGAATAAGAGAATAATTCAAATTCTTTTTTCATATAAAAAATAGCCAAGTATTTTTAGAATGTGAAAAATATATATTATTTTTGACGAAATATTAAATAAATAGAAGGCAATATGGAATTTCAACAATTTATCGGATTTTTAATTTTTCTAGGAGTATTTACTATGGGATTTTGGTTGTTGATATTTTCTTTAACCTTTATTGTACCTTATTGGCTTTTTGGAACCATTATGGAAAATATAAAGTTAAAACGTGAGGCTAAAAAGAATAAAAAATAAATTTAGTTATTTATAAATTATAAAAAGGGGTTGATTTTTTCAACCCCTTTTTACATTTTTAAATCTTGTTTATCTTCTAATTCATCTTTCTTTACCTCTTTACTTCTGTCTTTTTTACTCTTACCATTTTGTTTAAATTGATAAGTAAATGCTAAGGAAAATTGCTGGTCATATCTTAAACTTCTTAATGTATTGCTATTTGCTTCCAATGTACGCGTTGTAAAAGCCTTCGTTTTGAAAGCATCTATAACTTTAAAAGTAAGCATTCCTTTCTTTTTGAGAAGTGGCATACTAACTGAGAGATTGGTAAAGTTAATAGTTTTGTACTTGGCTAAACCATCAATCATTGGTGATTGATAATAATGTTGAGCTCTAAAACGTAATCCATTATTTAAGGTAACCAAAGCAGAGGCTTCTGCGTACCAAACCGTATTAGAGATGTTATAAGCATCATCCAAAGCATTTGTCGTTTCTTCTCTGTACGGACTAACATAAGTGTTAAGTCTTAGTCCTTTAAAAGGAGTGTAAGTAATATCGACATCAACGCCTACACTTAGTTTGTTTCCACTATTGATGGGTAGTCTTTTAAAAGTTTCTAAAGCTTCGGCATTCTGTCCTGCACTTTGTAAGATTGTTAAAAATTGCTCTTCAGCATAAGTAGCATATAATGATGAGGTAATTAATAATTTCTCGAAACTCATATCATATAATAGTTCAAGGAAATTAGTGTAATAAGGATTTAAATCTGGATTTCCAACCGATTGATAACGCTCGTCAATTAATGAGATAAACGGATTCACTTGATAAATTTCAGGTCTATTTATAGATCTACTATAGTTTAAGGAGAGATAACTTTCGTTTTCAAATTCGTAACCAAATGATGCCGATGGAAAAAAATCGGTATAATTTTTAGTATTCTTATTACTCGTTTTAGTTCCAATAGAAACATCAGAATATTCAGATCGTAAACCTAGAGCATAAGAAAAACTACCATGCGTAGCGGTATATAGGGCAAATAGAGCATGTGTTTTTTCATCATAATTTACTAAGTCGGAGAACCCTCCAATTGTCGTAAAATCACCGCTATTTGCATTGTATTCAGAAACATTAAAATCATTTTCATAGAAACGCAACGTGCTTTTATAACCTAATTCCAATTTCTTATCTAAAGTAAATGGTAACGTATAATCTAGCTGAAATAAATAATTATCTAAATTCTGATTCTTAGCTACTTTTTGTTCATTGTTTTCTAAATTAGGTATGATTATATTTTCTAATATATTGGCTTTATTATCAGATACTGTTGTGCCATATTTAAAATCAAAAGATAATGTTTCTCCTGCTTCATTGAATTTATTAGTGTAATTTAATAGGCCTTCTATTTTTGAAAGATCATCTCTATCATTTACATTTCTTTCAGCCGATTGTTTTATTGATTTTTGTGAATCAAAATCATCTAAATTTAAATGAGAATTAAAATCTTTATTGTGATTGTTGTATAGTAATGAGACGGTTAAGCTATTTTTTTTGTTTAAATAAATATCACTTCCAATACTAATTAAAAAACTGTTTCGTTGATTTTTATCTTTTCTTTTTTGTTCAAAATAACCTAAAATACTATCTGAATTGTCAAAATAGGTTTGGTCAATGTCGGTATGTGATATCTTCTTTTCATTGTTAAAGCTAAGGGTACTAAATAGGTTTATAACTTCATTACTTTTATTTAAAAATAAAGAGCCTCCATTGTTATCAGGAACTCCACCATGAATGTCAATAGAGCCACTAAATCCTTGACCTTTTCTTTTTTTAGTGATTATATTTAGAATTCCCCCTCCGCCTTCAGCACTATATTTTGCTGAACGTGTAATAATTTCAACTCTGTCAATACTATTTGAGGGCATTGCATTCAAAACATCAGATCCATTACCTAAGCCAAAAAGAGGTTTTCCATCAATTAAAAGAGTGGCAGAAGTACCTCTCATATTTACATTTCCATCTTGGTTAACCGTTACTGATGGAGTATTGTTTAATACATCTAAGGCATTTCCTCCATTATTTGAAATATCTTGTGATGATCTATATATCTTTTTGTCTATTTGAAATTCAGTAAGACGTTGTTGTCCCTTAAGTTCTACTTCATTCAACGTTTCTGCATTGTAAAACAATACAATGGTACCGAGGTCAATAGATTCATTTATATTCTTGTTTTTTATAATAAAAGGGTCAAAAGATATAAATTCAGCTTTTATTAAGTAATTATCAGGAAGAATATCAATTGTGAAATTTCCTTTTTTGTTAGTAGTAGTACCTAATAAAGTAGAATCCTTTTTAAAGGAAATGGTCGCAAATTCTATTGGACTACTCGTAGCTGCGTCAATTACTTTGCCCGTAATCGTTATCTTTTCCAAAGGCTGTTGGCCTAAAGAAGATAATGAAAACGTAATACACAGAAGTAATAAGATAGTTTTTTTCAATGCAATTTCCTTTATTTACAAAGCTAAGGCATTAACATAAAATAAAAAATAGTGGTTTTTGGGTAGTTTATTTTAAAGAAATTTATTTTAATAAAGCACAAATGTTTTCCGATGGTCTACCTATTACAGCTTTATCACCTTTAACTACAATTGGTCTTTCAATTAGTTTTGGGTGTGCTGACATCGCTTTAATAATTTGAGAATCAGAAAGGTCTTTCCCTTTATAGTTTTCTTTCCAAATGGCTTCATTTTTGCGAACCAATTGAATAGGTGAAAAGCCTAATTTTTTTAATATATCTTTAATATCTACTTCAGAAAGTGGATTTTTAATATAATCAACCACCTCAAAATCTTGTTTTGAATTATTTAATATTTCTAGTCCACACCTACTTTTACTACATCGATTGTTATGGTAAATCTTCATCTCTTCGTTTTATTTTGAAGTGCTAAACTATAAAAAACTAACATAACATCATATCTTTGCAATCTTAAAATTTATAAATGATAATTACTGATACACATACCCATTTATATTCTGATCAATTTAAAGATGATCGAGACGAAATGATTCAAAGAGCTTTAGATGCAGGGGTTTCTCGTTTTTTTATACCTGCAATTGATTCGACTTATAATGAAGCAATGTTTCAATTGGAACATGATTATCCTAAAAATGTCTTTCTGATGATGGGGTTGCACCCAACAAGTGTAAAAGACAATTATAAGGAGGAGTTGCAATTGGTTAAAGATTGGATTGATAAGCGTAATTTTTATGCCATAGGAGAAATAGGAATAGATTTGTATTGGGATAAATCATTTTTACAACAACAGCAAGATGCTTTTAAAACTCAGATTCAGTGGGCAAAACAAAAAGAATTACCAATTGTGATTCATTGTAGAGATGCTTTTGATGAAATTTTTGAAATTTTAGAAGAAGAGAATGATGATAAATTAAGAGGAATTTTTCATTGTTTTTCTGGAAATATAGAACACGCTCAAAAAGCAATTTCTTATAATATGAAATTAGGTATTGGAGGTGTTGTAACTTTCAAGAATGGTAAAATAGATCAATTTTTAAATCAAATTGACTTAAAAAATATTGTCTTAGAAACCGACTCGCCATATTTGGCACCAACTCCGTATCGTGGAAAACGCAACGAAAGTAGTTACATCGTAAATGTTTTGGAAAAACTGGTAACTATTTATAACTTGAGCCCTGAAGAAATTGCGAACATAACTACAAAAAATTCAGAAAACGTATTTGGAATTTGAAAGCATAACATATTATAAAACGCCAATTGGAATGGCCAGAATCGTTGGAGATAGCCATGGTATATCATCTATTACTGTTATTGATAGTAATGAAAAAAGTTCAACTAAAATTCCTAAATGCCTTCAAGATTGTGTGCAACAGTTAGATGAATATTTTCAAAAGAAAAGGAACTCATTTAGTTTGAAATTGAATCCACAAGGAACAGAATTTCAAAAACAAGTTTGGCAAAGTTTACAACAAATTCCATACGGAACAACAAGGTCTTATCAAAAACAAAGTGAAGCGTTAGGTGATGTTAAAGCAATTAGAGCTGTAGCTTCCGCTAATGGAAAAAATCCATTGTGGATTGTTATCCCTTGTCATCGTGTAATTGGTTCTGATGGTTCGCTTACTGGCTACGCCGGTGGTTTATGGAGGAAACGTTGGCTATTAGAGCATGAAAATCCACCAGAACAACAATCGCTTTTTTAAGGTACAAAATTTCAAAAGAATTAATAACAACCAAAGCTGATAATCGATTTCAGAATTGAAAAGTTCAAGCACTTTTTGACTTACAGAATTGTGCCTTTGACGTGACTTTAAGTTTTTGCCACACCAATAAACTGGCTAAATATTGAGAAATGTTACGATTGAATGAGGAACTGAAAAGATTGAATAAAAAGTTCAAAAATCAACATTCGTTAATCGTTGTTCGTTAATCATTACCTATTTTTACCCTAAAATTGTTTGGTTTATTAAATGAAGGGTCTGGTTGTCATATTTTTTGTACTTATAAGCGTTTCTCTAAATGCTCAAGACATTTCAGATCGATTTATATCGAGAACATTTCAAGTAGTTTCAGATACAATACAAATTGATTCAATCAGTATTAGTCCTTATAATTTTAGAGTATTAGATGACTTAAAACAGCAAATTGATAGTATTAATTACAGCGTTGATTTTGCGACTTCCATATTGATTTTAGATCATTTAAAATATCCAACAATTACAATTGAATACAATGCTCTTCCTACCTTTTTAACCAAAACCTATGCTGTTTTTGATAAAGGATTAATTGTACCAAAATCGACAGATTTATCGCGGTTATATAGTGTAAAAAGCAGTACTAAGAATAAAAATTTTGCTCCTTTTGATGGATTAAATACGAGTGGGAGTATATCAAGAGGGGTAACTATTGGTAATAACCAAGATGCTACCGTTAATTCAAATTTAGATTTACAAATTTCAGGTCGGTTATCAGATAAAGTTCAATTAAGAGCTTCAATTACAGATAGTAATATTCCTTTACAAAATAATGGTTATACGCAGCGTTTAGATGAGTTTGATCGTGTGTTTATTGAACTCTTCAGTGATGATTGGAGTATAACTGCAGGAGATATTAATTTACAAAATACGGAAAGTCAGTTTTTAAGATTTAACAAAAAAGTGGCGGGACTTCAACTTGATGTAAATTTAGAAAATGAAGAAAGTGATGTTAATTTATTTGCCTCAGGTGCATTGGTTAGAGGTCAATTTAGCCAAAATCAGATTTTAGGTCAAGAAGGTAACCAAGGCCCTTATAAAATTACGGGTTCAAATAATGGGACTTTGGCAGAGCAGTACATTCTATTAATTTCTGGTTCTGAACGCGTTTTTATAAATGGTGTTTTATTAAAGCGTGGTGAAAACAATGATTATGTTATTGATTATAACACGGCAGAAGTGACGTTTATGCCAACTTATCCGATAACTGCAGATATGCGAATAGCTATAGAATATCAATTTGCTGATCAAAATTATACACGTTTTGTGACCTATAATGGGGCTGCATATGAAACCGATAAATTTAAGATAGGCTTTAATTTTTACAATGAAAATGATGCTAAAAACCAGCCTTTACAGCAAGATTTAAGTAACAGTCAAAAACAAATTTTTTCCTTGGCAGGAGATGATACTGCTCAAATGAATGTTTCTTCGGCTTACGCTGATGTTTATGAAGAACATAAAATTCTATATAAAAAGGAATTCCAAAATAGTGAAGAAGTTTTTGTGTTTTCTAATGACGAAAATGATGATTTATTTAATGTAAGATTTACTTATGTAGGAGCAAACAATGGCAATTATCAAATTCAAACCACCATAGCTTCGGGTCGAATTTACGAATATGTTACTCCGGTAAATGGAGTTATGCAAGGTGACTATGAACCTATTATCCAATTGGTAGCTCCTGAGAAATTACAAATAGCAGTAATGAACATGAGTTATAACCCTAGTTTGAAAACGAGCTTTAATTCAGAAGTTGCATATAGTGTTAATGACAAGAACCTTTTTTCATCAAATAACGACTCTGATAATAAAGGGGTGGCGGCTAAGTTAAATTGGCAACAACTATTATCTGATGGGAAATGGAAATTAAATAGTAATGTCGATTATGAGTTTATTCAACAAGATTTTAAAACCATTGAACGTTTTAGAAATATTGAGTTTACACGTGATTGGGATATAATTAATCCACTCGGGAATCAACAGTATTTAGCTGCAAGCTTAAATTATACAAATCCTGAAAAAGGAAAAATGATGTATGAATTTGATTGGCTGAATTTTAGCGAAAATTATTCAGGAACAAAACATAATTTTTTAAGTGATTTAAAATTTAATAAAACAAAAATAAATATTAATAGTAGTTACTTAAATAACGATTCACACCTTACTGAAACTGAATTTTTTAGAGGTTATGTAGATGTAAAACAGCATTTTAATAAAAGTTGGGTAGGGGCAAGATTAAACAGTGAAAGTAATGAGCGTAAAGATAAATTGACCAGTACACTTTCTAGTTTAAGTCATAAATATATAGAATCTGAGGCCTATGTTGGCGTAGGAGATACCGCTAAAGTTTATGCAGAATTGGGGTATAAGTATAGAACCACAGATAGTTTACAAAACAATCAATTGAAACGTGTAAATAATGCCAATACTTATTTTTTAAGATCACAACTAATTCAAAATGCAACGGCGAACTTATCCCTGTTTGTCAATTACAGAACCGTAAATCATGAGAATTCTCCCGAGGCTTCGGGATTAAAATCAACAAAAGAAGAATCTTTAAATTCTAGATTGTCATATCGCCAACAATTATTTAAAAATGCCATCACATTGCAAACGGTTTATGAAACCAATTCGGGTAACTTACCACAACAAGAATATAGCTATATTCAAGTAGATACGGGACTCGGTTTTTACACTTGGAATGATTATAACGGTAATGGTATACAAGAATTGGATGAATTTGAAACAGCACAATTTCAAGATGAAGCTAATTATGTAAGGGTATTGTTACCAACCATCAATTTTGTAAAGACGCATAGGAACAAGTTTAGCCAAAGTTTAACCATTTATCCATCTAATTGGAGTGTACAAAAAGGATTTAAAAAAGTATTATCTCATTTTACCAATCAATCCTTTGTACTGATTGATAGCAAAAAGCAACGAGACGGAACAAATTTTGAAATTAATCCGTTTAATATCAATAATGATGTGTTGTCGTTAACTTTTAATTTAAAAAACAGTTTGTTTTTTAACAGAGGGAAACAAAAATATTCAACTACATACACTTATATCACTACAAAGAATAAAAATTCCTTTTCAATAGGAGATCAAGAGCAAGCTTTAAAAGCACATCAATTATTGTTTAACCATAAAATTGGTAAATTTTGGCTGTTTGATTTTAAGACCGCACTTACTGAAAACAAAAGTGCTTCAGAACAATTTACGAGTCGTAATTATACCTTAGAAAATACAGAAGTTAACCCAAAAATATCTTATTTGTATAGTAAAAATTCACGATTAGAAATGGAATACTATTTTAAAAGTAAAGACAATCAATTAGGGGATTTTGAAACCTTAACTTCTCATAATTTTGGGGCTAATTTTGTTTTTGCTAAAAATCAAAAGTATTCCATTAACTCTTCAATAAATCTGGTATTCAATAAATTTGAGGGTAACTCAAACTCAGCAGTAGCTTATCAAATGTTAGAAGGTTTACAACCTGGAACGAATTATACTTGGAATTTAAGTTTACAAAAAAGAATTACTTCATATTTAGATTTAAACATCAATTATTTAGGTAGAAAATCTGAAACGGCAAATGCGATTCATACGGGTACGGTGCAATTGAGAGCGAGTTTTTAAAATTGAGAAATGTGATATTGAAATTTAGATGTTAGATTTGAAAGTAATTTTTTTTAAACAATGCCCCTATGGTGTCTCTTCGAGTGTTTTCTTGAGACGAAAGTCGAAAAGAAAATGTATCGAGAAGCAGTTTCCCATGAAGTGCTTTAAATAGTATTGAAGCCTTGTACCTTGAGTTGGGATCACTCGATAGAATAAAGAAATTTTTAAACTATGTTTATTTCGAATTATTTTTATCTTGCATCTATAATTATTATGCAACAATTCAATCTAAATAACAACACTTTAACTCTAAAAGTGCAAAAGTCACCACTGTTTGTAAGAAGTGTAATGTTCTTATTTTCATTTTTATTTTTTATCGCTCCAGTAGTTGGTATGGGGTTCGTAATTTCGTTTGGGGTAAATTTCACATTGGATACATTATAGGTTTATTTCTTTTTTGTCTATTAGGTTTTTATTTATTACGTATTTCGTTATGGAACACCTATGGTAAAGAGGTCATCGTTTTTAATAAATCTACCATAAACTATGAAGCTGACTATGGCTGGTTTAAAGATGGAAAGAAAGTGATAAATGCTGAGCATCTAAATTACACCATGAGAATTATTGGCTATAAGGAAGATAAAAAAAGTGGTTTAATTATTAGCAATAATGACGATACAATAGAATCTGTTGTTAAGATGGATAATGATGAGTTAGTTGAGCTAATTCAATTACTGATAGACAATTAAAATTTAGAAATCATCATAAAATTTGTTTGACTTTTTTATTAGTCAGGCATACTGTAATGTAAAACTTGTTACATAGCTTATTAGAAAAAATTGTAACTTCGCTATTAATGACAAAACTATTTGCCATATTATCTTCCTTTTTAATCCTTTTTCAGAGTTTCAATATAAGTATTGATGATATCTCTAAATTAAAGGTGCTGCTAGAACATGCAGAATACCATCAAGAAACGTATGGTGATACTTTTATGGAATTTTTGGTTGAACACTATAGCGATGATGCTATCTTAAAAAGTAACAATCATAAAGAACATGATAGTTTGCCATTTAAACATGATAATCATAAGTGTTCACATTTAAATGGAACTTTTACATTTAGAGCAATTACATATAATTTAGATTTCACACCATTTATAGCAATACCTTTTAACTTCTTTTACAAAGATTCTATTTCTTTTTTTGAAAAACCTTCTGTTTTTCAACCGCCCAAATTGGCATAATTCATACTCCATATTTTAAAAGCTCGCAAATGATTTTCATTTGTGTATTATTAATTATTTTAAAATGAATTATGTTAGAATATATCATAAAATTTAGCTTAAAAAACAAGCCAATTATTTTATTATTTATTGCATTTGTGATAGGGTTTGGAATTTTTTCATTAACTAAAATACCTATAGGTGCAGTACCTGATATAACCAATAATCAGGTACAAGTGATTACAACTTCACGGAATTTATCAACACAAGATGTTGAGCAATTTATTACCTATCCTATAGAATTAGAGATGGCTAATTTACCTGGGGTTGTTGAAATACGTTCCGTTTCAAAATTTGGTCTATCAGTAGTTACCATCGTTTTTGAAGACAACTTAGGTACCTATTTACCACGACAATTAATTGCTGAAAAAATTAAATCTGCCTCAGAGAAAATTCCGAAAGGTTTTGGAGCTCCTGAAATGGGCCCAATAACTACGGGTTTAGGTGAAATTTATCAATATATTTTAGATGTAAAACCAGCCTTTGCTGATAAATACTCAACAACAGAGTTACGTACTATTCAAGATTGGATTGTAAAAAGACAGTTATCAGGTATTCGAGGCGTTGTTGAGATAAATACGTGGGGAGGCTATTTAAAGCAATACGAAGTGGCTATAAATCCCACAAAATTAAAGGCTATGAATATTGCTATTGCTGATATTTATACAGCCTTAGAAAAAAATAACAGCGTCGCTGGTGGTGGATATATCGAAAAATCTAACGAAGCCTTCTTTATACGAGGGGAGGGCTTAGTTAAATCTTTAGAGGACATTGAAAATATTGTTGTTAAAAATACAGATGGAAACCCCATTTATATAAAAGATATTGCCATAGTTGGTTTTGGAAATGCTACTCGTTTCGGTGCAATTACAGGAAATGGTGAAGGCGAGAAGGTTCTTGGGCAGGTAATGATGCTTAAAGATGGGAATTCTAATGAAATTATTACAGCGGTAAAAGAGCGTGTTGCTTCCATTCAAAAAACGTTGCCTGAAGGGGTTTATATCAATGGATTCTTAGAGCGTAGTGAGTTGATTGGAAAAACTACGTTTACAGTGGCAGAAAATCTGATTTTAGGTTCCCTCATTGTTATTTTTGTTGTCGTTTTATTATTAGGTAACTGGCGTTCTGGCTTGGTAGTAGCATCTGTAATTCCTCTTAGTTTACTCTTTGCAATTTCATTAATGTATATTTTTGGTATAGATGCCAATTTAATGAGCTTAGGGGCTATAGATTTTGGTATTATCATTGACGGTGCGGTTATTATTGTGGAGTTTATTGCCTTCCAAATAACCTCAAAAAGCTCACATATTTTAGCATTATCTAAAGAGGAAAGACAAGGTGAAATAGACCAAGTGACACTAAAAGGAGCTTCAAAAATGATGAACTCTGCCATCTTTGGTCAGTTAATTATTTTAATTGTTTTTATTCCAATCTTATCACTAAGTAGTGTAGAGGGAAAAATGTTTAAACCTATGGCATTAACTTTTAGTTTTGCCTTGGTTGGAGCAATGCTTTTTTGTTTAACCTATGTTCCAGTAATAGCATCTATTTTTTTAAAACCAGCTAAGCAAAGTGATAAGAATATCTCTGTGAGATTGATGAAGTTTGTGAATAAGAAATATAAACCAGTGATTACATGGGCACTTTTTAATAAAAAAATAGTAATTGGTCTATCAATACTTTTGTTAGTAGTAAGTGGTTGGATTTTTAGTAGAATGGGAGGAGAGTTTGTTCCAACGTTAGATGAAGGTGACTTTGTAATTCAACCCGTTTTAAAAACAGGAACTTCATTAAGTAAAACCATAGATATTACTACTATAATAGAAAATATTTTATTAGATAATTTTCCGGAAGTAGATCAAGTAGTCAGCAGAATTGGGGCTGCTGAAGTACCCACGGATCCGATGTCAATGGAAGAGAGTGATGTTATTATTAAGCTTAAACCCAAAAAGCAATGGACGTCTGCTTCAAGTAAAGATGAACTGGCAGATAAATTTAAGGAAGCTCTCGCCGTAATTCCAGGTATGGAAGTAGAATTTACACAACCTATTGAAATGCGATTTAATGAATTGATTACTGGAGTAAGAGCAGACGTTGCTATTAAAATATTTGGAGAAGATTTAAATATCCTAGCTAAAAAAGCAGATGAAATTAAAAATTTAATTGCAAATGTTGATGGTGCTTCAGATATCATTGTAGAAAAAGTAGCTGGTTTGCCACAAATGAGCGTAAATTTTAATAGAAGTAAAATTGCGAGGTATGGGTTAAATATTGCCGATTTAAATCAATTAATAACCATGGGCTTTGCAGGTGAATCTCTGGGGAGTGTTTTTGAAGGCGAAAAGCGTTTCGATTTGGTATTACGTTTAGATGCAAATCATCGTAAAAATTTATCCAGTCTTCAAAATTTATATGTTGATACGCCTAATGGACAAAAAATTCCGTTGAGCGAATTAGCAGAAATTAAATATTCGTCAGGTCCAGCAAAAATATCTAGAGATGATACTAAACGTCGCATAGTTGTAGGTATTAATGTTCGAAATCGAGATTTACAATCGGTAGTAGATGATGTTCAGGCTATAATTGATAAGCAATTAAAATTACCTCCAGGTTATTCGATTACTTATGGTGGTCAATTTGAGAATTTACAAAGTGCCAAAGACCGATTAAAAATAGCGGTTCCTATTGCCTTGGTACTGATATTTATTATGCTTCATTTTGCTTTTGGATCCATTAAAGAAGCGTTGATGGTCTATTCTGCTATTCCTTTAGCTGCAGTGGGTGGAGTGTTGTTACTTTGGATACGAGGCCTGCCTTTTAGTATTTCTGCAGGTGTTGGTTTTATTGCCCTTTTCGGGATAGCTGTATTGAATGGAATTGTATTAATAGAACATTTTAAAGAGCTAAAAGAACAAGGTGTTAAAGATATAAATGAACGTATTTTACGAGGGACTTCTGAGCGATTGAGACCTGTTTTATTAACAGCAATGGCTGCTGCTTTAGGTTTTCTACCTATGGCTATTTCAACCAATGCTGGTGCTGAGGTGCAAAGACCATTGGCCACCGTTGTAATTGGAGGTTTAATTACGGCAACTTTTTTAACGTTGGTGGTGTTACCCGTTTTATATGCTTGGTTCGAAGATAAAAAAGAAATTAAAATGAATAAAAAAGGAATAACCACTATAGTAATAGTGCTACTTACGCTAAGTGTAAATGCACAACAAGATCCTTTAACCGTTGATAAAGCGGTGACATTGGCCATTGAAAATAATGCTGAGCTAAAAGCTTCAGCATTAATGGCGGACAAAAGTAATGCCCTAATTGGTGGTGCTTTTGATTTTGATAAAACAACGGTGTATTATAATTATGATGAAAGTAATTTGGGTACTAATAATTTGCCTTTAAGAGTTTTTGGAGTGCAGCAAGATTTTAAGTTTCCTACTGTTTATTTTGCCGATAAAAAAGTTGGTAAGGCAGATTATAAATTGCAACAGTCTAAATATGACATTAAATTAGAAATAGTAAAACGTAACGTGTATTTAGCATATTACGATGTTGTTTATGCTCAAAACAAAGCAGTAACGTATCAGTTTTTAGATAGTTTATATGCCAATTTTGCAAAAGCATCGGAGCGTAGATTTGAATTGGGAGAAACGAATTATTTGGAAATGATAACTGCCAAATCTAAACAACGACAGTTGCAAACATTATCTAAGCAAGCCGAACAAGAAGTGATTTTAATGAATGAACAATTAAAAGCAGTTGTTCAGGTTGATAGTATTTTGGTACTGTCACAACCATTGAAAAAACTACCATTGCAATCTATTTCTATAGATGATAATGTGGGCTTGAATTATTATCAAAATGCGGATTTTTATTATAAAGCCTTGCGGCAAAAAGAAAAGCAGAGCCTGTTACCTGATTTAAGTATTCAATATTTTCAAGGCTCAAATAGTTCTTTACATGAGCAAATGATTGGCTATCAGTTCGGTGTTAAAATTCCATTATTATTTGGAGGTAAGTCGTCAAAAATTAAGGCATCAAAAATTGCTCAAAATATTATCAAAGAAGAGCAAACAGATTATAAAGTCAAGTTAAAAACAAGTTATGCAAAATTGATGGCTGAACTTAATCAATATAATGAGGCCGTAATGTATTATGAAACGCAAGGAAAGCAACTTTCAGAAGAGATTATAAAAACCGCAGAACAAAGTTTTAAACATGGTGAAATTGACTTTTTTCAATACATACAAAGTGTTGAAACTTCAAAAGATATTGAGTTAACCTATTTAGAGAACCTCAATAAATACAATGATACTGTTATTGCCATAAATTATTTAACCTTGTAGCTCCTCATGAAGGATGTAAGAAAGGGTATTATTTCTTAGAAAAAGAAATAGCTAAATATCAAACACTTAAAATTAATTTAAACACATGAAAAATTTATATATTATTTTATTCGCACTCTTTTTAACGGCTTGCGGAAATTCTGAAAAACAAGAAAATGATGAAGTAGTAACTTCAAATACTGAATTAATTAAAGTTACCAAAGCTCAATTTGAATCGGAGAAAATGAAATTAGGTTCGTTTACAGAGCAAGATTTTAATAAAAGCATAAATGTAAATGGAATGATTGATGTTCCGCCACAAAATAAGGCCAAAGTAAGCTCTTTTTTAGGTGGTTATATTAAAAGAACACCTCTTTTAATTGGTGATGAAGTTAAAAAAGGGCAGTTGTTAGTTACGATAGAGAATACTGAGTTTGTTGAATTGCAACAGCAATATGCTGAAATAACGGAACAACTCAATTATTTAAAATCGGAATACGAAAGACAAAAAACATTGTTTGAAGAAAAAATTACGTCTCAAAAAAATTACTTAAAAGCAGAAAGTACCTATAAAAGTGCTCTGGCACAATCAAAAGGATTGCGACAAAAATTAACCATGATGAATATAAGTCCTAAAGCTGTTGAAAATGGTAATTTTACTTCTCAAATAAATATATATGCACCAATAGAAGGGACAATTTCAAAAGTAAATGTTAGTAATGGTATGTATGTATCACCTGCTAATACTATTTTGGAAATAGTAGATACCGATCATTTACATTTAGAATTGTCCGTTTTTGAAAAAGACATCTTAGATGTTAAAAAAGGACAAAAGGTGTTGTTTAAAATATCAGAAGCTTCAGATAAAGTGATTATGGCAGAAGTGCATTTAGTAGGTACAACAATTGATGAAGCTAATAGAACGGTTAAAGTACATGCACACTTAGAAAATGAAGATATTAATTTAATCGTAGGTATGTTTGCCGAAGCTCAAATTATTACGGACTCTAAAAAAGGTTGGGCTTTACCGATTAACGCGGTTGGTCAAATAGGAAATGACTTTTATACCTTAGTTGTAAATAATAAAAATGATACCGGTTATAATTTTGAGAGTATAAAATTAGAAATAGGAGATAAAACGGAAGCGTATTATGAAATTTTGAATAGAGATGTTTTAAAAGACGAAGAAATTCTTATTAATGGTGCGTTTATGTTATTGAATGAAGGTTGATTATTTTAGGTTGACAATATACAGTGAGATAAAAAAGCAACCAATTTCTTTTTTTGCATCTAAAAGTGGTACGACATTAAATTGTCAATATTTTTAACTTAAAATCAATCAATGAAAAAATTAATCGCAATCGTATTTTTATTAGTTACTGCCATAACATTTGCACAAAATGATGATGTGCCTGTAAAGAAACATGAATTGAAGGTTAATGCCTTGAACATCATTGCTTTCAAAGCAGTTGATTTTTCGTATGAGTATTTAATCGATTCTGAATCTTCTTTTGGTGCTTCATTATTAATTAATTTACAAGATTCTGATACTTATGAGGATGGACCTATTTATGAAGAAAAATTTGCCTTCACCCCGTTTTATCGAAGGTTTTTTGCTAGTAAATATGCTTGGGGATTCTTTTTAGAAGCTTTTGGTATGTATAATGTTCAGGACGATTACGATGGAAGATATTATGATTATATTACAGATCCTTATACAGAGCAAGCATCTGTTGATGAAACTTCTCATAATGTTGCCGTAGGAATCTCTGTTGGAGGTAAGTTTGTAAGCAGTAAAGGTTTTGTTTTTGAAATTTATGGAGGAATAGGTAGAAATATCTATCAATCAAATAAAGATTTTGCAACGGAATTAGTACCTAGGGTAGGGGCTTCATTAGGATATAGATGGTAGAAATGATTAATGAGTAACGATTGGTGATTCACTATTTTTGAATTTAAAAGTGAATAGCAGCATTAATTGATAACAATTGTACCTTTGAAGATAAGGAGCGTAGCCCATTAGGGGGCACGCATGGTAAAATGATTACTAACGATTCCAATTTTTTAAGTTAGAATTGTTGGTTTTGAAATAGAACTCTCAACTTATTTTATGAAGAAATTATTAATAATCTCACTTTTTTCATTGACATTAATTTCTTTTGCTCAAGAGGATAGTGATTCTATCAGGCGAAATGAATTAAAAGTTAATGTTTTTAATCTCATTGGGTTAAAGGTGATCGATTTTTCCTATGAACACTTGTTAGATGAACAATCTTCAGTTGGAGTATCTTTTTTCTTCAATTTAAAAGATAATGAATTGTCTGATTTTGAAGATGTATTTGAATTGTATTACAACGAAAAATTAGCCGTTACACCCTATTATCGCTACAATTTTTTAAATAGATATACCAGGGCCTTTTTTATTGAGGGCTTTGGAATGTATAATGTTCAAGAAAACTTTAATAATTCAGGTTATGAAAATGAATATGACCCTGTTGTTGAAGATTACGAAGCTACTTCGAATAATTTTGCAATAGGTGTTTCGGTTGGTGGAAAGTTTGTCAGTGGCAAAGGCTTTGTATTTGAAATCTATGGAGGATTTGGAAGGAATCTTTATACTTCAAATGATAATATAGCTACAGATTTTGTCCGTAGAGTTGGAGCTTCTATTGGTTTTAGATTTTAAACTTTTGAAATTGTAAAGGCTTTCAAAACTGTATAATAATAACTTAAAATGAAAGCCTCTATTTATAATTTAAACCATTGCTCCATTGGCTCCTATTACTTGACCTGATATCCATTTGGATTCATCACTTGCTAAAAACAAAACAACGTTGGCAATATCAATTGGTTGTGCTAATCTATTAAATGCATTCATTGCACTTAGTTTTTCAATAAATTCGGGCGTTTTTCCTTCTAAAAACAAGTTGGTTTCTGTTGGGCCTGGGGCAAGGGCATTTACAGAAATACCTCTACCTATTTCTTTTGAAAACACACGTGTCATTTGCTCAACGGCAGCCTTAGAAGCTGAGTAAAGAGCATAGGTAGGAAACATTAATTTCACAGTACTTGACGATAAATTGATAATTTTTCCATGATTTGCCAGTTTGCTATCTGCTTCTTGCAAGGTGTTAAAAACCCCTCTTACATTTACATCAAATAGTCTACTAAAATCTTCTTGGGTATTGTCTTTTAATTTTTTAGAAAACATGATACCAGCATTATTTATAAGGACATCAACTTTGCCATATGTTTCAATGGTTTTATCAAATAAATGAATAACTTCATCTTTTTGGCTGACATCTGCTTTTATAGAAATAGCATTGCCTCCCTTTTTTAAAATGCTTTCTACTGTTGTTTGTGCTTCAGCTTCACTATTCGAATGATTTACAACTACTTTTGCTCCATTTTTAGCTAAAAGTAAGGCAATTTCTTTACCTATACCCTTAGAAGAACCCGTTACAATAATTACTTTTTTCTCTAATTTCATAATTTTATTTTAGGCAACTTATTTATCGATTTCAGTTTGTAAATTGATAACAAAGCTAGAAAAATTGCTATAATTACAAGTACTATTTTTGGTTCTGGTCTAGCAAAAAATTCAAGACCTAATGCTGTTACCATGGTTACTAATAAAAATGTATAAGCTATTTTACCAATTGTTTCGTTTTTATTGAATATAAAAATAAGTACAAGTAGGGCTAAGCTTAATTCTGAGATTCCTGTAAAGATTCTGAAGAAATCTGCATCTAAGTGAATGACTTTTTCAAATTGAATAAAGCCAGCAGTACTTTGAGGTTTAGCCAATAATTTAGGAATTGCAAAAAAGGTCATCACCGCTATGGTAATAATATTGATTATTTGATCTATAATTTTCTTCATTTAATTTTGTTTTAAGAATGTGATTAAATCATTCGGCTCAGCTCTGTTTCTATAGTCAGCATCTAAAAACGCATATTTAATAACTTTATCTTGCCCAATAATATAAGTAGCAGCGAGTGGTAGTTCAGCCTTGTCATTGCCATTATATTTACTCAATTCAAAACTATTTTCATAAATTTCTGCAACGTCATCAGTTAATTTATAAACTACCTTATATTGACGAGCAACCTCATTATCAATATCGCTTAAAACTTCAAATTGTAATTCGTTTTTTTCTTTCGTGGTAATTGAATGGTCTGGAACCTCAGGAGTTAATGCCAATAAATTAGCACCATATTTCTTAAATTCTGAAAGAGATTCTTGCATGTAATGTAGTGCCATGTTACAATAGGGACACCATCCACCACGATACCACATTAATAAGACGGGGCCATTTTTAAGTTCATCAAATAAAGTTATGTTTTTACCAGATGCATTTGTAAGGGTAAAGTTAATAGCAGTATCTCCAACTTGCAAAGCGTTGCTTACAATATGTCTCTTTGCTACAGATTTTATTCCTGCCGCGTATTTTGTTTTTTTCTCATTGGAAGCAGATGCTTCAAAACTCGCTTTTCGATCGTTTAATTCTTTTTCTAAAGGTCTTTCTATACTATCTTGTTTCATGATATTTTTTTGTTTTTTTGCACCATCAACTATAAATGGTAAAGTAAAATAGTTAGCACGGTTAAGTTGTTTTAAAGTTGTGCTCTATTTACGATTTAGGAAATAATATGGAGCTATTATTTTAGTGCAATTAATTTTTTAGTTATCAATGCTAAATCCGACTCGTTAATTTCAGGAGTTGGAGCTAATGGATATAATTGTGCCCCAGGCCTGCTGATAAAGGCTGCTCTCCAATTTGCCCAAAGAGCACCTGCAATATCCCAACCATGAGCCGCAACTAATAAGCATTCATTGGATGCAATACCCATTTTTCTGGCTGCCCAATCGTAAGTATCGGCATGCGGTTTAAATTTACCAATATCTTCAACACTTAATCTGTCGTCAAAAAAGTCAAGTAATCCTGCATTTTTAAATTGTGTTTCAACACCCTTGTTTGATGAGTTTGTAAATGATACCAATTTATATCCGGCATTTTTTAATTCCGTAAGTGCTTTTTTTACTTCAGGATGTGCAGGCAACGATCGTATCGGACCTAAAATAGCTTCTTTAGCTTCTGTTTCAGAAATAGATATATTATTGTTTGATGCTACCATCTGCAAAGCTGCAGCCCCAATTACTCCAAAGTCTTTGTATTGCCTTCCTACAGTAGAAACTAATGAGTATTGCAACATGGTTGTAAACCATAAGGGTAATAAATCACTTCTATTTCCAAGTGCTTTTCCAACACTATTTTTCATCGCAGTTAAGTCAAGTAAGGTCTCGTTTACATCGAAAAAAAGTACTTTAGGTCTAATTATAAAGTTATTGTCAATTTCACGGTTAAGGTTATTTTTGGCAAAACCAAATTGAGGTATGGCAGCACCAGCTAATCCTACTAATGCTGTTTTTTTGATAAAATTTCTTCTGTTATTTTCCATTTTTTTTAATTTTTATAAACATTCTATTGCGTATGTTTTAGATGCAAAGAATTAGGGTTTTAATTGTTTTAAATATAAAGAGAGTCCCATGATGTAATCGTCAAGAATCAAATCGTCAACGTAAAGTTTTCTCAGCCCTCTAATGCCTTCAAAAGCACTTATTAAATAAACAGCAACTGCTTTACTAGAAACACTCTTGTTAATTGAATTTTCTATTTTTCCTCTTTCTATTAATGCTATAAGAGCGTTTTTCCAATTTTCAACAATACTTTTTAGTGCATTTTGATAGGCCAATTCATAATCTCCAATTTCATTAATAAAATTATTCATCGGACATCCATGTTTTTTATCATAAAAAGGAAATGACTTTATTCTATTTAGAAAAGTAGATTCTATTATTTTAAACGCATCACCAGATTCGCCTAAAGGGGAAATCATACCATCATAAACTCTTTTTTGTATTTTCAAGTCAATAACTTCTAGTCCTAATTCTTTTTTGTTTTTATAATGATGATAAAATGCACCTTTTGAAAGTGTTGTGGCTTTCATTATTTTTTCAATACTGGTCGTTTTAAACCCCTTTTCGTAAAATAGGTTAAAAGCATTATCTATTATTAATTGTTTAGTCAGCTCTGACTTTAAATCTTGTTGCATGATGCAAATGTACATTAAAACATACCTATACGAATGTTTTTAACCATTATTTAACTTTGTATAACTCTTATAATCACGATAATTAATACATGTATAGTTTAATTGCCTTAAGAACAGGTTGTTAAAAAAAATGGATCTCTACTCTATTTCATTGATATCTCATCTATAAATACCCATGCATCTCCTTTGCGGATATGCCATTCAGGTAATTTCCCTCTGTTTTTCGCAGTAATTTTAACAAAAGAAACATTGTGTGCAGTAAATTTGGCTTCTATTCTTTTTATAATTGGAGCTCTGGATTTAATGGATCTCAATGCTTGGTTAAAAACAGTTTCATAAGTAGTGCCATCTTCCGAAACAGCTATTGTTACCTCAGTTGGTAACATTACAGACGTAGCGTCAATATGTTGAAAAAAGTTCAAACCAATATAGGATAGCTTATTCGATTCGCCTAAATCGATGGTTACTTCGAAATCTTTTTTAGGAAGTCCCTGCCAATTAGGGTCATCACCACGTGCATTCGCAAATTTATTGTTAAATAAAGCCTGATCTCCACCACCGTTATAACTTTCACTATATGGGTTGGTGTAGGTAACTTTACATTTTTCACTGAAACCAGTCGAGAACATTTTTTTCAATGGAAATCCAATAGGTTCATCTTTTCGAAACGCTTGTGCATACAATTCAATAGGAGTAGAAAAACGAATTGGTTTTGAATAGGTTTCTGCACTTGTTGTTGGAGCAATTCCATCTAAAGTATATTTCAAATCATAGATTTCCAATTCATTTTTTAATTCTAAGACAAATTCCTTACTGGTTTTGTCATAAGTAACTTTATATTCTGGTGACACGGCACTGCCTGCAAAATTATATTTTAATGCAGTGAGCCTATCAAAATGAATATCTATTCTCTTAATGAAATCTTGTTCATTTTTTTGACTCGGACTCGTCCAAAGAGCTTCTGATAATGCAGCTATTCTTGGTAACATCATATATTCAATATGACTTAAAGTTTTAATTTGTTCAGTCCAAAGATTGGCTTGTGCACCAAGTATATGATGCTTTTTATCTGCTGTAATATCATCAGGTATAGGATAGAAATTATAAACACTAAGAAGATTATTATAACCGCCCCACGAAGGTGGCTCATATTCACTTTTACCTTGGTTATGGTCAAAATACAACGGAAAACCTGGTGACATAACTACATCATGACCTGCATTGGCAGCTTCAATACCGCCTTCAAATCCTCTCCAAGACATTACAGTTGCTCTTTCTGGTAAGCCACCTTCTAGAATTTCATCCCATCCAATTAGTTTTTTGCCTTGAGTATATATAAATTTTTCCATACGTGTTACAAAATAGCTTTGTAATTCTTCACCATCCTGTAGGTCTTCATCGTTCATTCTTTTTTTACATTTTTCGCACCTCAACCAAGAGTCTTTACCAACTTCATCACCACCAATATGCACATATTCGTAAGGAAAAAGTGGTACAACCTCGCTGATTATGTTTTGTAAAAACTCAAATGATTGATCATTTCCGGCACAATAAACGCCTGATATTCCAAGACCATCACAACTCAATTCAGGGTAACACTGTAATGCAGCTTCAGAATGCCCAGGCATTTCAATTTCTGGAATTACATCAATATAACGTTCGGCAGCATAGGCAACTATTTCTTTTATATCGTCTTTTGTATAGAAGCCTCCATAGACTTCACCTTGGCTATCCTTATAGGTAGTCTCAAAATTTTCCCAAGGTGTACTATTTTCTTTTACTTTTCTCCATGCTCCTTTTTTGGTTAATTCTGGATATTTATCAATCTGAATTCTCCAACCGATACCATCAACAAGATGCCAATGAAACTTGTTCATTTTATGCATTGCCAAAATATCAATTACTTTTTTAACGGAATCTTTTGTTAAGAAATGACGAGACACATCCAACATCATACCTCTCCAGCCAAATTCTGGAGCATCTTTAATGTTTACAAAATTTAGTGAAGGCTTTGTTATCAATGTTTTCGGTGTAAGCATCTGTTTTAAGGTTTGAAGACCATAAAACAAACCTTGGTAAGAGTTTCCTGTTATTACAATACCAGTTTTGGTTATATCTAATTGGTATCCTTCTTTTTCGGTTTCTTTTTTAGTAACCAATAATTGGATAGCATTTAATTGTGGTTCTGTTTTGGTTTTAAGATTTAGATCAAAGTTTTTAGCTAAAAAGGCATTCAGTTTTGAAGCAATTAATAGACTCTGTTTCGAGTTCTCTATTACTATTGTCGTTTTTTCTGCGATTGTAAAAGTCCCATCTTGGTAGTTTACTTCGTTCGGTTGTGGAATTATTCCTGTTTTTTTGATAGGTTGCGTTTTACATGAAATTACTATGAGTAACATGCAGAATATAAGTCGGTTGAGAAGTTTCATAGATTTGGAATTCAATTTTTTATTTTAATTTACTGCCAATTGTAAAATATATTATTGTTTCAATGAAGTTGAAATGTAAAACTACAAATACCCAAACAACTATTTCAATTCCATTAAACTTACTTTTAGAAAGATCTACATAGAGTCATATTTAAAAGTAATAGTTACTTTCCATATTTCTCATACAATTCTTTATAATTATTCATTGTATCAACATCCACAGTAATTCCGTTAGTATCAACTAAAAGTACATTATCCATGTTTTTCTTGATTACTGCCTTTGCTCCTTTATCCTTATTTAGCAAGGATAATTGATTAACATATTTTCGATTAAAAAGAGCGGGAACACCAATCGTTGTATCTTGCTTAGTAGCTATTATTTTAGTGCCGTTTTCTGTAAATTTATCAATCATTTTGTTGTAATGACTTGCCATTAATAGCGGCTGATCTGCCAAAGTAATTAAAATACCGTCAAACTGAGTAGGGGAGTTGATTATAAAATTCATAGCACATGCAATGGATTTCCCCAGACCTAACTCCCAACTCTCATTGTCTATAATTTCAATATTAAAATCTTTTATTTCAGGCCGTATAACGTTACTATTAGCTCCTAAAACGACATAAACGGTATCAATATTTGCTAATAAACCTTGTTGAATAGCATTGCCTAGTAAGGTCGTTTTTTTCCATGGTAATAGTTGCTTTATGGATTTCATGCGAGATGAAGCTCCGGCAGCCAAAATAACCATGGCTATTTTTTGTGGTTTTACAATTGATTTCACTTTCTAAGATAGGTAATTATCAGTATGAATTTCTTGCTGTACATTTTTAAGTGAAGTTGGATTTGTACCCCGAGTTACAGCAAGTATTTCAGCACAAATAGATAAAGCAATTTCTTGTGGCGTTATCGCTCCTATATTTAATCCTGCTGGACTGTGAATTTTTTCGATAAATTTATCGTCAACAAGAGGATTGTGTTCCATATAGTCGTTAAGTAAAGTTTCTCTTCGTTTTACAGAACCCAATACACCAATATAATCGGGTATTATTTCTTTCATTGCTATTAAATATTGAAAATCTTTAGCGTAATTGTGAGTCATTAAAACAATCGCAGTTTGCTCTTTAATGATAGAGTTGTCAAATAACTCAGGAGCTACATGAAGCATTTTGTGAGCACCAGGAAAATCTTCAATGGATTTTGAGTTCATAGGGGAAGTGATAATAATAACCTCCCAACCTAATGAAGAAGCAAAAACACAAAGCTCAACGGCATCATGTTCCGCACCAATAATGACCAATCTAAAACATGGTTTCAAGGTTTGTTCAAAAAGATGGTTGGAGGGATTTATACTTTTTTTTACAGATTGGTTAAAAGTAAACTCAAATGAATTGTCAAATAAAATAGTAGAACCGTAACTTTTATCAGCATCAATCTTTTTTGAGTAACGGCTATTTATAGTAAAACTTAGGTGCTGATCTAAACTAGAATTAAATGCATCAATAAAACTAGGTTCGGGATTAAATAGTTCTAATAAAATATACAAAGTACCTTCACAACCTAGACGATAACGACCGTCATAAGCCATTACTTTAGAAATTCCTGTTTTAAAAATCGAAATAGATTGTTTTAATATTTCCTTTTCTACACAACCACCGCTAACAGCACCAATCATAGTACCATTTTCGATAATTAGCATACGTACACCTGGCTTTCTGTATGAAGAGCCTTCCAACGCCACAACAGTGGCAATAACACATTGCAATCGGTTTTCTTTTGCTTTTTGAAAGCCTTGTATAATTTTTTTAAATTCGTGAGTCATAAACTTGTGTAAGGCTTAACCAAAAATCTTTTCACTAGCATTAATAAAAGGCTGTTTCGTAATACGAATACCAGTTGCTGCTTTAATAGCATTTGCTACAGCTGCACTTGCTGGTGGTAAAGCGGGTTCGCCAAGACCGGTTGGAGCTATTTCATTTTTAATAAAATGAACTTCAACTTTCGGTGTTTCTTTCATTCTTACCAAACGATAGTTATGAAAGTTTGTAGACTGCGGTACACCATCTTTAAATTCTAAATTACCATACATGGCGTGGCCAATACCATCAAGTACACCACCTTCAACTTGGTTTCTTGCCCCTAAAGGGTTTACAACAATACCACAATCTAATACACAAGTAACTTTTTTTACCACAGGTACGCCTGCTTCCATTACCACATCAGCCACTTCGGCAACATGTGTATTATGGCAATAATAGGCCGAAAATCCTTGATATGTGTTTTTGTCTACTTTTCCCCAATTTGATTTTTCTACAGCCTCGTTTATTACAGCTTCTAAACGTTCTGGAGAATATTGAATGCGTTCGTCTGTTGTACCCTTTACATTTTGTAGTAAATCTAAACGCAATTGGATTTTATCGACATCCATTGTTTCTGCCAATTCATCAAAGAAGCTTTGTTCTGCAAAGGCTAAGAAATTGGTATAAGGTGCTCTCCATGCTCCTGTAGTAATATTACTTTTATAATTTGCAATATCTACTTGGTAGTTTTCAATTGCACCTGCAGGGAAAAAGTTAGAAATTAATCCGTACATATTACTATTTATAGCCGCTTCTTTTAAATGATATCCAGTAACTTTACTATCTTTTATGGCAGCACTTATTTTGTACTTAATGGCAGGTTTATAAATACCATCAGCCATATCATCTTCTCTTGAAAAAAGTACTTGTATTGGTTTTTTTGCAATATTTGATATTAAAGCCGCTTCTATGGCAAAATCACCATATAATCTTCTTCCAAATCCACCACCCATTCGCGTCATTTCTAAAGAAATATCTTTAATGTCTCTTTCTAATTCTTTTGCAATTCTATTGGCAGTACCTGCTGGAGTTTGAATGGGACCTACTAATTCCACTTTTTTATCTGTGACATCAGCGAAAAAGTTCATAGGTTCTAAACAGTTATGAGGGAGGAATGGTGATTCATAAGTACGTTCCAAAACAGAATCAGCTTCCTTAAAAGCCTTGCTAATATCACCATCTTTTCGGAGGGTTTCAAATTTATTTCCAGCTAATAAATCAAACAATATTTTGTCATGATCTTCGGTACTTTCTAACGTTGTATCTTCTTTCCAAATAGCTTTTAAACTTTTTTTGGCTTGCATGGCAATCCATGTACTAGTTGCTAAAACAGCTATTTTATCCCCAAATTGAAAAACATCAACTACACCTTCTTTGGATTTAGCTTCAGCATCATCAAAAGAAACTAATTTTTGGCCAAATGCTGGTGGTCTCATTACAGAGGCATATAACATTCCTTCTCGTTTAAAATCGATTCCAAATAAGGGTTTACCAGTTATAATTTCATCAACGTCAACATTTTGAACATCTTGACCGATGATTTTAAAATCTTTTGGGTCTTTTAATTTAACATCTTTGGGGACTTCTAATTTTGCAGCATCGAGCACTACTTCACCATATCCTAATTTTTCGCCTTTTTTGTTAGAAATAATCCCGTTTTCAACACTACATTCCTTTGCGTCTATTCCCCATTTTGCAGCCGCCGCATTGACTAACATTTGCTTAGTGGTTGCTCCAGTTTGCCGCAATGGTTCCCAACCATGTCTAATAGATTGACTTCCACCTGCTACTTGTCTTTGAAATACATCCATATCTAATCCGCCTTGAACTACATGTACGTTGTCCCAAGAAACATCTAGTTCCTCAGCAATTAACATTGGCATTGACGTTTTTACACCTTGTCCAATTTCAGGATTGGGTGCAAAAATGGTAACCATTCCATTGTCTGCTATTTTAATGAATCCATTGAAGTCATTAAAATTAAGTTTAGATATATCAATTGCGGGTTTCACCTTAGGTTTACAAGCATTAAATAAATTAAACCCAATAATCATTCCTCCTCCAGCAAGAGCTGATGTTCGTAAAAACGATCTTCTATCTATATTTTTCTTTTGTGATTTCATCTATCTAGGGTTTAACTATTAGCAGTGGCTGCTTTAGCAACAGCTTTTTCAATACGATTATAAGAAGCACATCTACAAATATTACCGTGCATGGCATCTCTAATTTCATCGCTATTGGGCGTAGGATTTTTCTCTAAAAAAGCAGTGGCTGTCATAATTTGTCCCGCTTGGCAGTAACCACATTGTGGTACATCAATTTCTTTCCAAGCCAATTGAACAGGATGATCGCCAGCTTCAGAAATACCTTCAATAGTAGTTATGGATTTATCAGCAACTGATGAAATAGGTAAAGAACAACTTCTAACAGGTTCACCATTTAGATGGATGGTACAGGCACCACATTGGCCGATACCACATCCATATTTTGTACCTAATAGGTTAAGATGGTCTCGTAACACCCATAAAATGGGAGTATCTTCACTAACCTCTATGTCGTAAGATTTATTATTTACTTGTAGTTTGTATTTTGCCATTTGAAGATTATTTAATTAGAATAAACCAATTACTTATGATAAGTTATAGAATTCTAGCAAGTTAATAAAAAAATAAATGCGGTTTGATGATTTTAACAATCTGTGATAGTATATTATGAACAAAAAAAACGCAATAAGAAATACTTATTGCGTTTTAAAATAGAATTGTTTAATCTATTTAGTTCATTTTTTGCAACCAATGTTTAACGTCGACTTCTTTTTTGATAATTTCTCGTAAATCATCAATTTTCACACGTTTTTGTTCCATTGTATCTCTATGTCGAATGGTTACTGTATTATTTTCAAGGGTCTCATGATCAACGGTAATACAAAAAGGTGTTCCGTTAGCATCTTGACGTCTATAACGCTTACCAACGGCATCTTTTTCGTCATAAAACACGTTAAAATCCCATTTTAAATCTTCAACAATTTGTTTCGCTACTTCTGGCAGGCCATCTCTTTTAAGTAATGGTAAAATAGCTGCTTTTGTAGGTGCCAATACTGCTGGTAACTTTAAAACGGTTCTTGTGGTATTGTTATCTAATTCTTCTTCGACTAAAGAATTTGAAAATACTGCTAAAAACATTCTATCTAAGCCTATAGACGTTTCTAAAACGTAAGGTGTGTAACTTGCATTTTCTTCATGATCAAAATATTGAAGTTTTTTACCAGAAAATTCCTCATGTTGTTTTAAATCAAAATCTGTACGCGAGTGTATTCCTTCTAATTCTTTAAATCCGAAAGGGAATTTAAACTCTATATCTGTTGCAGCATCTGCATAATGTGCTAATTTTTCATGATCGTGAAAACGATAATTTTCTTCGCCCATACCTAATGATAGATGCCATTTTAAACGGGCTTCTTTCCAATGTTTAAACCATTCTTTTTGAGTTCCTGGTTTAATAAAGAATTGCATTTCCATTTGTTCAAACTCACGCATTCTAAATATGAATTGACGTGCAACAATTTCATTTCTAAAGGCTTTACCTGTTTGAGCTATCCCAAAAGGAATTTTCATTCGTCCTGTTTTTTGGACATTTAAAAAATTGACAAAAATACCTTGAGCGGTTTCTGGACGTAAATATAAATCCATTGCAGAATCGGCAGAAGCTCCTAGCTTGGTTCCAAACATTAGGTTAAACTGTTTAACTTCAGTCCAATTTCGAGAGCCAGATAAAGGATCTGCAATTTCTAATTCTTCAATTAGAGCTTTGACGTCTACAAGGTCTTCTTTTTCTAAAGATTTCCCCATCCTAGTTAAGATACTATTAATTTTTTCTTGATAACCTACAACACGAGGATTGGTACTGACAAACTCTTCTTTGTTAAATGAATCTCCAAAACGTTTTTCAGCTTTGGCTACTTCTTTATTTATTTTGCCTTCTATTTTAGCACAATAATCTTCTATCAAAACATCAGCTCTGTAACGTTTTTTAGAATCTTTGTTATCTATTAATGGATCATTAAAAGCATCAACGTGACCCGACGCTTTCCATGTAGTAGGATGCATAAAGATAGAAGCATCTAAACCTACAATGTTATCATTTAATTGCACCATGGCTTTCCACCAATAGTCGCGTATATTTTTTTTAAGTTCAACTCCGTTCTGAGCATAATCGTAAACGGCACTTAAGCCATCGTAAATCTCACTACTTTGAAATACATAACCGTATTCTTTAGCATGAGAGATAACTTTTTTAAATTGATCTTCTGGTTTTATCATGTTGCAAAAATAGAAAATTATACATGAATTGATTTAAACTTTTTGTGTTTAAACTAAAAATAATATTTTTTTTTTCAATGGAAAGCTTTTTTGAGGTGGACAGTAGAATTTCAAGAAGGAATATAGACGAAAATGAAGTTTTATAATATCGTTTAGTCAAAGAGATAAAGTTTAAAAAACTAGTTCATGCTCTAAAATAAAAAAGTGCAACTAGTTTACCTAGTTACACTTTAATTTTTTATGTTAGAATTTAAAATCTTACAAACCTAAAAAGGCATCTTTTAATTCTAATTTAGCAGCACCTACAATGTTGCCTTCTACATATACTTTTACAGTATAATTACCTTTTACAAATTTTTGAGGAATCTTTTCTACAAACATTACTACATCTTTATCAAGATTTTTATAATCAACAACATCAGTGTCAGTATATGGCATTTCCTTACCATCATTGGCGGTAAAAGTTCCTTTTTCGCTTAAAACTTTACCACTTGGGTTTTGAATAACAATATATGCCGTTTTATCTCCAGGTGTAGCAATTTCGTTTCCTTCAATTCTAAAAGTTACACGAATAGCTTCTGCCTTTTGAGCTTTAGTAGTTTCTGCATACTTACCATTACCTCTTAATCTCATAGCCATTGCAGCTACAGAGTTAACTCTTAATGCACCACCAATTTTTACTTTTTCAGATAAATTTACGTTTTGAGCCATCAAAGTGTCATTTGCATTGGTTTGCTCTATTAGCTTACCTGTTATGCTATCTCTTTGAATGGTTAAATCATTATTTACTAAAAATAATGAATCTGCAACACTCATTAATCTTTCGTTCGTTTTTTCTAAATCTGAAATTTTCCCTCGGTAACGTCTAATTAATGACCAGTTAGTACTTTTTAGATTTTGAACAGAATCTTTAAAAGCGATAATTCTATCTCTTTCAATAGTTAATTCTTCAGACATTGAATTGTTTTGAGCAATAGCAGTGTCGTATTTTTCTTCCATAGCAGTTAAGTTACCTAAGATTTGTTCTTTTTCTTGATTCAAGAATTCTTCAGAGGCTTTAAACTTAGAAGTAGTACGCATAGTGTAAACACCTAACCCGACAAGCAAAGCTAATAATATACCTATTATAATTTTTTTGTTTGAAGATGATTTTTGTTCTTCCATAGTGAAAATAATTAAAGTTTTAATTTAGAGTTTGTTAAATACTTATGTAAGCAAAACGTAAATTTAGAAAAATATTGTATTCAGCGTTATCTTTTTTTGCATTTGTATATAAAGGCAGGAGGTATATTTCTTATTTCAAATTCTAAATCAACATTGCTATATATTTTTTTAAATTTCTTATAATAGGTTAAGCTATATTGATATTGTAAGAAGCAGCCATCATCTTTTAGTTGAGCATAACTTTCGTCAAGAATTTTCTTTGTAACGTTGTCAGGAATGTTAGTGAGTGGTAAGCTAGAAACGAAATAATCAATATTTGAAATGTTTAATTTTTCGCAAACCGATTTTATATTTTCACATGACTCGTTTAAAACAGTTAATCTGGAATCTTTAAATGTTTTTAAATGTTCATAGAATTTTTCATTAATTTCAAAAGAGATCAATTTACTGTCTTTATTTAATTTTTTAAGAAGTTCTTTTGTGAAATTACCATTACCTGATCCATATTCAACAATCACATTTGTTTTTGTGAAATCAACTTCTTTTAGCATTTTATTTATTAAATATTTTGAACTAGGAGCCACAGTACCAGAAACTTTAATATTTTTAATGGCTTCTTTTATAAATGCTTTTTTTGTTTTCAATATCGTATCTTTAGTGAAATATCAGTTAAATTCACGGAATAATTGTCAAAGATGCGATTTTTTAGAGATATTTATCACTTATTTTTTCCTAAAATTTGTGTATGTTGTAAAGAACAATTGTTACAAAATGAAGAGACCTTATGTTTAAAATGTAGATTTGAGCTTCCAATAACAGATTTTATTACTGAAATTGATAATAAAGTAGAGAAAGCCTTCTTCGGTCGTTTGCCTATAGAATTTGGAGCATCATTGTTTTATTATAAAACGAAAGGCGTATCTCAACAACTTATCTATCAATTAAAATATAGAGGTCAGCAAGATATAGGTAGTCTATTAGGAAATTGGATGGGAGCTCAATTGAAAGAGAGTCAAAGGTTTCCAAAAGTTGATTATATAGTTCCCGTTCCATTGCATGCAAAAAAACTTAGGAAAAGAGGATATAACCAATTGACTACTTTTGGATTGAGTTTGTCTGAAATCATAAAAACACCTTATTTAGAAGATGTTTTAGTGCGTAAATCAAAAACGGAAACACAAACGTTAAAACAACGTTTTGACCGTTGGAAAAACGTACAAGAAATATTTGATGTAAGTACTTCTAACTTTTTCGATAATACGCATGTGTTATTAATAGATGATGTTATTACAACGGGAGCAACCTTAGAAGCTTGTGCTAATCAAATATTAAAATCAAATAATGTAAAAATAAGTATTGTTACAATGGCTTATACCGAATAGATTATTTCTTTACTTTTGCAACAAATTAAAACAATGAGGAAACAACTTTCTGTACTTTTTGGACTTTTACTTTTGGTGCTTTTTTTAACAGATTGTGCTAAAAGGGGAAGACCTACTGGTGGAGATAAGGATGAGGATGCTCCATTATTGGAAAAATCCTTTCCAGCAAATTATTCTACAAATTTTAAAGGTAAAGAGTTAAAGCTAATATTTGATGAATATGTGAAGTTGAAAGATGTAAACACTCAATTAATTATATCACCTCCTTTAAAAAATAGCCCTTTAATAACTCCAATAGGCACGGCTAGCAAAACTATAACTATTAAAATTTTAGATACGTTAAAAGAAAACACAACGTATTCCTTTAATTTCGGACAGAGTGTAACCGATAATAACGAAGGTAATATTTTTAATAATTTTAAATTTGTTTTTTCAACAGGACCTATTATAGATTCTCTTAAAGTAAATGGTAATATAAAAGATGCCTTTAATAAGAAAACAGATGAGAATGTGACCGTAATGCTGTATGAAATAAATGAAGCTTTTAAAGATTCTGTAATCTATAAGGAAAAACCCTATTATGTAGGTAATACCTTAGATTCTACCGTTTGGGAAATTACCAATATAAAAGCAGGTGAATATTTGCTAATGGCGTTAGGCGATAAATCTAAAAATTATACATTTGATCCTAAAGAGGATAAAATTGGTTTTGTTCAAAAGAATATTACAATACCTACAGATTCGAGTTTTAGTATTAAAATATTTAAAGAAATACTTCCTTTTAGATTTACAAGACCTTTTGAAGTGAGCAAAGGGCATATACAGTTTGGATATGAAGGCTTGGCAGACAGTATAAAAATAGAACCTTTAAGCGTTGTACCTGATTTTAAAAGTGTATCTAATTTTGAAAAAGATAAAGATACTTTGAATTATTATTTTAAAGGAAGTGTGGCTGATTCTATTCAATTTAAAGTGTCTAATAGAAAAGTTATAGATACTGTAATTGTGAAATTACGTTCAAAAAAAGTAGATACACTCCGATTAACAAGGTTGAACTCTAGCGAATTTCAGTTGAAAAATCAATTAAAAATTTTAAGTAATTTACCATTAGCATCTGCAGATACAACTAAAATTGATTTTTTCGATCAAGATACTATTGCTGTAAAGTATGATATGAAAATTTCAGAGGATAAATCAGAACTTATTTTCGACTTTGAGAAAAAATACGATCAAAAATATACAATGGAGATTTTACCTAATTCTATTTTTAACTTTTTTGAACAAAGCAATGATACCATAAAATATAAATTTAGCACGAAAAAAGTAGAAGATTACGGTAAGTTATTTGTCACTTTAAAAGGTGTTAAAAAGTTTCCAATTATTGTTCAGTTACTATCAAGTAAAGAAAAAATTGTTCAAGAAATTTATGCTACTAAAGAGCAACAATACGATTTTATTGATTTATTGCCTGGTAAGTATTTACTAAGAGTTATTTATGACGAAAATGAAAATAAAATATGGGACACGGGTAATTTTCTACGTAAAGAACAACCAGAAAAAGTAATTTATATTGAATTTAAAGATGATTTAAGAGCGAATTGGGATATGACAGAAACGTTTATCATAGAGTAGAATTTAAAACGATACATTTTATATTTTTAATAGCCGAATTTTTACAACTTAAGTAAGTAACATTTGTTCCATTAAATTCTTTTAATATGTTAAGTCTAAAGCCTATCTTTGTATTTAGAATGAATATAAAGAAGTGAGAAAATTATAGCAAAATGAAATTTAGTAAAGAAGATATATATAATGCGTTAGATAGCATTACGGCACCTGGTGAAGGTAAAAGTTTGGTGGAGAGTAAATCTATTGGTAATATCGTAATTTTTGGCAATGAAGTTGTTGTTGATGTGGTTATTAGCAATCCTACTTTACAGGCTAAGAAAAAAGTGGAAGTAGAAATAATGAAGGCCATTCACGACCGTGTTTATCAGAAAATTGATGTGAAAGTCAATGTAAAAGTGAATGCCCCTGCTCCTGAAAAAAAGCCAAGTAATTTAATAAAAGGTAAAAAAATTGAAGGAATTCAAAACATAATTGCCATTGCCTCTGGTAAAGGAGGAGTTGGTAAATCAACTATTACTGCTAATTTGGCCATTACTTTATCAAAAATGGGATTTAAAGTTGGTGTTTTAGATGCCGATGTTTATGGACCATCAATGCCTATAATGTTTGATGTTGCTGATGAAAAACCAATTGCCATTACTGTTGATGGACGCTCTAAAATGAAGCCTATTGAAAGCTATGGTGTAAAATTATTATCTCTTGGGTTTTTTACACAACCTGATCAGGCAGTTATTTGGAGAGGACCAATGGCGTCAAAAGCTTTAAACCAGCTTATTTTTGATGCAGAATGGGGAGAACTTGATTTCATGTTGATTGATTTACCTCCAGGAACTGGCGATATTCATTTGTCCATTGTTCAGGCAGTTCCAATTTCTGGAGCTGTAATCGTGAGTACGCCACAAAAGATTGCTTTGGCAGATGCAAAAAAAGGTGTAGCGATGTTTGAACAGAAAAACATTAGCGTTCCGGTGTTAGGAATTGTTGAAAATATGAGCTACTTTACACCAGCAGAATTGCCTGATAATAAGTATTATATCTTTGGAAAGGATGGAGCTAGAAATTTGGCAGAAGATTTAAAAACAGCATTTTTAGGAGAGGTACCACTAGTACAGAGTATAAGAGAAGCAGGAGATGTAGGACATCCAGTTGCGTTACAAAATGACACACCTTTGGAGGAGGCTTTTATAAATATCACTAAAAATTTGGTAACCCAACTTGTAAAAAGAAATGACGATTTACCACCAACTGAAGTTGTTAAAATAACAACTATGGCAGGTTGTAGTGCCGTAAATAAATAAGAGAATGACAGCAGAAAAATTAAAAAACGAAGTAGAAAAAGCATTGGCAGAAATTAGGCCTTTTTTAGAGTCTGATGGTGGAGATATTTCTCTTGTTTCAATTGATAAAAATATCGTAAAAGTTCAGCTATTAGGAGCGTGTATTGGCTGTTCTGTTAATCAAATGACCTTAAAGAATGGTGTAGAAGCCACTATCAAAAAATACGCTCCACAAATTAAAGAGGTGGTTAGCGTGAAATAATTTCGGCTTCCTAAAATTTTAGGACTCAAACAATTAAAAAAATAATCACTATCTTTGAGTTTGAACAATTGTATATACAATGCAAACTTCTTTTACAGAATTATTAGTACTTCTTAAGCTTCTGATGAAGCGAAATCCTGAATGACGTTTACTTTTTCATAAGTAAACTTTTTACAGAACTCATATTGACTTTTCTTTTCAATTGAAAATGAGTTTTTTAACTTAAAACATTTTTAATTATGCCTAGATATCATAAATTGGGTAAAATACCTCCTAAAAGACACACCATTTTTAAGAACGATTCGGGTGATTTCTATTACGAAGAACTTTTCGGAACAATAGGTTTTGATGGAATGTCATCTTTGTTGTACCATACGCATAGACCAACACAAGTTAAAGCGGTATTGAATTCTTATGATGTTTCTCCAAAAATAGCTGTGGAAAAAAATATGAAATCATTGAGTTTAAATGGTTTTAATGTTAAAGCAACAGCTGATTTTTTAGAGAGTCGAAAAATAATGTTAGCTAATAGTGATTGTTATATTGCGTTAGCCGCTCCACAAAAATCATTAAGAGATTATTTTTATAAAAATACCGATTCCGATGAAGTTTTGTTTATTCATAAAGGATCTGGAAAATTACGAACATTTCTAGGTAATATTGATTTTGAATATGGTGATTACTTGGTAATTCCAAGAGGAATGATTTACCAAATTGATTTTGATACTGAAGATAATAGATTGTTTATTGTAGAGTCTAAGCATCCTATTTATACACCAAAACGTTATCGAAACTGGTTTGGGCAACATTTAGAGCATTCTCCTTTTTGTGAACGAGATATGCATCCACCAAGTGAACTGGAAACTTTTTCAGATAAAGGAGCGTTTATCCTCAAAGTAAAAAAACAAGATATGATACACGAATATGTGTATGCTGGTCATCCCTTTAGTGTTGTGGGTTGGGATGGTTATAATTATCCTTATAAATTGTCAATCCATGATTTTGAGCCAATTACTGGGCGAATTCATCAGCCGCCACCTGTTCACCAAACTTTTGAAACTAGTGCTTTTGTAATCTGTTCGTTTGTGCCTAGATTGTATGATTATCATCCACAGTCCATTCCAGCTCCTTATAATCATAGTAATATTGATTCTGATGAGGTGCTGTATTATGTTGATGGCGATTTTATGAGTAGAAATAATATTGGCATTGGTCAAATTACGTTGCATCCGTCAGGAATTCCTCATGGTCCGCACCCAGGAGCAATGGAGCGTAGTATTGGTCAAACCAAAACAGAAGAATTAGCAGTTATGGTTGATACTTTTAAACCGCTTATGGTTACAGAAGAAGCATTAAAAATTGATACCGGAGATTATCACACCTCTTGGCTAGATGAAAATCATTAAAAAGAAAACATGGCAGATATTAAGAATTTAAAAGATTTACAAAATACAGAATATGGTATCAAAAAAATATTTGAAGATGCCGAAGATTTTTTGCCTTTACTTGGTACCGATTACGTAGAATTATATGTGGGGAATGCCAAGCAATCGGCACACTTCTATAAAACAGCATTCGGGTTTCAATCAGAAGCTTTTGCGGGATTAGAAACAGGTGTAAAAGACCGTGTTTCATATGTGCTAAAACAAGATAAGATCAGATTAGTGTTAACGACTTCTTTAGAGAAGGATGGCGTAATTAATGAACATATAAATGAGCATGGTGATGGTGTGAAAGTAGTAGCTCTTTGGGTTGATGATGCCACTAAAGCTTTTGAAGAAACTACCAAAAGAGGAGCAAAGCCATTTTTGAAACCCACCAAAGAAGAAGATAAAGATGGAGTTGTAATTCGATCAGGGATTTATACCTATGGTGAAACGGTTCATGTATTTGTAGAACGTAAAAATTACAAGGGCCTTTTTTTACCTGGCTATAAAAAATGGGAATCACATTACAATCCAGAACCTGTGGGATTAAAATTTATCGACCACATGGTAGGTAATGTGGGTTGGGGAGAAATGAAGCAATGGTGCGATTTTTATGCTAAAACCATGGGCTTTGCACAAATCATCTCCTTTACGGATGATGATATTTCAACTGAATATACGGCATTAATGAGTAAAGTAATGTCAAACGGTAATGGTAGAATAAAATTCCCAATAAATGAACCAGCCAAAGGTCAAAAGAAATCGCAAATTGAAGAATATTTAGATTTTTACAATGGACCAGGGGTTCAGCATATAGCCGTAGCAACTAATGATATTGTAAAAACAGTAGGAGCAATGCGAGATAGAGGTGTGGAGTTTCTATATGTACCAGATACCTATTATGATGATTTGCTGGAGCGTGTTGGTGAAATTGATGAAGATGTTGAAGTGCTAAAAGAGCATGGAATTTTAATTGATAGAGATGAGGAAGGTTATTTATTACAACTGTTTACAAAACCAGTTGTGGATAGACCTACGATGTTTTTTGAAGTGATTCAGCGTAAAGGAGCACAATCTTTTGGTGTTGGTAATTTTAAAGCTTTGTTTGAGGCGATTGAACGTGAACAAGCCAATCGAGGAACACTTTAGTGCTAACAACGTTTACATATTAAATTTTTAAATTCCCCTCCTTTTTTCAAGGAGGGGTGCCCGAAGGGTGGGGTGGTTATTGTTGTCTATAAATCACTCAGATAATCAATTTAAGTATCTCAAGTTGAAGTGTATCTCTGGATTTTTATTTCCTAATTTGTAAACATTATCGACAACCTTTTTTATATATTCCAAGATTAGGATTGAAGATGTATCGCTTTTGAAAAAATGTAAATAAATTAAATTTAGTTTCCCTTTATATTCTGTCATTTCTAAATTTTCAGATAACTTGTAATTTTGGTAGTAGATGTTTTTGCTTAATTTATTCTTGTTAAAGAAAATGAAAACTACATAACCATTTTTATAATTTGCGGTATCGACATTGCCTCTTTCAATCCATATAGGAACATGTTTTAGACTATCGATGGTTAGAATAATTCTTTCGTTATAGTAAAGTTCCATTTGAAGATGCCTTAATTTAGCATCTTTAATGAATTTTTCAATAAATGCCTCTGGCATTTTTGGTTTGTATGGAAAAAATTTTTTAAAGAAAGACATCTATTTTTTGAATAAATTAATTCAATATCCTCTTCACCAATTTATCTTTAGCTTCTTGATCATCCCCACACAACCACTGGATTACATTGTCTTCCCACATGGCATCTTTTTCTGCTTCGCTTATAATATTCCTATCAATAGCTAAGTCTAAAATTTTACCGGGATAAGAAGATTGTTTTACACTTTCCATTTCACCTAAAGGATATGGGTCGTCTAGGCCAATTAAAACTTGTTTGGCTCCTTGATTTTCTATAAGTAATTTCAGAGAACCTGTATCATGCACTAGGGTGTCAAAAAAGATGTTTTTATGTCCAACAGCAGCTCTAGGATGGTAATCACCTTCAAATAAATCAGGTCTACCATCAAAACCTTGAATCCGTCTTCCTAGGTTGATTTGTGCTAACTGTCCACCATGAGCAAAGCAAGTTCGCATATTTGGAAATCGTTCTTGATACCCTTTTATAGTAAAAAAGTGATACGCATCAGCACATTGAGCTAGCATCCAAATGAGATGAAAACGCCAAGATGTATTTTCTAATTTAATGAATTTTTCACCATCGTAGGGGTGGATTTCCACCGCTAAATTCAATTTACTAGCCAATTCAAAAATAGGCTCATTTTCTTCATCAAAAATACAACGCCAAGTACCAATAGTATCCATATAATGCGTGGGTAAGCAAAGTAATTGCATGCCTTGTTCAACGCAACGTTCAATTTCCCAACAGGCACCTTTTACAAAGCCAGGATGTACTACAAAACCACAGGTGAATTTACTAGGATGCTCTTGTTGAATTTTGGCATTAAAATCATTTTGAAAACGCAATGCTTTTTTCATTTCTTCAACACGTAGTCCATTTCCGTATAACTGTGACAAATTAAGTACCACGGCATGGTCTATTTTGAAACGCTCCATCCACGCTAATTTTTCGTGTAAGAAGAAACTAGAATCCGTTACAGGTCTGCTCCAATCTTTTTGAAGCATAAATTTCCGGTCTTTATCTACCCAAAAAATACCCTTATCTTTCATGTATTGAGGTATTTCCTCTGGATAAGGTAGTAAGTGTGAATGTCCGTTAATACGTAATTTGCGTTTTTTTTCCATGATTTCACTCCAGCGAAGGCGGGAATCTTTTAAATGTTAGTTAAATTATTTTATTAATACTGTCATTGCGAGAAGCATAAACGAATTATATCTATAAGTTGTAATTATGGATGCGACGCGGCAATCTCATTAATGTTACCACTACTCTATTTTTACTTTTTTTGGTGGCTCCATAACTTCACCACAATTTGGACACGAACGTTTCTTTTTGTCCGTATAATAATTGTCAAAAATTACGGGCATATCGGTTTCAATATTTTTTACGGTAAAGTCTTCTTCGTATAATTTGGTAGTACAATTTTCACAAAACCAAAGTAAGGCATCTCGCATCCCTTCAGGGCGTTTGTATTCAATTACCAAGCCTACAGTATTGGCACCACGTTGCGGAGAATGTGGCACTTTTGGTGGTAATAAATAAATATCACCTTCTTTGATGTGGACGTCTTTTGGAGTGCCATTGTCTATAATTTTTAGTACAATATCACCTTCCACTTGATAGAAAAATTCAGGAGTTTCGTTGTAATGGTAATCTTTTCTATTGTTTGGACCTCCTACAACCATCACTATAAAATCACCATCTTTCCAGACTACTTTATTGCCCACAGGTGGTTTTAATAAATGTCTGTTTTCTTCAATCCATTCTTTAAAATTTAAAGGAGAAACTAATTTGCTCATAGTAAAAATCCCATCCTAGCCTTCCTAAAGGGAAGGAATTCCTAACTGGGCGGTTAAGAATTTTTGTTAGTGTATTAATATTTCAAGTATAAAGATACGAATTTCTGTATTCTTAACTACCACAACTTAAGTCATAAGCCGGAGCCGAAATCTAATTTAATCGTGACAGATAAGTTCTCGACTCCGCTCGAACGGACATCATTTTTCTTAAATAAGTCTTATAAGAAAAGAATACGTTATTACAATGATTTCGTTCTGCCACCATCTACAGGTAAATTAATTCCATTGATATAACTAGCAGCTTCCGTAGCTAAAAAAGCGACGGCATTTGCTATTTCTCCTGGTTGTGCAAAACGCTTGGCAGGAATACCATTCTTCATAGCTTTTGAAATTTCTTCAGGTTTTCTGCCTGTTTTAGTCGCTTTATTATTGATTATTTCAGTCAATCTTGTGGTGGCGGTTGCTCCAGGTAAAACGTTATTTACGGTAATACCATATTCTCCCAGTTCATTAGCTAAGGTCTTACTCCAATTGGCAACTGCACCTCTAATGGTATTACTCACACCCAACCCATCCAACGGTTGTTTTACTGAGGTTGAAATGATGTTAATAATTCTACCAAAATCAGCTTCTTTCATTTTTGGAACTACTGTTTGAACCAATATATGATTCGATTTTAAATGTTGTGTAAAAGCACTTTCAAATTCTGATAACTCTGCGGATAAGGCAGCTCCTCCAGCTGGCCCCCCAGTGTTGTTAACTAATATGTGATAAGTGTCAACTTCAGCGAGTTTTCGAGCTACTTTTTGCCCTAATTCTACAGGGTTTTGAAAATCAGCCACGATATACGAGTGATTTTGATAGGTGTTTGGTAATTCTGCTACTACCTGTTTTAATTTTTCTTCATTTCTGGCCACTAAGGTAATATTAGCACCCAATTCTGCCAATGCCATGGCACAGGCCTTACCAATACCCTGAGTACTGCCACAAACCAATGCATTTTTGTTTTCTAATTTTAAGTTCATTCCCATTCCAACCTTCCCAAGGGGAAGGAGTTTTATTTTAGATTAATAATTTGATTTTTAGTTTCACCCAAGTTCCTTCCCTTCGGGAAGACGGAAGATGGGCTAATATTTTATACACACATTCTTTGCTTCTGTGAAAAAGCGTAAGGCTTCAAATCCGCCTTCTCGTCCCATTCCCGAGGCTTTTATGCCGCCAAAAGGGGTTCGTAAATCGCGTAACATCCACGTATTTACCCAAACTATTCCGACTTCGAACTGATTGGTCATTCGCATGGTTCTAGACAAATCATTGGTCCATAAAGTTGCAGATAGCCCGTATTTAACGCTATTTGCCATTTGTAAAGCTTCATCGTCACTTTTAAAAGGCATAATAGTAACCACAGGGCCAAATACTTCTTCTTGATTTATCCGACAATTGTTTGTTGTAATTTCAATAACTGTGGGTTCCAAATAATATCCATTTTCATAATCGGTGACGGTTACCTTTTCTCCACCACATAAAATATTTCCGTTTTCTGATTTTGAAATGTTGATATAATCTAAAACTTTTTCAAGATGCTCTTTAGAAACCAATGCTCCAATATTCGTATCAGAATTGGAAGGGTGTCCCACTTTTAATACTTTTACTTTATTTATAAAATCCGTCTTGAATTTTTCATAAATAGATGCTTCTACAAAAATGCGACTACCGCATAAACATATTTGTCCTTGATTGGCAAATGAAGAGCGTACGGTAGTTTCTAACATTTCCGTATAATTACAATCGGCAAAGATGATATTAGGGTTTTTTCCTCCTAATTCTAACGATAATTTTTTAAACATAGGAGCGGCTATTTTTGCGATTTCGGCTCCTGTTTTGGTACCCCCTGTAAATGAAATGGCTTTAATGTCAGGATGTTCAACCATTGCTTTTCCTGTTGAGGTTCCTGTTCCATGTACTATGTTTAATACGCCTTTTGGGAGGCCAGCTTCATTTAGTATCTCTCCAAGTAAATAAGCGGTCATAGGTGTGACTTCACTTGGTTTGGCAATTACACAGTTACCAGCAGCTAAAGCAGGGGCAATTTTCCATGTAAATAAATAGAGTGGGAGGTTCCACGGACTGATACAACCCACAACGCCAATTGGTTGGCGTAAGGTATAATTGATGGCGTTTTGCCCAACACTCTCGTGACTCTCACTTGCAAACTGCGTAATGGCATTTCCAAAAAAGCGAAAATTACTCGCTGCTCTTGGAATATCTACTGTTTTTGCCAATGAGATGGGTTTTCCATTATCCTTACTCTCTGCTTCTGCAAATCGATCTAAATTGACTTCTATTAATTCTGAAATTTTAATGAGAATTCTACTACGTTCATCCAGTGTAGTTTGCGACCAAGAAGCAAAAGCTGTTTTCGCAGCTTTAACAGCGTTGTCTATATCTGCTTGAGTTGAATTGGGAATTTGTCCATAAACTTCACCATTGGCGGGACAATAATTGTCTAGCCATCTATCTTTGATGGGAGGCGAAAATTTTCCGTTGATGTAGTTTTGGATTTTTGTCATTATTAACTTATTACTTTTTTAAACTCACGTTTTACAACCCTATGAGCTTCGCTCGGTAGCTTCAAAACAAAACACATTTTGTTTCTCACTAATCCTCAAGGGGACAATCCTACCAATTTTAATTATTTCAAACCTCAAATCTTTTTATAAGCCATTACCTTAATCTCCACCACTAAATCTGGATGTGGTAATTGATGTACAGCAACAGTTGTTCGGGTTGGTCCTGTTTCTTTGTCAAAAAATTCTGCATATGCCTTGTTGTAGCCAGCAAAGTCATTCATATTTACTAAGAAAGTAGTAACATCAACAATATCTTTTAAAGTAGCACCTTCATTCGCTAAATTTCGTTCAATGTTTTTTAGTACTTCACGGGTTTGAATTTCAATGTTGAGGTGTTTTGTACCCATTTCGTCAATAATATCAACACCAGCAATGGTATTGTCTGGTCTTCTTGAACTGGTACCAGATACAAATATAAAATCACCTGCACGCTTGGTATGTGGGTAGGCTCCTCGAGGTGTTACTTTGTTATCCATATAAAATCCCATCCTAGCCTTCCCGAAGGAAAGGAACTCCTAACTGGGTGGTTAAGAATATTTTTATTGTTGAATTAATATTTTAAACATAAATATAGGCAAATTTTGCGTTTAAATCCCCCTCCGTTCGGGAGTGTCGGGGTGGGATTTTACATGTTTTTTGCAATCCTGTCTTCTTCTAAAATGTTTTCTGTTTCAGTTTGTACCTTTTTTAAAATTGCAGCTAACTCTTCTTTAGACGTTTTTTCGGATATTGAAATGTCATGATCGGCAATCATATTTAACATCGCCTTATCCTGTGCTCTTCCTTGAGTCATTGCTTTATAATATCCGATATTTTCATTAAAAGTAACCAATGAATATTTTGAAGAATATTCAGTTGGGAAGTTTTTTTCTAAGGCCATTTCTAAATTACGCTTTTCTCTAAAGATAGCATTGTTTACGTGACCTTTCATTTCATGAAAATTATCTATGGCTAAATCAGCAATAGCATCGGTATCTATTTTTCGCGATTTTTCGAAGGCTTTAAAAACACTTTCCCAATCTTGTGCATCATCAAGGTATTTATCAAATTCAACCACATCCTCAAAAGAAGCATTCATTCCTTGACCGTAAAACGGAACAATCGCATGAGCAGAATCTCCCATTAATAAGGTATTTCCTTTATAATGCCAAGGAGAACATTTTACCGTACCTAAAGGTGATGTAGGATTTTCAAAGAAATCATCAATGAGATTTGGCATCAATTCCAAGGCGTCTTTAAAGTATGTTGTAAAGAATTCTAGTACTTTCTCTTTAGTTGTTAAGTTGTTAAAATTGTATTCGCCTTCAGCATAACTTAAAAATAAGGTTACCGTAAAACTACCATCCAAATTGGGTAATGCAATAAGCATAAAATCGCCTCTTCCCCAAATGTGTAAGGCATTTTTAAAGACTTTGTAGCCACCATTTTTGGCAGGTAGAATACTTAATTCTTTATAGCCATGCGTCAAATAATCTTGGCTAAAACTGAATAAGAATTTTTTACCTAAATAGTAACTTTTTCGTAAAGAAGAACCTGCTCCGTCTGTTCCAAAAATGACATCTGCTTTTTTTGAAACCTCAGATTTTGTTTCATATTGATAAAAATGAGCTATGGAATTTTCAAAATCAACCTCAGTAGATTTATGATTAAAGTAGATGGTTACGTTAGGTAATGCTTCAGCTTCATCGAGTAATAAGGCATTTAAATCACCCCGAGAAATGGAATTGATATATTCATGTTCTCTACCGCTATAGGGTGCTAAAACAGTATTTCCTGCTACATCGTGCAACATTCTACCATTCATTGGGATGCAGAGCGGTTTAACCTTTTCTTCTAAACCCACCAATTTCATTGCTTTTATACCTCTATCTGAAAAAGCAAGATTGATGGAGCGTCCTGCACTGATATCTATTTTACGTAAATCAGGTCGTTTTTCATAAACACTAATGTTATAGCCGCGTTGTCCTAAACGCAAGGCTAGGAGTGAGCCACAAAGTCCGGCACCTACTATGAGTATGTTATCTTTTTTAGTCATTTAGTATCTCTTTCAATTTTTCAACCATAGTATATACATCTAGATATGTATTGTATAACGGAACGGGGGCACAGCGTATAACATCTGGCTCTCTCCAGTCACTTACAACACCACTCTCTGTGAGTTTATGATGCAATTTTTTGTCTGCATTTAATACCTGAATGGATAGTTGACACCCACGTTCAGAGGGGTCTTTTGGTGTTATAATTTTTATATTTGGATTGTTTAATTGTTCAATTAAAAATTCAAAATAGCCTGTTAGTTTTTTCGATTTTTCAACCAATCTATCTATTCCTACTTCGGCAAACATATCTAAAGAGGCTCTAATAGCTGCCATAGATAAAATGGGGGGATTGCTTAATTGCCAACCTTCAGCTCCAGGTAATTGATCAAATTCATCACGCATATTAAAACGTGTTTCTTTATTGTGGCTCCACCAGCCTGTAAAACGGTTTAACTCTCTATCGTTGGCATGACGTTCGTGTACAAAACAACCAGCGAGACTTCCTGGGCCTGAGTTTAAATATTTGTAAGTACACCAAACTGCAAAATCAGCACCAGAATCATGTAGGTTTAATTTTACATTACCAGCACCATGAGCACAGTCAAAACCAACCATGGAATCGTGAAAATGAGCTAAGGATGTAATTCGTTTTAAATCAAAATACTGTCCCGTATAATAATTAACGCCACCAATTAATGTCAATGCTATTTCATCACCATATAGGTCGAAAATAGCTTCTAAATCTTCATACCTAGCCAATTCATTTCCTTTGCGTGGCTTCCATAAAATTATACCATCTTTTTCATCAAATCCGTGATGTCGCAATTGCGATTCTACGGCAAACTTATCAGAGGGGAAAGCATCTGCTTCAATTACTATTTTATATTTCGTTTTTGTGGGTTTATAAAAGGAAACCATCATAAAATGCAGATTTGCTGTTAACGTATTCATTACGATAACTTCTATGGGTTTTGCACCTACAATATTCGCCATATTTTCGGTTAAAAATTCATGGTAATGTAACCATGGATGCTTACCTTCAGTATGCCCTTCAACACCTAGTTCAGCCCATGCTTTAAGTTCTTCTTCAACATAAGACATGGTTGATTTTGGTTGTAATCCTAAAGAGTTCCCTGTAAAATAAATGAGGTCGTTTCCGTTTGTGTCTTTTGGAATGTGAAATTGATTTCGATACGCAGATAAATCATCTGACTGATCTTGCGTTTTAGCATATTCTAATCCTAATTGATAATCTGACAAGGTTGTAGTTTTATGATTTAAACAAAAATAAGAATTTATAAACTAATTAGGCTTTCTAGATATATTTTATATCTTCGTTTTATGAAAAAAATAGTACTCTTATTTTACTTGTTTGGTTTTGTTTTGATTGCTCAAGAATCTAGAACTACCTTACTTAAGGTTGAAAAACAGTTTCAACAAACTTATGTGTCAGATGTTTTAAAAGTAGAACAGATTCCCAACAATCCTTTTGTAGCTTTTTCTATTCGCGTTTCAGGTAATGCTATTTCTAAAGCCATTGAAGCTGTTTATTATAAGGATATTAATAATGAATGGCAGTTGTTTCCTGTTGATGAAAACAATTTTGAAGTCAATAAGTATCATGCCATGGCCTATCTGGATGTTAAGAGTGAGCAAACGCAAGTAAAAATAATTTTGAAGGAGCTGGCAACGCTAGATGATATAAAATTCAATTTTTATTATCCCTATGAAACAGCGTTTTTAGAAACGAAAGCACAAAAGAAAAGTAGTAATTTAAATACTGTCAAAACGAAAACATTGGCCTCTTGTAATTGTGCCGCTCCAACAGTAATAACAAGAGCTTCTTGGTGTCCCAATAATGATTGTCCACCAAATTCTAATCCAAGTTCTACAGATGTTAAGTTTTTAATAGTACATCATACGGCAGGAGCAAATACCTCTTCAGATTGGGCTGCAGTGGTACGTTCTATCTGGAATTACCATGTAAATACTAACGGTTGGTCAGATGTGGGGTATAACTTTTTATTGGATAAAGAAGGGAATGTTTATGAAGGGAGAGAAGATGATACGACAGGAGCTCATTTTTCAGGGCATAACAGTGGAACTTCAGGGATGTCATTGATGGGAACCTACACTACGGTAACCCCAGAAACCGCAATGATTAATAGTCTTAAAAGTTTGTTGGCATGGAAAGCCTGTGTAAAAGGTATAGATCCTATCGCAACAAAGTATCATGCTTCGTCAGGATCGTATATACAAACAATCTCTGGTCATAGAGATGGTGGTAGTACAGAATGTCCTGGGCAAAAGGTTTATGATATGTTACCAACTATTAGAACGGAAGTTGATGGTATTCTTAGCGGTTGTGTGGCATTAGGTATAGATGATGAGCTACTTAACAAAGTGAAAGTCTATCCTAATCCTTTTTTAGATAAAATTGCAATTGAGACTTCTTTTCTGGATAATGAGGTGTTAGTAATAAAATGTTTTGACGTAACAGGTAGAATGGTTTTTGAAGATGATAATGCCACTAAGAAATCAAAAGCAGAAATTGATTTATCATTTTTATCATCAGGAGTGTATTGGTTGCAACTAAATATTGATAATAAAACAGCCCGTTTTAAACTGATAAAAACTTAAATTTGAACCGTATTAAAATTTTAAATATGAAAAAACAAGTATTAGTATTCGCATTGATCTTAGCAACCTTAACGATGTATGCTCAAAAACCTAAAACTATTGAAGGAAAAACCAAAAATTTAAAAGGGATTACTTCATATAATTTAGAGTTTGATTATTCAGATGTACAGATTCCTAAATATGATTCGGAAGAAGAATTTTTAGAAGATAAAATGGCTAAAAGGGAAGAGAAAGAAGCAGGTACAGGTGAAAAATTTAAAAAATCTTGGTTTGCAGATCGCGAAAATAGATATGAGCCAAAGTTTAAGGAATCTTTTGATAAGAGGTTTGATGAAGGTGAGTTCAATGTAAGTAAAGACAATACCGAAGCTAAGTATACTATTAAAATCCATACGACTAAGTTATATGCTGGTTATAATGTAGGTATTGTTAGAAGAAATGCTGAAATAGATGCCGTTTTAACGATTTATGAAACAGAAAACCCTTCTACTATTTTATGGTCTGGTAAATATTCTAAAGTTCAAGGAGCTGGAGCTATGGGTTTTGATTATGATTCTGGTTATAGAATTTCAGAATGTTATGCAAAACTGGCTAAGGAATTTGCTAAAATGTTAAAAAAGGTTTCGAAATAATTTTATCTCCGCCTATTAGGTAACAATGGTGGTGGTTCTCCGGTAAAGGGATTCCATCTACTAATGCTTTTGGCTTCCATACCACTTGCACTAACCACGGAACGGTCACCATAGCGTTCACGCATTTTATCTATGGCGGTACTTAAATTTATTAATTTCTCATCATCTTCAAATAAGTTGATTTGATGTCCGCCTTCAACCAAATGACTAAACTTAACACCAATTAATCGTACTAATAACCGTCTGTTATACAGTTTTTTAAATAAGTCTAATACCACGGGTAAAATAGAACTGTCTAAAGAACTATAAGAAATTCTTTTTTGTTGGGTGTAAGTTTGAAAATCAGAATAGCGTATCTTAAAAGTAACACAAGCCGTTAATTTATGCCCCCGTCTTAGCTGATATGCCAAATTTTCAGTCATAGCTATAATAATACTTCTTAATTTTTCAACATCAGTAGTGTCTTTGTTAAAAGTACGTTCGGTAGAAATTGATTTCCGTTCGTGGTATTGTATTACAGGACTGTTGTCAATACCATTGGCTTTTTTCCAAATACTCAAGCCATTTTTACCCAATACTTTATGCATCAATTGCATGGGCATTTCTTGTACGGTTATAATACGTTTGATACCTAAATCGCATAATGATTTGTAAGTAACTTCACCTACCATTGGTATTTTCCGAATAGATAATGGGGCTAAAAAAGGTTTTTCGGTTCCCTTTATAATCTGAATTTGATTATCGGGTTTGGCTTCGCCTGTAGCAATTTTTGACACGGTTTTATTAATGGACAATCCAAAAGAAATAGGCAACCCTGTTTCTTTCATAATGCGTTGTCTTAATTCACTTGCTAATTGATGACATCCAAAAAACTTATCCATTCCCGTAAGGTCAATATAAAACTCATCAATAGAGCTTTTTTCATATAAAGGCACACTTTCTTTAATGACTTCGGTTACATTTTGCGAAAATTTAGTGTAAATACCAGAGTTACCTCTTAGTACAATTGCTTCAGGGCATAACTGTTTTGCCATACGCATAGGCATAGCAGAATGGATGCCAAATTTTCTAGCTTCGTAACTGCACGATGCTACAACACCTCGATCAGAAGTACCGCCAATTAATACGGGTTTACCTTTTAGTCGATTGTCTAATAAGCGTTCACAAGACACAAAAAAGGTGTCTAAATCCATATGTACAATAGCTCTGTCTCTTTGTGTCATGTTGTAATTGATTTCGGTTTGTCTGAATACCTCGGGTCTTCAATAATAGCTAGTCTGTGCATAGAACTAACTTCTATATTTATGCAATCAAACTCTTCTAGTACTTTGCCGATAATAGCATAAATACCTTTTCCCCTAAAGGGATATTTTATTGCTGCGGGCGGAAAATGTACGGTGTCTATAAAATCGCCATCACGATCTAAAAACGTACCGAAATACATGGTCTTGCTATTTGATGTTGACGTACGTTTTGTAGTTACTAAATAGCCTTCAATCGCTATCGTTTTGTTTTTATAATGCGGTAAATGTCTAGCCCTTGAATTATTATATTGAGGCTTTGTCAATAATTTAAAAGGATTACACAATGGGAAGCCTAGCAATTCAAATTCGTCAAAGGCATTCTCTAACTCAGTACTTTTCAGTTCTGGAGTTTTATAAGAAATACGCTCTGTTTTAAATAAAGTAATACGATCTTCTTGTAATGGTACTTTACTTATTTTTAAATGTGCTTGCCATAGTAATTCGCGTTTATTTATTCCTGTAAATCGAAAAGCATTAATTTTTATTAAGATGGAAATTTGTTCTACTGAAATAGAAACACGTTCTATAAAGTTATTCAAGCTTTTAAATAATCCATTTTTTTCTCGTTCTAAAAGGATTTTTTTAATGGTATTAGATTCAAAAGATTGCAAAAAACCATATCCCAAATAAATGGTTTTACCACGTACAATTGTTTGATTATAACTGGTGTTAATGCACGGAGCTTCGATAATAGCTCCGTGCATTCTGGCCTCATGTACATAGAGTTCTACACTATAAAATCCACCACCATTATTTAAGGTGGCTACCATATATTCAATAGGGTAGTACGCTTTTAAAAAGAGGCTTTGGTAACTTTCAACAGCATATGAAGCGGAATGTCCCTTAGCAAAAGCATAGCCAGCAAAACTTTCAATTTGTCGCCAGATTTCACTGGTTAAGGTTTCTGGTTTACTATCTTTTTTACAATTGTCAAAAAACAATTGTTTTACTTTTAAAAATTCATCTCGAGAGCGGAACTTACCTGACATTCCGCGACGTAACATATCTGCTTCGCTTAGGGTTAATCCGCCAAAATAATGGGCAACTTTAATTACATCTTCTTGATAGACCATTACACCATAAGTTTCGGGCATAATGTTTAAAAGTACCGGATGTGCTTCTTTTCTACGTTCCGGATACCGATATCGTAAAATGTATTCTCGCATCATACCCGATTTTGCTACACCAGGACGTATTACAGAACTAGCAGCTACCAAGCCTAAATAATTGTCAACTTGTAATTTCTTCAGTAACATTCGCATGGCTGGAGATTCTACATAAAAACAACCAATAGCTTTGGCATTTTTAAGCAGGTACTTAATCTGTTTGTCTTCTTTAAATCGTTTGATATCATGAATGTCTATGGCTTCTTTTTCAGGATAATTATGGTTAACAATTTCAACAGTATCTTTTATTTTACCCAACCCGCGTTGACTTAAAATATCGAATTTATACAAGCCAATATCTTCGGCAACTACCATATCAAATTGTGTGGTGGCAAATCCTTTTGGAGGGAAAAAGGTTGCACAGTAATAATGAATTGGTTTTTCTGAAATTAAAATTCCACCTGCATGTATGCCTAAATAGTTGGGAAATCCTTGAATATATTTGCTGTAGGTAATTACCAATTGTGATAATTTATCTAACGTATTAAAATTATATTTTCCTCTGGTTAATATATCCATTTCTGATTTCGGTAACCCAAAAACCTTACCCAGTTCTCTCACAGAAGCCCTGAATTTAAAAGTGTTGTAAACAGCTATTAATGCTGTGTTTTTAAAACGTTTAAAAATAAATTGAGTAATATCATCACGGTCTGTCCATGAAAAATCAATATCAAAATCAGGTGGATTTTTACGATAAAGATTGATAAAACGTTCAAAATACAAGTCTAACTCCACAGGGTCAACATCTGTAATTCTTAAAAGGTATGCTACAATACTATTGGCACCACTACCACGGCCTACATAGAAATAGCCTTTGCTACGGGCATATTTGAGGATTTTCCAATTGATTAAAAAATAAGAGACAAAGCCTTTTTGTTTGACAATATCTAATTCTTTTTTTATCCGATTGTAAATTGTTTCATCGGGATTTTGATAGCGATAATTCAATCCTTCATAGGTGAGTTTTTCTAATAAGCGATAATCTAAATTTTCACTATTGGTATACGATTTTTGGTTATTAGGAACCTTTTGAGAGAAGTCAAAATCAATTGTGCAATTGTCTAATAATTTTTCGGTATTTTTAATTAATTCAGGATAATCAGCATAAATAAGTTTTAGTGTACTGAGCGATAATAATAGATCTGTCTCGGCTCCTTGTTCGCTTGAAGGGAGCTTGCTTAATAAGGTATTGTTGTCAATAGCTCGTAAGAGTCGGTGAGTGTTAAAGTCTTTTTTATCCTGAAAAGAAACGGTCTGTAATACCACCAGTTTTTCACGACTGTTATTCCATTTTGAAAACTTTAAATGGTTGAGGTCTTTGGGTTTAATGCCTAAATATTCATTTTCTTTTAGAATGTAATCTTTATCTTTTTCAAAAGGATAAATAACAAAAGTATCATTGATGTATTTAGGTTGCTCTGGGATTTTTAAGGTTTTATCATGTAAAAAAGTAGAGAGATAAGTGTTGATTTTTTGAAAACCAGCATTGTTTTTTGCCAAGACTATAAACTTTTGTTCTACTCCATCTCTGAAATCAACACCTAAAACAGGTTTAATTTTTTTTTCTAATGATAAACGCACAAGATCTAAACATGCCGAAGTGCTGTTAATATCCGTCAGGGCAATGGTATGCAAGTTGTTTCTAACTGCTAAATCCAATAAGTTTTCTGGACTTATAGTGCCGTAACGGAGGCTATAATATGTATGACAATTGAGGTACACGTTTATTTTTTATAATTTTTTACAAATTTAGTTTCATTATGAAACAATTATTGTTTAATTTTGAAACATTATGAAATAAACTATCTAAAATTCTAATATAATGCTCAGATTTTAAATAGCGAATTCCATCTGACAGATAAAAAAATATAAAATAACAGATGAATTATATTGCAACAAACATTCGTCACTTAAGGGAATTAAAGACTTTTTCGCAAGAGTTTTTTGCCGAAGAATTAGAATGGTCAAGAGCCATGATCGCCTCTTTTGAGTCGGGTAGAACAGAACCTTCAATTGATAAATTAATTGATTTGTCTAAGTATATAAAGATTCCGATAGATACCTTGATTAAAGTCGATTTAAGAAAAACGAAAGATTTATCATTTATAGATATTGGGAATAAAAGAGTCTTATTTCCTATAAGTGTTAATGAACATAATGAAGAGCTTATAGAAGTAGTAACCATAGAGGCTTCCGCGGGTTATTTAAACGGCTATTCTGACCCTGAATATATAGAGCATTTACAGAAATTCAACTTGCCTTTTCTGCCTACAGGCACGCACAGAGCATTTCCTATAAAAGGAGATTCTATGTTACCCGTAAAAGATGGTTCTTTTATCGTAGCTAAGTATGTAGAAGATATTGAAGATGTAAAAGATGGTAGAACCTATATCGTATTGACCAAAGACGATGGGTTGGTTTATAAGCGTGTTTATAATAGAATTAAAGATCGGAAAAGTTTGCTGTTGTATTCTGATAATAAAAGATACGCTCCTTATGAAGTGAAAATAGAAGAAGTATTAGAAGTATGGAAATTCACCTGTTGTATTAATACTCAAGAATACAGTAAAGAAGAGTTGAAACTAAGTAGTATTGTAAATATGTTTCAAGAGTTAAAAGTAGAACTAAGAGCGATTGATAAAACAGTTGCGTTGTAATGAATAGGATTCATGATATAAAAAACAATAATTCTATATGCGGCAATGTCGTTTCGTTAAAGTAAATTCTGGTCAGTTCAATCGGAGTCGAGAATTTATCTCGTGTATATCTATTTAGGTTTCGACTTCGCTCAACCTGACAACTGTAACACCTTTTACTCTTAATTAATGATTTTGAGATTAAGTTAAGGGAGGTTTTTTTCCATATCAATTAAATGGGCCATAGAGCTTACGGCTCTATCGTGTTTTTTTACAAAAGGATTCGTTTCATCCCAGACATAACCTGCTAAAACAGCACAAATTTTTTCTTTAACGTCGGGATTTTCAGGCCTGTGAAAAAATAATGTTTGTAAATTTTCTGTGTACCATTCTTTCACATACGTAGAAAATACATTTACACCTTTTTTAATATAATTGGTATATTCATTTTCCCAATCTACACTTTCGCCTTTTAATTGTCGCTCTACTAATTTAGCAGCCAATAAAGAAGACTCTGTAGCAAACGCCACACCAGACGAGAAAACAGGATCTAAAAATTCAGAACTATTTCCTGTTAACACATAACCATCACCATACAATTGGGTAACTGATTTTGAATAGTTTTTAATACAGATAGGATCAAATTCAAAATCTACATCCTTAAATCTATCATAATAATGTGTAGATAGTTTAAGCATTTCAGAAAACATTTCTGAAGTATTTCCTTTATAAGATTCAATAAATTCTGTGGGGCCTACAATACCTAAACTTGTTTTTCCATTTGAAAAAGGGATAACCCATAGCCAAACCTGTGGCTTTACAATATCAAAAGTAATGAGCGTACCTTCAGTTCCTTCGGGTCTATTCGTATCAATTACGTGCGTGAAAATAGAGGAATGTTTTGGTAGGGTAGAGGGTTTGTCTAAATCTAACAATCTTGGTAAAACTCTACCATATCCGCTAGAATCTATAACATGTTTGGCATTGATTATTTTTTCTTCTCCGCTCTCGTTTTTAATGGTAGTTTTTGAGTTGGTACCATCAAACTCAATATCAGTAACGGCCCATTCAAAAGCAATAGGCACACCTTTTCTTACAATTTCATCCGCCAAGGCTTTGTCAAAATCTGCTCTAGGTGCTTGCCAAGTCCAGTCCCAACCCTCAGTATATTTTTTACTAAAATCAAAAAGACAAACTTCTTCTCCACGTATAAAACGTGCACCTCGTTTTTTTTCAAAATTCATGGCATCTAAACAGTCAAAAAGACCAACTTCTTTAAAGTGTTCCATTGACTTTGGTAATAAACTTTCACCTATTACAAATCTTGGGAATTTAGATTTTTCAACCACTAGAACTGATAATCCTTTTTTATGTAAATAGGCAGCAGAAACACATCCGGAAGGACCTGCTCCAATAATTAAAACATCTACATTTTCTGTATTCATTACTAATTTTGACTAAGTTCTGTGTAAAAATATTAAATTTGTCGCTTCAATATATCAAAAAAGTGAATTATTTACCAATAAACCCTGTAGTGAATGCTTAACATTAAAGGAGAATTAGATTTAAAAGATTTTTACGAAGTAATTTTTAATAAAAGTAAAATTGAACTTGATAAGACCTTACTAACAAGGGTAGAAAAGAGTTTTGATTTCTTAAAAGAGTTCTCCGAAAACAAAGTGATTTATGGTGTAAATACCGGATTTGGGCCCATGGCTCAATACAAAATCAAAGATGAAGATAGAATTCAACTTCAATATAACTTAATTAGAAGTCATGCCTCTGGTGTTGGTAATCCAATCCCTGAAATGTATGTAAAAGCAGCAATGTTAGCTAGATTAAATACCTTAAGTTTAGGAAATTCTGGTGTACACCCATCGGTTGTTAAATTGATGAAAGAATTTATAAATAGAGATATTACACCTTTAATTTATGAGCATGGTGGTGTAGGAGCGAGTGGTGATTTAGTACAATTGGCACATTTAGCTTTGGTATTGATAGGTGAAGGAGAAGTTTTTTATAAAGGAGATCGTGTACCAACGGCTGAAGTTTTTAAAATTGAAGGGTTAAAACCAATTACTGTTGAACTACGTGAAGGGTTAGGGTTAATTAACGGTACTTCAGTAATGACAGGTATTGGTATTGTAAATGTAATTTATACCAAACGATTATTAAACTGGGTGTTAAAATGTTCATCTGCCATTAATGAAGTGGTAGAGGCGTATAGTGATCATTTATCAGAAGAGTTAAACAGCACTAAAAAACATAAAGGGCAGCAAGAAGTTGCCAAAAGAATGCGAGAGCATTTAAAAGACAGCTCATTAATAAGAAATAGAGAAGAATATTTATACAATGCTAATGAAAATAGCACTGTCTTTAAAGAGAAGGTGCAAGAGTATTATTCGTTACGTTGTGTACCGCAAATATTAGGTCCTGTTTTAGACACTTTAAGAAGTGTACAAAAAGTATTAATTGAAGAGGTTAATTCAGCTAATGATAATCCTATAGTTGATGTTAATAAACAACAAGTATATCATGGTGGCAATTTCCATGGTGATTATGTTTCTCTAGAAATGGACAAATTAAAAATTGTTACCACAAAAATGACCATGTTGGCAGAACGTCAATTGAATTATTTATTAAATTCTAAATTGAACGATATTCTACCTCCATTTGTTAATTTAGGACAATTGGGATTAAATTTCGGAATGCAAGGTGTGCAATTCACAGCAACTTCTACAACAGCAGAAAGCCAAACCTTGTCTAATCCGATGTACGTGCATAGTATTCCAAATAACAACGACAATCAAGATATTGTCAGTATGGGTACTAATGCAGCATTAATGACTAAAAAAGTAATTGAAAATGGGTTTGAAGTAGTTGCAATTGAAATGATTACAATTATACAAGCTATTGAATATTTAGAATTTCAAGATAAAGTTTCATCGACTACCAAAACGTTATTTGATGCCGTTAGAAATCTTGTACCTGCATTTAAAGATGATATAGTAATGTATCCATATGTTGGTGCAGTCAAAAAATACTTGATGGAAACAAAGAGTAACTAAATTTTTAGTAAATTGAACTCATTAAGTGGAGTTCTTTGCCAGTTGTACCGAATTTCATACAGGTTATACATAAAAAATAGAATTATTCAATTTAATTTCTATTTTTGAAATAAACTCTAATTATTATGAAAAAAATACTATTTATTTTAGTGGTAGCTCTTATTAGTCAATGCGTTATTGCTCAAAAAGCTGCTTTAGTTGTTCAAAAAAAGAAAGTTGGATTTATTAAACCAGATGGTTCTTGGATAATTGAACCTACCCTTAAAGACGCTGGTAATTTTGCAGATGGGTTAGCCCCTTTTAAAGAAGGTAAAGAATGGGGGTATATTAATGGAGAAGGAGAGGTAGTCATAAAACCAACGTATGCTAAAGTTAAGAGCTTTAATAGTGGTTTAGCTATTGTGTTGTTGAACAAGGAATGGATGTATATCAATAAGAAAGGTGAAAAAGTGGAAATGCCCGAATCTAAAGAACTTTATAGCTTTGAAGACGGAGTAGCATACATTAAACAAAATGATCTTGTTGGTTTGATTAATCCAGAAGGAGAAATTATTTTAGAGCCTACCTATGATAAAATTTATGCCTTTAAAAATGGGCATGCCAAAGTAAAAAAAGGCGAATCATATGGCTTAATAAATACGATGGGTAAAATTGTTTTACCTGCAGAATATGAAGGTTTAGGAATTTGGTCTGAAGGAAATCTGACCGCTAAGAAAGATGGTGTAAGTGGAATGATCGTTGATAGTAAATTTATTAAAGTTGAAGGTGCGTTAAAAATTTGGGACTTTCGTGATGGTGAAGAATTAACGTATGCCAATGATGCCTTAAAATTAGTTGGTTTTATTAATAGAAAAGGAGAATGGGTAATCAAACCTAACTATAAAAAAGTAAGAGGGTTTTATAATGGTTTAGCTCCCGTAATGACGGTAGACAAATGGGGGTATATTAATACGAAAGGAGAAATGGTAATTCCTGAAACATTTAGAGATGCTGAGATATTTAGTGCAGACGGTTTGGCACCTGTAAAAATGGATAAGTTATGGGGGTTTATTGATACCTCTGGAAAACTAGTTGTTGATTATGAATATGAAATTTCTAACCGTGGATTACTTGCTGTAGGACTTATCTTTGGAAAAGGCAATGAAAAAGGTTTTTATAACGGTTTAGCAAGAGTTAGTAAGAAAAAGAAATGGGGTTTTATCGATACTAAGGGTAATGTATTAAATAATACTTGGTTTGATAGAGTTGAATCATTTACAGATATAAATAAATAGTTAATGAAGTGTGCATTAGTAACTGGAGGTTCTAGAGGAATCGGAAAAGCAATTTGTAAAAAGTTGGCAGAAGATTCTGATTACCATATCTTAATCAATTACAATTCAAATAAAGAAGCGGCTTTAGATACCTTAAAACAGGTTGAAGAGTTGGGTAATACTGGTGAAATTATTCAGTTTGATGTAGCCAATGCGGATGCTGTAAAAAATGCTCTGGATACTTGGATTGATGCAAACGAAGGTTCAATTATTGAGGTGTTAGTAAACAACGCAGGAATTACCAAAGACGGTTTGTTCATGTGGATGCCTGCTGAAGATTGGCACAGTGTTATCAATACAAGTTTAAATGGTTTTTATAATGTTACCAATCATTTAATTCAAAAAATGTTAAGTAATCGCTACGGTAGAATTATTAATATGGTTTCTGTTTCGGGTGTGAAAGGTACACCAGGACAAACCAATTATTCTGCAGCCAAAGGAGCAATTGTAGCCGCTACAAAAGCTTTAGCTCAAGAAGTAGCTAAACGAAAAATAACAGTTAACGCGGTAGCTCCTGGGTTTATTAATTCAGATATGACTGCCGAGTTAGATGAAAAAGAATTGAAAAGAATGATTCCTGTAAACAGATTCGGTGAGGCCGAAGAAGTAGCTGATTTGGTTTCGTTTTTAGCTTCCAAAAAATCTTCTTATATTACTGGTGAGGTAATTAATATAAATGGTGGAATTTATTCATAATTGCTGAAAGAAAAATGAATAGAGTTGTTATAACAGGAATGGGTATTTACTCGTGTATAGGGAGTAATTTAGACGAAGTAAAAGAATCTTTATATAAAGGGAAATCAGGAATTGTATTTGATGCCGAACGTAAAGAGTTTGGTTACCGTTCTGCACTAACCGGAATGGTTGCAGAACCCGATTTAAAAAAACTACTTTCAAGAAGACAACGGATCAGCATGGGCGAAGAAGCTCAATTTGCATACCTATCAACCATTGAAGCCTTAAAAAATGCTGGAATTTCGCAAGATTTTTTAGATATTAATGAAGTTGGTATTTTATTTGGTAATGATAGTACGGCACGGTCAGTTATTGAATCTATAGATATCGTAAGAGAAAAAAAAGATACTACATTAGTGGGGTCAGGAGCTATTTTTAAAGCGATGAATTCTACTGTAAACATGAATTTATCTACTATTTTCAAGTTAAAAGGAGTGAATTTTACGATAAGTGCAGCGTGTGCAAGTGGTTCGCATGCTATTGGTGTTGGTTATCATTTAATAAAAAGTGGGTTACAAGACACTATAATTTGTGGCGGAGCTCAAGAAATAAATAAACTAGCCATGGCTAGTTTTGATGGTTTAGGTGTGTTTTCAATAAAGGAAGAAAATCCTGCAGAAGCATCCAAACCTTTTGATGTAGAAAGAGATGGCTTAGTTCCAAGCGGTGGTGCAGCCACAGTGATTTTAGAAAGTTATGATTCAGCAATAAAAAGAGGAGCTCCTATTTTGGGTGAAATTATTGGTTATGGATTCTCATCAAATGGTGATCATATTTCAACGCCCAACGCTGATGGTCCTACCAGGGCCATGCAAAAAGCAATAGATGAAGCTAAAATAGATAAAAAAACTATTGACTATGTTAACGCTCACGCCACTTCTACACCAGTAGGTGATGCTAATGAGGCGAAAGCAATTTATAATATATTTGGTGATAATTGTCCTTATATAAGTTCTACAAAATCAATGACGGGTCATGAGTGTTGGATGGCAGGTGCAAGTGAAGTGGTTTATTCAATGTTAATGATGCAACATTCATTTGTTGCTCCTAATATTAATTTGAAAACACCAGACGAAGACGCTGCAAAATTAAACATTGCTAGAGAGACTGTAGATAAAAAAATTGATGTATTTTTGTCCAATTCTTTTGGGTTTGGCGGAACAAACTCGGCATTAATTATTAAAAAGATTTAATTATTACGGTTATGAATAAAGAAGACATCATTAGTAAAATTAATGATTTCCTTATAGATGAATTTGAAGTTGAAGAGGATGCAATTAGCCCTGAGGCTAACTTAAAAGAAACATTAGAGCTAGATAGTTTAGATTTTGTTGATCTGGTAGTTGCTGTAGAATCTAATTTCGGTGTAAAACTGATTGGTGAAGATTTTGTAAACGTGATTAAACTTCATGATTTTTATAATTTAATAGAGCGGAAGTTAGCTTAATATAATCTGTTATGGCACAATGGGAAGGTAAATCCAGAGGTACCGTTTTAGGTTATAGAATATTTATTTTTTTTATGAAAAAGCTGGGCTTACGTTCGGCTTATTTTATTTTGTACTTCGTTGCTTTTTATTTCTTGATATTTTCTCCCAAAGGCACAAAAGCTTCCTATAATTATTTTAGAAAAAGGTTAAAATATTCCTCAATAAAAAGTGTCTTCAATGTTTATAAAAGTTATTATAAATTTGGACAAACCATAATTGATAAAGTAGCCATAAGATCGGGATTACGTAATAAATTCACTTATGATTTTGATGGTATTGATAATTTAAAACAACTCATTGCTAATAAAAATGGTGGAATATTAATCAGTGCTCATGTTGGTAATTTTGAAATAGCAGAGTTCTTTTTTAAAGAAATTGATTTCAACTCACAAATAAATATTGTTACAACTGATCAAGAGCATAGTGATATAAAGCAGTATTTAGAGTCGGTTTCACAAAAATCAAGTATTAAATTAATATTGATAAAGGAAGATTTATCTCATATTTTTGAAATCAATTCAGCATTAGCAAATAATGAATTAATTTGCTTTACCGGAGATAGATATTTTGAGGGAACACGTTTTTTAGAAGAGCATTTATTAGGAAAGGAAGCGAAGTTTCCAGCGGGGCCTTTTTTATTGGCATCTCGCTTAAAAGTTCCCGTAGCTTTTGTTTATGTAATGAAAGAAACCACTAAGCATTATCATTTATATACCCGATTGGCAACGGCTAAAAAAAGAGATGCTCAGGGTTTATTACAGAACTATACGGAGAGTATCGAGTGGATTTTAAAACAATACCCGTTGCAATGGTTTAATTATTTCGATTTTTGGGAAGATAAAAAATAATATGAAAAACGTTTTAGTAATATATTACACACAGTCTGGGCAGTTGCTAGAAATTGCTCAAAATGTAGCACAGGAACTGGAAAATTCAACTAATGTTTCCGTTTCATATCATCAAATAAAACCTGTTGAAGAATATGGTTTTCCATGGAAAGCAGATAAGTTTTATGATGTTTTTCCTGAATCTTTTTTGCAAATTCCATGTACATTGGAAGAACCAAATCCTGAAATATTTACTAAGAAATACGATTTAGTAATACTTGCATATCAAGTTTGGTACCTCACACCTTCAGTACCCATAAACTCATTTTTAAAATCGGAATCCGCTAAAAAAATAGTAAAAGATACGCCCGTTGTAACACTTATAGCGTGTCGTAATATGTGGATAAAGGCTCAAGAAAAAATGAAGCATTTATTAATTGAAAACCAAGCGAATTTAGTGGGTAATATTGCCTTGGTAGATAGAAATCTCAATCATGTTAGTGTTATCACCATTGAAAAATGGATGATGAATGGTAAAAAGGAAAAGTATTTAGGTGTTTTTCCAAAACCAGGAGTTTCTCAAAAAGATATAGATGAATCTGTTAAGTTTGGCAAACCAATATTGGAAAGCTTAAATAAAAATGACTTCACATCTTTACAAGATAATTTAGTAAGCATAGGTGCCGTTGTAGTAAAACCATTTTTAATTTCAATGGACAAAAGGGCTAATGTTATTTTTGATAAATGGTCTAATTTTATCATCAAAAAAGGCAAGCCTGGAGAACCAAAACGATTAAAATGGGTTCGGGTTTTTGATAAATATTTAAAATTTGCAATTTGGTTCTTCGGACCAGTACTTTTTATTGTATTTTTGCTGACCTATTTACCTTTTATAGGTAAAATTAAGAAAGACAAAAAATATTATGCTTCTGTTAAACTAAAGGGTATATCTAATACTTAATTTAATAGGAGTTTCCTTAAAAAATATTACTTTTAAAGAATGAATGACGTTTACATAACTAGAATTGCAAAATTTTTACCTAACACCCCTGTTTCCAACGATCAAATGGAACAAAAATTGGGTATTCTAAATGGAAAATCTTCCAAAGCTAAAGGTATAGTTTTACGAAATAATAAGATTAAAACGAGGTATTATGCCATTGATGAAAATGGTGAAATTACGCACAATAATGCACAACTGACTAAGGAAGCTGTAGAGCTTCTTTGTGATGAAGATTTTACGACAAAAGACATTGAATTATTATCTTGTGGTACCTCAAGTCCTGATCAAATATTACCATCGCATACCGCAATGGTTCATGGCTTTTTAAAGAATAGAAATTTAGAAATAAATTCACCTTCAGGTGCGTGTTGTTCGGGAATGAATGCGTTAAAATATGGATTCTTATCTGTTAAAGCTCATCAAGTAAACAATGCCGTTTGTGCTGGTTCTGAACGTACTTCTTCATGGATGATGGCGAATACTTTTGAAGAAGAGGTGAACCATTTAAAATCGTTAGAAGAGCAGCCTATAATTGCTTTTAATAAAGAGTTTTTACGTTGGATGCTTTCCGATGGAGCAGGTGCTGTTTTATTAGAAAGTGAACCAAAAGGGAAACAACCATTAAAAATTGAATGGATTGAAGGATATTCATATGCTCATGAACTAGATACATGTATGTACGCTGGTGGAGATAAATTAGAAAATGGCCAGTTAAAGCCTTGGAGTGAGTTTCCAGCTCATGATTGGAGTGAACAATCTTTGTTCGCCATGAAGCAAGATGTGAAATTACTAAGTGAAAATATTTTAGTAAAAGGCGTTGATAGTTTAAAACATGCTTTAGACAAGCATAATGTGAAACCTGAAGATTTAACCTACTATTTACCACATATTTCATCTTTCTATTTTAAGGATAAATTGTATGAAGAAATGGTAAAACAAGATTTTGTAGTACCATTGGACAAATGGTTTATGAATTTAGAAAAAGTAGGAAATGTAGGAGCAGCCTCTATTTATATTATGTTAGAAGAATTAGTAGATTCTGGCAAATTAAATAAAGGTGATACCATTTTGTTACATGTTCCTGAAAGTGCAAGATTTGCTTATAATTATGCTCTTTTAACTGTTTGTTAATTTGAATAACGATTCGTTAAACATACCCGTAACTAATTTAATTCCACAAAAAGCACCGTTTGTAATGGTTGATAAATTATTACATTATACGGATAGCGAGGTTACTTCTTGTTTAACCATTTCAGATGCCAATATTTTTACTAAAAATAATACGTTTACAGAACCTGGTTTAATTGAGCATATGGCTCAAACAGTTGCACTGCATACTGGGTATAAATACCATTTATTAGATAAACCTTCTCCTACTGGATATATAGGATCTATTAAAAGCGTAGAAATTCTTATCTTGCCCCAATTAAATGATACGTTAGAAACAACGGCTTCTATTTTACACGAAGTAATGGGTGTAACTTTAGTCGCCATTAACGTTAAACTAAATGGTAAATCAATCGCTACTAGCGAAATGAAAACAGTAGTTGCAAAATAATTGGATAGCACTTCAAGTCATATTGATATTAAAAACTTTCTACCACATAGAGTTCCTATGTTAATGGTAGATACTTTATTGTCAATTGATAATGAAAGTGTTAAGACTGATTTTTTAATTACGTCTGATTGTATTTTTGTGGATGACAATGTGCTTTCGGAGTCGGGTTTAATAGAAAATGCTGCTCAAACATGTTCTGCTATAGTAGGTAAAAGTTATTTTGATGAGGAAGATGTTGAAGGAAAAAACACAAAGCTTGTAGGTTTTATAAGTGGTGTTAAGTCGTTTAATATCATTAAATTGCCACAATTAAACGAGACAATTGTTACCACTGCAAATCTAATTTCAAGATTTGATGCTGATGGATATAGTATTTGTGCATTAAATTGTAGTATTGAAAATGCAGAAATTGTTTTAGCTGAATGTGTAATGAACTTATTTATTAAAGAAGTAGAATAAGACATGAAACGAGCAGGTTAAAAGTGTTGTTTCCCAAGTAAATGATCAATACGATTAACGTGACCGTTAACAAACAATAAGTATAAACGCATGAAAAAAAGTGAAGTACCACAAGACAAAAGTAATTTAGAGTCCGCTAATTTTCGTGAACTCTGTTATGCTGTTGATGAAAATGGTGAATATACTACAGAAAACAGTACAGGTTGGGATCCGAAAACCATCGCTTTAGATAATGCCATTCAAGATATTAAAGAACGAATTGACGCTGCTAAAAAGAGAGTAGAAGCAAATGAGTCTAGTCCAATTGATTATTACATGGAAGTTAATAAAATGGATTTACCTATTTTGGCAAGTTATGTAGGACTCTGGCAATGGCGTGTTAAAAGACATTTTAAGCCTCAGGTTTTTAAAAAATTAAATACTAAAATATTACAGAAATACGCAGATGTTTTTGATATTACCATCGAGCAATTGCAGGATATTGATAAAAACATATGAAGATAGACTTTACACATCATCAATCTGCACATTGTGAAAATGGGGTGGTTTCAAACTTACTAAAACATAAAGGATATCAAATCAGTGAACCAATGGTATTTGGTATTGGTTCTGGTCTTTTCTTTGTATACATTCCCTTTTTAAAAGTGAATCACGCTCCTGTGGTGAGTTTTAGACCCATGCCAGGTATCATTTTTAAACGTTTCGCTCAACGCGTAGGGATAAAAGTGAAACGCTTTAAATTCAGAAACGAAAGTAATGCGGAAAAGGCTTTAGAAGCGGAATTGCAACGTAATAATCCTGTTGGTTTACAAGTTGGCGTTTATCATTTGTCTTATTTTCCAGACGAATATCGTTTTCATTTTAATGCTCATAACTTGGTTGTTTATGGTAAAGAAGAGGATACTTATTTAATTAGTGATCCTGTTATGGAAACGACAACCACTTTAACCAAAAAAGAATTAAATAGAGTGCGTTTTGCCAAAGGAGCTATGGCTCCTAAAGGGCATATGTATTATCCTGTTCACTTCCCAAAAGAATTGCAATTGGAAAGTGCCATAAAAAAGGGAATTAAAACGGTTTGTCGTGATATGTTAGCACCTGTTCCCTATGTTGGAGTCAGAGGTATGCGAACCATAGCTAAATTGATTCGAAAATGGCCGGAAAAGAAAGGCGTAAAAGTAGCCAATCATTATTTGGGGCAACTGGTTAGAATGCAAGAAGAAATTGGTACTGGCGGCGGTGGATTCCGTTTTATTTACGGTGCTTTTTTACAGGAAGCTGCGGTAATATTAAAAAATCCTAAATTAAAAGAATTGTCCTTGGAAATAACTGAAATAGGCGATTCTTGGCGTGATTTTGCTATTGATGCTTCACGAATTTATAAAAATAGAAGCTCTGAATTAGATGCTTATAATAAAGTAGCCGATCAATTAGTAGCCCTTTCTAATAGGGAAGAGGTATTCTTTAAAAAATTAAAGAAAGCGATATAAAATGACTGACGCTGTTATTCAAATCGATACGGTTTCCAAAAAATATAAAGGAGCGGATAATTACTCCATCCATCACTTGGATTTAGACATTGAAAAAGGTGAAATTTATGGTTTATTAGGTCCGAATGGAGCTGGTAAAACCACGTTGATTTCTATGTTGTGTGGTTTGCTAAAACCAACGGCTGGAAAGATCAAGATTAACGGACTCTCATTTAAAGAAAATGCTAAAAATATTAAGCAGGCTATTGGTGTTGTTCCTCAAGAATATGCCTTGTACCCAACATTATCCGCCTATGAAAATTTGATGTATTTCGGAGCGATGTATGGATTGTCAGGTACTACTTTAAAAACAAAAGTTATTGAAAGTTTAGATCATTTAGGACTCTCAAAATTTAAGAATAAAAAAGTGAGTACTTTTTCTGGAGGTATGAAAAGACGTGTAAATCTTATTGCAGGTATTTTACATAAACCAGAAATATTATTTTTAGACGAGCCCACAGTAGGCGTAGATGTACAATCTAAGAATGTAATTATTGAGCATTTAAAAATGTTAAATGCTAATGGAACTACGATCGTTTATACATCACATCATTTAAATGAAGCAGAGACATTTTGTACCCAAGTATCGATAATTGATAGTGGTACAATTGTTGCCTCAGGGACTCCAAAAGAGCTTATCGACAACACAAATGATGCTCAGAATTTAGAAGATGTATTTATTCAATTAACAGGTGAGGCTTTAAGAGATTATGCGTAAACTGATCAGTTCTACATATAAAGAAATGTTACTCTTATCAAGAGATTTGGGTGGTTTGGTTATTCTTTTTGTAATGCCGTTGGTGTTGATAATCACCATTACTTTAATTCAAGATAGTTCGTTTAAAACGATAAATGACGCTAAAATTCCCATTCTTTTTGTAGATCAAGATAATGGAGCAATATCTGCTACCATTTTAGAAAATCTGAACAAAAGTGATGCCTTTGAAATTGTCACCAAACAAGCGGAAAATAATTTTACAGAAGAAGCGGCAAAGACAGCTGTGTTAAAAGGAAAATACCAACTCGCTGTAATTATTCCACAACATTTAAGTGCTGACTTAGATAAAAAAGTAAATCGAAATGTAGCCAAAATTCTTAGTGAATTTGGCGTAGATGATGAGCCTAAAGTTGCTGATGAGGTTATCTTAAATAAAGAAATCAAATTGTATTTTGATCCTGCTGTTCAAAAATCGTTTAAAAATGCAGTAATGAGCAACATAGATAAAATGATTTCTAGAATAGAATCAAAATCTATTTATGAAGCTTTTCAAGCGGAATTAAGTGAAGGAGAACCCAACGAAGAAAATCCATTATTGACTGAAAACAATTTCGTTTCATTTAAAGAAATAAATCCCAAAGAGGGGCAAGGGGTAACCTTACCCAATTCTACACAACACAATGTACCTGCGTGGACGCTCTTTGCCATATTTTTTATTGTTATTCCATTATCTATAAATATTGTAAAAGAAAAAAATCAAGGTACGTTTGTTCGGTTACGGACAAATCCAGTTTCCTATTTAACCGTGTTGGGTGGAAAATCGATTACCTATTTGATAGTCTGTTTAGTTCAGTTTTTATTAATGTTAGCAGTAGGTGTTTATGTATTACCAATGTTAGGTTTACATGCTCTAGAAGTTGGCTCTAACTTTTTCACCTTGTTTGTAGTTGCTTTATTTTCAGGATTGGCAGCAATTGGTTTTGGTATTTTATTAGGCACATTATCAACCACACCAGAACAGTCAGCACCGCTAGGAGCTACTATGGTTGTTATTTTGGCCGCAATTGGCGGTGTTTGGGTACCTGTATTTTTAATGCCTAATTTTATGCAAATCATATCAAATATTTCACCAATGAATTGGGGATTAAATGCTTTTTATGATGTGCTACTTCGTAATGGTGGAATTTTAGAAATCTTACCAGATATTGGACTGTTATTATTGTTTTTTATCATAACAGTTGGTATTTCAGTATGGTATGATAAAAGGAAACGGGCGGTTTGATGGGGTTGTTAGTATGATGCTCACTGGCTAAATTAATTATTTATGAAAGAAAAAATGAAAGAAAATGCCGTAGCGTTTTACAAATTGGCATATGAAGGGAATCCAAGAAAAGCTATAGAATTATATGTTGGGGAAGCATACATTCAACATAATCCTGATGTGGCTAATGGTACGGAGGGTTTTATTGAATATTTTGAACGCATGCAAAGAGAATATCCTAAGAAATCAATTGAATTTGTTCGTGTAATCTCTGAAAATGATTTGGTTGCATTACATACGCACCAAATATGGCCTGATAGTGATGAGTACGTTACGATGGATTTTTTCAGATTTGATGCCAACGCAAAAATTGTTGAACATTGGGATGCGATTCAGCAAATACCAAAAACTTCGGCAAACGAAAACAAAATGTATTAAATTTACTATAATCCATAAGTTAATGAAAAGTATCACTTACACTTCAGAAATACGCGTTCGCTTTAATGAAACAGATCCGCTTGGTATTGTATGGCATGGTAATTATATTACCTATTTTGAAGACGGTAGAGAGGCGTTCGGAAGGTCACATGGAATTTCTTATTTAGATGTAAAAGCAAATGGTTTTGCAACCCCAATAGTGAAATCTTCTTGTGAGCACAAATTACCATTAAAATATGGTGATATTGCCACCATAGAAACCACTTTTGTAGATTCACCAGCGGCAAAAATGATATTTACTTATAAAATATTTAATCCCGAAGGTAAAATTGTGTGTACGGGTGAAACCATTCAGGTTTTTACAGATGATAATGGTGACTTGGCTTTAACGGCTCCTAAATTCTTTGAAGATTGGAAGCGTAAAGTTGGTTTGTAAAGTACTAAATGGCTCCTCCCTTCAGACGATTTCAGTCAGAAGTTGGAGGGATTGAAAAAGCTTAAATTATATATATATATCTTTAATATATTTCGAAAAGAAATCAATTGTTACGTATTATTGTCAGGTTGAGCGTAGTCGAAACCTAAACCTAAACCATTCTACCATCTAATAAATTAATAATTCGTGAACCATATTCAGCATTTTTCTCTGAATGGGTTACTTGGATTATAGTTACTCCTTCTTTATTTAATTGCTTAAAAATTTCCATAATTTCTTCTCCTTGTTTGGAGTTTAAATTTCCTGTAGGTTCATCAGCCAATATTAATTTCGGATTCCCAATTAATGCACGGGCAACACCAACCAATTGTTGTTGACCACCACTTAATTGCGTTGGGAATAGTTTTTGTTTCCCTACGATATTAAATCGATCTAGCATATCAGCAACAAGAGCTTTGCGTTCAGATCCACTTATTTTTTTATACAATAAAGGCATTTCTAAATTTTCATAGACAGTCAATTCATCAATTAAATGATAGGCCTGAAAAACAAAACCAATGTACTGTTTGTATAAATTCGCTCGGTGTTTTTCTTTTAAGGTATGTACAGATTCATCCATAAAATTGTATTCACCTTCATCAAAACCATCTAACATGCCTATAATGTTAAGCAAGGTTGATTTACCCGAACCTGAAGGTCCCATTATAGAAATAAACTCTCCTTCCTCAACTTCTAAGTTGAAATCTTTTAACAAGAAGACCCGTTGTCCACCTGAATTTACCCATTTAAAAATTTTGTTTAATTGTAGTAACATTTTTTATCTTTTTTATAATCTCGTGGTACGAGAGATCTGTTTAATTTTTCTAAAATTTACTCATCCTTTAAAGCTTCCACCGGATTTGCCATTGCTGCTCTAAAACTTTGCCAACTTACGGTTAGTAAAGCAATCAATAATGCGGAAATTCCTGCTAAGGCAAATATCCACCAACTGATGGTTGTTTTAAAAGCAAAACCTTCCAACCATTTGTTCATGGCGTAATACGAAATTGGTACGGCGATTATAAATGCAATTCCAACCCATTTTACAAAATCTTGATTTAATAATTGTAGTATTTGACCAATAGTTGCACCATTTACTTTACGGATGCCTATTTCTTTTTTACGCTGTATACACGTATAGGAAGTTAATCCAAAAAGCCCCATGGAAGCAATTAAGATAGCAAGAATAGTGAAAATTTGAAAGGCAGAACTGAACTTTTTATCTTCATTGTATTGTGCTTCAAACTTTTTGTCTAAAAAAGTATAATTAAAAGTGCTTTGCGGAAAAACTTGTTTCCATTTATTTTCAATATCAGTAATAGCCGCCGTATATCCTGAATTAGAAGACACCTTGTTATTAAATTTTACTAATAAATTATTACTGCTTGTATCGTGAATTATAATCATAGGTAACACAGAACTTTTCAATCCAAAATGATGATAGTTTTCTACCACACCAGAAATTGTCCAATTGATACCAAAGAATGTGGCAACCTTTCCAATAGCATCACTTGGAGTGGCAATTTCCATTTCTCGCATTGCGGATTCATTAATAATGATTGACCTACTTTGACCCGCTGAATTGTTGGTGAAAGTAGTTCCGCCAAGAAACTTGATATCTAATAAATCGAAATATTCAGGTTGTGTGGCATAGCCGTAATAGGTTTTCCTGCTGTCTTCGGTTCCATTAGGGTAGGTAAGACCAACGAAAGAATTTAATTCGTCAAAACCTCCACCAGGATAGGTTTGCGTTCGGGCGACAGCAGTTACAAATGGAAATGCTTTTATTTCATTTTCAAGTGTTTTGTATTTGTCTCTGACCAACGAGTCTGATAGTTGAGAAAGAAATTCACCTTGAAAACTAACGGTCTCATTTAAATTGGCTCCAATAGGTTGTTTTTGTAAAAAATCAATTTGTTTCGTTACGACTATGGTGCCAATCAACAATATAATGGTAGCCATAAATTGTAGAATAATGAGCCCTTTACGGATATTTAAACCGCTCGCTGACGTTCTTACTTTGCCTTTTAAAGCCTTAGAAGGGGAGTAGCCGCTTAATAAAATTGCGGGATATAATCCAGCAAGTACTATACCTAATACAAGAATCCCGATAATAGGTAAAAACTGAGTAAACATTGAAGATTGTAAGACCAATTGGCTACCCGTTATACTATTGTAAACAGAAAGCATAAAAACCGTCAATATAACAGCTAGAACAATTGCAATAATATTTAGAATAATAGATTCCGATAAAGATTGAAAAATGAGCTGTATTCTTTGTGCACCTGCAACTTTACGAATACCTACCTCTTTTGCTCTTTCTAACGATTTTGTTGTAGAAAGGTTAACATAATTAAGCCATGATAAAATGAGAATTATAAATGCAATTGCTGTCAAAAATTTAATTCTGCTGAGACTTCCATTTGCTTCGGCTTCATATGGTTTATCTGAATATAAATGAATGCTTTCCAAAGGTTCTATATTGTACCTTTCGTCGGGGTCATCTTCAAAGTCAGAGGCAATTACCTTATTTTTAAGTAAGCTGTAGTTCGCTTTTTCATCAACATTTAAATAGGTAAAAAAATTGCAATGTCCCCAATTTGGTGCTACCTGATCATCTGATGCCCACCAATTTGCAAAAGTCTCCATAGAGATTAAAAAATTGGTTTTCATATGGGTATTATCGGGTATGTTTTTTAAAATACCTTTAACTGTTAATAAAGCTTCTTCTCCATTGTAAAAGGCAGAAATGGTTTTATCAATAGGGTCTTCATTTCCAAATATTTTTTTTGAGAAATCTTTGGTTAACACGATCGCATTGGGAGTTGCTAAGGCAGTTTCTTTTGCCCCTTTTAATAAAGGATAGTTAAAGATTTTAAAATAGGTAGCATCTGCCAATGCTCCTTTGTTGGATTCAAATACTTTTTCATCTCTTTTAAAAGTAATCTTTTCAAACCGATACAATCGAACTTGCTCTTTAACTTCAGGGAATTCACGTTTTAAAGTTGGGCCAATAAGATTTGCAGTTTGAGCATCTGAAGGCTCGAAGGTCTCACCTTCTTTGGCATCCATAAAGACACGATATACATGCTCAGACCCCTCAAACTTATCATAACTCATTTCGTAATTTACGTAAAGCATAATCAGAATAAAAGAGGCAATACCAATAGCTAATCCAGTAATATTTATAAACGAATAGAGCTTATTTTTAAGTAAATATCTTAGGGCAATTTTAAAGTATAATTTGTACATAATTTGACAGTTATAATTTTATGAGGCTTCATTGCTGATAGGCTCTATTCCGATTTTAAACTTTCTACAGGGTTAGCGAGGGCTGCTTTATAGCTTCTCCAGCTGACCGTTATTAATGCAATAATTAACGTAAATAACCCTGCAGCTACAAATATCCACCAGCTTATATTCGCTTTGTATGCAAAATTTTCTAACCATTTTTGCATCACAAAATAGGCAATAGGACTTGCTATGATAAAAGCTAGAACTATCCATTTAACAATACTTTTGTTAAGCATAATCAGCAGTTCATTTACAGTAGCACCATTAACTTTACGCACAGCTATTTCTTTTACTCTTCGCTGTGTATCATAGAGGGCAATAGTGAAGAGGCCAATTGCAGAAATTAATAAGGCTACAAGTGTAAATAGAATATATATTATACTTAGTTGTTTTTCCTTTTCATATAAAGCCGTTACCTCGTCTTTTAAAAAAGAGTATTTAAAGATTGAATTAGGGTTTTGTTCTATAAATAATTGCTCAATAAAAGCTAAACTACTTTTACGAGTCCCTTTTTTAAATGTAATAAGTGAACTGTTTTTCGCTCCTTCCATAAGGTGTCCAGCATTCATCATAATTAAAGGTTCTGGACTTGAGGATAAGTGTTGGAAATTAAAATCTTTCAGCACGCCAATTATTTTATACGAACCACGACCATTATCAGACCAGAATCGACTATACAAATTTACTTTATTGATGTCAGTAATGTTCCAATGTTTTTTAGCTGCTTCATTAATAACCACTATTTTTTCTTCAATAGTATCTTGATCTTTATCAAAAAAGCGTCCATCAATTATTTTTAAATTTGTAAAAACTTTGAGATAATCTGAACTAACAAATAGAAGATGTGCCTTGGAAAATTTTTGTTCACCTTCGGCAATTTTCCAATCGCCTTGAATAGTATTTAGTGGAGGCTCTGCATGTGTGAAGCCAATAATGTTAGGGTTTGCTTTTAACTCACCTTTAATAATGTCTAATTTGTTTTGTGTAACTGACCAATGACTTCCTGTTTCATATTCAACCATGGTTGTTCTAATCACATTTTCTGTGGCAAAACCTAAATCTTTATTTAACATGAGGTTAAGCTGTTTTGCTACTACCACTGAAGATATTAATAAAATAAAAGTCAATGAATATTGTGTAACAATAATAACTTTTCGTCCTATAAACCCTTTATTTTTTTGTATCTTATTTTTTAATCCAACATGAATTGGAACCCTTCTTTTGATCAGAATAGGGTATAACAACCCAACAAGAGTTACTATTGTAATAATGAACATATTTAATAAAAATATGATCCATATTGGTGGGTTTAAGGAAACTTGAGTAAAAGAATTATAAAAGGGCAATATTATTGAATACCCAATAGAAATTAGTATTGATGCAATAAAAATTGTTATTGCCAAATCTACCGATTTTTGCCGAGCCAATTGTTGAAAACTGGCTCCATTCACTTGCTTTATTGCATTGTTCTTTGAGGCCTTATTCGTGCTTATAATCTGCATGGTTGAAAAATTCAATGCGGAAATAATCAAAATAACTAAAATGATTATGGTTAAGTAAGAAAGATTTCTTTTATCTCCGTACCTCGAAAATAAAGAAGTGTTAAATGCTCCATTACTAAAATAAATATCATTTAATGGAACGAGTTTGATTTTACTTTGCTCGTATTCTGAACTTTTTTTTGTCTTATTTATTTTATCAGTTAATTTGTCAATCTCAATATTTTTAGAACCTAACATAATTGTCGCTGAATTGTAAATGCCGAGATTCTTAGCGTTAAGTATATAGTCGAATTTTATAGCAGTGTTGGAAGGAAGTGTTTTAAGAATACCTGTAATAGTAACATTTAGTTTTTCCATTAGAGTTACTTGTATAACCTTGCCAATAGGGTTTTTATCACCAAATATATTTTTTGCCAATGTTTCCGTTAAAAGTATGCTATTAGGTTCATTTAAAGCTGTTTTTGAACTACCACTCAGCAAAGGAAAATCAAAAATTGATAAAAAAGTGCTGTCCACATGTAATCCGTTTTCTGTAAAAACATTGTTGTTATAGGATAACTTAAAATATTCCTTTCTTAAGAGTTCAAAAGCTGCAAGATTTTTTATTTCTGGATAATCTTTGGCATTAAAGCTTTTATATTGATTTAAATTAAATTCATTAGGTCGAAATTGTTCGGGCGAATTTCTCTCAAAGACAACATAAATATCATCTTTATGAGTTAAGAAATTATTCATGGTCAATTCATTATAGATATATGAAAATAACAATGAAATACTTAATGCCCCTAGACATAGGGTGAGCAAGCTTCCTCCAAAAATTACTTTGTTGGCTTTAAAATTTCGAAACGCTAATTTGATATAATATTTAACCATGATTTTGGTGTTTTATTCCGATTTTAAACTTTCTACAGGATTACTGTTAGCAGCTGATAAGGTTTTAATACTCATAATGAGAATAGCAACTAAAATCATAATGAATCCACTTATTAAAAATACCCACCAACTCATACTTGTTTTATAAGTAAAGCCTTCTAGCCAGTTGTGTAAACCATACCAAGCAACGGGTGCGGCAATTGCAAATGCTATAATTACAAGGAGTATAAATTCTTTACACAATAAAAAGTTCAATTGGGTTAGTGATGCTCCCAATACTTTTCTTATTCCTATTTCTTTAGTTCTTCGTTGTGTAGTGTGAATAACTAAACCTAATAAACCTAAGCAACTTATTAAAATAGATAATCCTGTTGCCCAGTTTAGTAAAACGGATGTTTTCTGTTCTTGTTTGTAAAAACGTTTTATGGTTTCATCCATAAAAGTCAATTTGAATTCAGAATCGGGATATATGGATTTCCAAGCACTTTCTATTTGTGAAATACTTTGTGACCATTTATCAGAGTTTTTAGTCAGAAAGGAAAAATGAATGGTGTTAAAACGTGACACATTTGCTCCTAAAAATGCCATGGGTTCTATTCCCGTTTTTAATGATCGTTGATTAAAATCTTTCATTACGCCAACAATCAGATGCGATTCATCTCCAGTTTTTACAGATTTATTTAAGGCGTCTTGTGGATTGTCAAACCCCAATTTTTTCATATACGTTTCATTAATAACGTACTCACTTATACTATCATTTAATTGGTTTCTACCAGCCAAAATTTCAATGTCATATAATTTTAAATAATTTTGATCGCCATATAATAATTGCAAGGGAGTTCTAATTTCATTGTCTCCAATAGTAAATGTGGCATTGGTTGAACTTGTGCTGAATGAAGCCGGTGTATTACCACTTAAACTTACAGCTTGTATCATTGGTAGAGCCTTAATTTTACTCGTTAACAACATGCGTTTTTCTATCTCAGGACTTTCCCATGGTGTTCTAATAGAAGCAACTGCTTCTGTTTTAAAACCCATATCTTTTGATGTTAAAAAGTGAATTTGTTTACTTACGAGGAGGGTAGCAATAATGAAAATTTGTGCAATAACAAACTGAAATACAGTTAAGTATTTGCGTAGTGAAGCGTTATCACTTTTATGTAAAATTTGACTTTTTAAAACGGCTATAGGTTTAAATTGTGATAGGACTAGAGCAGGGTAGAAGCCTGATAAAATCGAGATTACAACTAGTAATAGCAGCATAAACACTATTACTAATGGGTCTGAAAACAATTCAAAACTGATCCCTTTAGGTATAAAGTCAGAAAATACTTGTAACAGCCAAAACGAAAGGAATAATGAAACCAGAGCAGCAAAGAATGTAAGTAAAAAAGTCTCACTTAAAAATTGAATTATTAATGGTTTTTTAGAACTACCTAAGGTTTTTCGAATTCCAATTTCCTTTGCCCGTTGTGTTGCTTGGGCAGTATTTAAATTGATGAAATTAATACAAGCTAGTAAAAGTAAAAATAAAGCGATGTAAGCTAAATTCATCAAAACAGACTTACTTGCTTGTCCTTCACTAAAATCAAAAGTGTAATAATTTGAATTAAAATGTAAGTCGCTTAACGGTTGTAAATGAAATGTTCTTTCTTGTCCAAAAGTAGCTTCATCTGGATCTTTATGTTCATCTGCAAGTTGATTTAATAACAGTTGGACATTGCTAAGTTTAGTATTTTTTGATAGTTTTATAAATAATTGCGATGCGGAGTTTGTATTGTTCCAGTTACTATCTTTTATTGAACTGGTCATGTCAGATTGATTGGCCGTTTTCAGAGAAATAAATTCTTCAAAAACGATATCGGTACGATCCTCAAAATTAGCAACTATGCCTGTTAATTTAACGGGAATAGTATCATTGTAGATAAGGTCTTTACCAATAATTTCATTCAATTCTGCATTTGGAAAATATTTTCTTGCCCTATTTTCCGTCAACACTACTTCATTTGGGTTTTCTAATACAGCTACTTGAGAACCTGCGAGCCACTTATAGTTGAATAATTTGAAATAACTGCCATCAGTGTATATTACAAATTTTGGATTTTTAAATAATTTATCGGTACTGTTGTTTTTAATGTGAAGCGGATAGGTTGTAAAGATTGGGGCAACAACATCTAAACCGGGTGTGTTTTCATTTAAAGTGGTACCTAATGGAACCGCTACACCTGGATTGTAAAACACTCCATCAGAGGAAGAAAAGTCACTTGTAATGCGATAAATACGATCGCCATCTACATGAAATTTATCAAAAGTGAAATCGTAATAAATGATGGCTCCAATTACAAAAGAAGCACTTAGGCCAATAGCCAATCCAACAATGTTAATTGCCGCAAAGAGCTTGTGTTTTTGCAAACTCCTCCATGCTATTTTTAGATAATTTTTAAACATAATTGTTTTTTATGTCATTTCCGCAAATGCGAGAATTAATTCAACTTTATTACTCTATTTTTAATTTTATCGGGCTTTTTTTTATTCTGTTTTTAAACTTTTTAAGGGTTTTATCAGAGCGGCTCCGATAGATTGGTAGCTGATAGTCAAAATTGCAATTAGTAAGGCAATAGCACCTGCTCCTAAAAAAAGTTCCCAACCAATATCTATTTTATATACAAAATCTTCAAGCCATTTGTTCATTATATACCATCCAATGGGTATCGCAATAAGTATGGCGATAATAATCAATTTTAAAAAATCTAATGTTAAAAGTTTATATATGCTTTTAAAAGGGGCACCTAAGACCAATCTGATACTGATTTCTTTTTTACGTTGTTCTATCATAAAAGCAGAGAGTCCGAATAAGCCTAGACAGGCTACGAATATGGCGAAAAGAGCAAAACTATTAAATATTTTTCCCATACGCTTAACGTCTTCATGCATCTGTGCAAATTTCTGATCTAAGAAGCTATAGTTAAATGCTTGGTTGGGTACGTTTTTAGTCCAAACAGAACTTATGGAACTCAAAACTTCAGTAATATTTTCTGAGTCTAGTTTAACTGAAAATGCACCTATGTCATTTCCGATAACAAGAGCTAAAGGTTCAATGTCATCCTTCAATGATCTATAGTGAAAGTCGTCCACCACGCCTACAATAGTCCAATCAGTACCATTAGAAATTTGTTTTCCAAGTGGGGTATCTAAACCAAGTGCACTTGCCATCTTTTTATTTATAATAATTGAGTTTATTGAATCTGAAGCAAATTCTTTTGAAAAGTCACGCCCTTCTATCAGTTTTATTCCTAGTGTTTTAATATAATCATAATCTACCCGCCAAATTTGTGAAGGTACTCCTTGTATTTCATTACCTACTCCAGATTTTCTAAATGTATTTCCATTTCTTTTGGTTCCTGTAATAGGTAAATAATTACTTTTGGTTACCAACTTTACGGATGGTAATTGCAAAAGCTGTTCTTTAAAATTTTCTGCTTTACTGTCTAGGATAGAGGTGCCTTCTATTACTAAAACTTGTTCTTTTTCATATCCTAATTCTTTGGTTACTACAAAATCCATCTGTTTGTAAATAACAAGTGTTCCTATGATCAAAATTACAGAAGTGGCAAACTGAAATACGACAAGACTACTTCGGAGTCTCATACTTTTACCACCAATACTCATTTTTCCTTTTAAAACTAAAGCAGGTTTAAATGAAGATAAATAAAAGGCAGGATAGAGTCCTGCGATTAATCCTACAAATAGGGCGGAAGTCAGTATTGTTGGAATAAACCACAAAGCATTCCAAGGCATTTCTATAGTTTTAACAGCTATTGAATTGAATATGGGTAATAATAACCAGGCGAGAAACACACCGATTACAAATGATATTAAACTAAATAAAATTGATTCTGATAGAAATTGGGATACCAAACTATTTCTGAAAGCACCAACGGTTTTGCGTAAACCAACTTCCTTAGCTCTATTGGCTGATTTAGCCGTTGATAAATTGATAAAATTGATACATGCTAATAGTAATATAAATCCTGCAATAGCAGCAAATAACCATACAAATCTTATATCACCATGACTAAGATGATCGAATAATTCAGAATCAGTTTTTAAATGGATGTCTGCAACGGGTTGTAATATAAACTTGGCTTTTTCTAATGATTCCAAATGAGTATTATACCCTCGTTTTTTTAATGCAGGTACCATATGATTGGTTATTATGGAATACATTTTATTCTCAAGGGCAGTTATATCCGTATTTTTTGAAGTTTTGATGTAAGTGAGATAATTGTTATTGATCCAATTCATCTGGTTATCATCAATAGTCATTAGAAAATCATAATGAAAATGTGATTTAAAACTACGCCTGGCCATTACACCAGTAATTTTATATGGATTTTTAGTGTTACCGTCTAATATAATTGTTTGACCAAGAGCATTTCCATTTGGAAAGTACTTTAAGGCCTTTTCATAAGAAATCACCAAACTGTTAGGATGTGTTAAAGCGTTTTTTACCACTCCTTGAGAAAAAGATATTTCTAACACTTCTAATAAACCTTGGCTTGCGAAAATAAAACCGTCATCATTATAATTTTGAGATTCATTTTGTAGTTGTATGGTTTTTTTACCAGCACCAAATAGTTCACCTGCATTATATTTTCCGGCCAGTTCTATTTCAGGATAATCACTTTGTAATTGTTCTGCAAATGGTAATTGAAAATGAACACTTTTTAGTAGCTCTCCTTCGTGAGGAAACGCTACGAGTACTCTATGAATTTGATCTTTACTTTTATAATGTTTATCATAGCTTTGCTCATCTATTATAAAGAGTGAAATAAGCAAACAGGCAGCAATACCAACGGCAAAACCTCCTATTTTTATAGAGGCAAAAAGTTTGTCTTTTTTAATACCTCTCCATGCTATTTTTAAATAATTTTTAAACATAATATTTAGTCTTTATGCCCTTCTCAAAAAAGTGAAATTTTTCAATTTTATAATCATTTTTTTATCTCAAATTAAATTTTCTATTCCGTTCGTAAACTCTTAACTGGATTAGCTTTTGCTGCCTTTATGGCTTGAAAACTTACCGTTAGTAGGGTAACCAATAACGCACCTAGAATTGCCAATACGAAAATCCACCATTTTAAGGCTACGCGGTACGGATAGGCATCTAACCATCCATTCATTACATAATAGGCAATGGGTATTGCAATAAAACAGGAAATAATAACCAACTTTAAAAAGTCTTTAGACAACATATTCCATACATTAAATATGGTTGCCCCTAATACTTTACGAACACCTATTTCTTTGGTGCGTTGTTCTGCCACAAATGATGTTAATCCGAAAAGTCCCAAACAGCTGATAAGAATAGCTAGCCCTGTAAAGACGCCTGATAATGTGCCAATACGTTCTTCAGAAGCAAATTTTTCGCCATATTCTGCATCTACAAAATCATATTGAAAAGGAATGTCAGGAAAATGTTCTTTGAACACTTTTTCTATTGTTACTAAATTTTTACTGGCACTTTGTTTCGGGTTTAATTTTAAATTGTAATAACTAGAATTGCCGTGCTTGTCAAAAACATATACACCTTGCTTAACAGGTTCATAAGGCGACTGTGTAATCATATCTTCAACCACACCGATTATTTTTAATGGAGGATTAGGGTCTTCATCACTATCATCTCTCAGAAATTTACCTACCGGATTTGTAAGTCCCAAATATTTTACAGCGGTTTGATTAATCAAAACAGCATTAGAATCGGTAGCAAATTCACGTGCAAAATCACGCCCCTCTATAATTTTTAGATTAATAGATTTAGCATATTCATAGGTAACTTCAGTATAAGCAAGATCTTCTTGAAATCCCTCAGGTTTACCATCCCAGGTAAAACCACTTCTGTTTGACCATATTTGTGTAGTAGGACTACTGGAGGCTGACATTTCAATTACCGCACCAGAATTTAAAAATTCGTTTCGCATTAAATCATATTTACCTTCAAAGTCTTGACTGTATGTCGGAATTTGAACCAAGCCTTCTTTGTCGTAACCTACAGGTCTGTTTTTAGCATAATTTATCTGTTGCATAACAATTACTGTCCCTATAATAAAGGCAACAGAAACTGTAAATTGAACTACGACCAAAATTTTTCTGGGTAAACCTGCGTGTTTGCCAGTTTTAAAAGTTCCTTTTAAAACATCAATAGGCTTGAAAGAAGATAGGTAAAGTGCGGGATAACTACCTGCCAATAGTGTTGTGAAAAGAATAAAAGCTAATGATATTAGCCAAAAGTTTACATTGCTCCACGGAAATAGTATTTCTTTTTTTGCAAGGTCATTAAATCCGTTCAAAGAGATTAAAATAATTAATAATGATACCAAAAAGGCCAGAACTACCACCAAAAAAGACTCACTTAAAAATTGGTATATCAACTGCCCTTTTTGAGAGCCAATTGATTTTCTGATACCCACCTCCTTAGCTCTTTTTTCTGAACGTGCGGTGCTTAAATTCATAAAATTAATACATGCTAATAATAGTACAAAAGCTCCAATAATGGCAAATAACCAAACATATTTTATTCGACCACCTCCATCGTTTTTACCATTTTTAAAGCTGTTTCTTAAATACCAATCTTTCATAGGAAAGAGAAACAATTGTGGATTGAACGCTGCAGTGTCTTCGTTTAATGTTTTCTTTACATCTTTAATAGTAGTAGATACTTTATCCATATCAACATTGTCAGCCACTTGTACAAACATCTGAAAAGAATTATTGCCCCATTCGTCTTCTGAATTTCGTACCCATTCTCTAGAAGCCAGATATTGTTCCCATGGAATGATATAGTACGTGTCGTTAAAAGTAGTATTAAGAGGAATGTCTTTGTAGACACTGGAAACCACTAAGTCGTCCTGATTTCTAACTTTTACAACTTTACCTATAGGATCTTCAGATCCAAAAAGGGCGTCCGCAATTGACTCAGATAGCATAATGGAATTTATTTCTCTTAGACCATCTTTCTCCCCTTTTATAATTTCTAAATTTAATAATTCAGGAGCGTCTCTTTGCATATAATTTCCAGATTTATAAAGACTGGTTTCTTTATATTTTAGATACACTTTATTCGTCCATGACGACATTATTAAATATTTAAAACTACTACCGTAATCTGTTCTTAATGCTTTTTCTAAAGGTCTTGGAATTGCAGGGCCAGTGCCCGTATTACCATTAAATGTTTGGGATTGGAATACAATTGCTATTTTATCTTTATTTTCAAAATGATTGTCATACGAAAGCTCGCTCTGAACCCATAATCCAATAATTATGGTTACTGCTATGCCTAAGGCTAATCCGCCAATATTTATGGCAGAGTATCCTTTATTTTTAGCTAAATTTCTCCAGGCAATTTTTAGATAGTTTTTAAACATGTTTAATTGTTTTTTTTAATGACAATAGAACTTTTTTTAAAACGGTAGACAATTGTCAAATTGTTTCTTTAAGTATTCTGTATTTGTTATACCTATAGTTGTGCCAAATATTTAATAGTCTGTTTATTAGATTTTTAATAGAAATTGAATTTTAAATTATTTTTTAATATGTAAAATAATTTTACAGTAAGTGTCCAATATTTTTACAATCCTTTTGAGTTATTCCAATAGAAAACGATTACTGAAATTCAGAATCCAATTTTATTGGCGATTGTTTAAAAAAATCACCTTATTAAAGAACTCTGTAGCTAACTATTCAGTTTTTATTCGGTTTTTAAGCTTTTTACAGGGTTTTGCATGGCTGCTTTTAAAGTTTTAACACCAACCGTAAATAATGCAATTAATACTGTTAATAATCCCGCAAGGGCAAAAATCCAAATACTTAAATCAATTCTATACACGTAATCTTGAAGCCATTGATTCATTAACCACCACGCGACAGGTGCAGCAATAACAAAAGCAATTGCCACTAACTTAAGAAAGTCTTTGGTCAATAAATAAGTTATTGACGAGATGCTGGCACCCACAACTTTTCGCACGCCAATTTCTTTAGTGCGTTGTGCAACCACCAATAATGAAATGGCAAATAGACCAATACAACTAAGAACAATGGCTATAATGGAGCCACTAGTAATCATCGTTGCCATAATTTTTTCACTTCTAAAAGTACGATCAATATTATCATTTAAAAAAGAGCCTAAAAATTTGGCATTGGGCTCTAGTGTTTTCCAAGTTTGTTCAATAGCGTCGTATGATTTTGATAAATTTTCAGGAGCAACCTTTACATAGGCATAATACAGATCCCAATCCGTATTCATAAAGAATGTTAACGGTTCTATAGACTTGGTTAATGATTCAAAGTGATAATCTTTAACGATGCCTAATACTTGATATTTAGTGCTGTCACTCATCATAATAGTTGCTGTCAAGGGATCTTCTTCATCAAGTTCGCGAGCCATACTTTCATTAATTACCATTCCGAGTGCATCACCAGGATATTGCCTATCAAAACTACGACCTTGTATAAGTTCCAATCCCAACGTTTCTATATAGTCATAATCTACAACGAGCATATTTGTTTTGACAACTCTACCTTTGTATTCAAAACCTAAGCGACTACTGAATTGACTGCCATCTTTACCCAATCCTAAAATATTATCGGAGGCGGTAACACTTATAATATTAGGATTGTCTTTAAGTTGATCACGTAATAAGTTAACGGCTCTTCGACTGTCCATTTTTCCGTCAATAGGAAAAGCGATAACTTGCGATTTATCAAAGCCAAGGTTTTTATTCCTCATAAATTCTAACTGACTCCATAAAACCAATGTGCCGCTAATTAATAAAATGGCAATTGAAAATTGTACTACCATGAGCACATTTCTAACTACATTTTTTCCGTTAGTTTCAACTTTACCTTTAAGGGATTGAATCGTACTTAATTTACTCATAAGCATTGCTGGATAGCCTCCCACTAATAACGTTACCAGCACTATTACAACTATAAAAAGAATAATATTTAAGGGATTAGTAAACATACTAAAAGTAACATTGGTTCGGAAAATTTCTTGAAAATCCTTTAAAAAGAGAATGCTTAAACCAATACCAATGAATAATGAGACACTAAATAACATCAGGCTTTCGCTCCAAAACTGAAAAAATAGTTGCTTTTTTTGTGCTCCTAATGTTTTTCTCATTCCAATTTCTCGTAAACGTTGTGTGCTCTTAGCGATGCTCATGTTAATAAAATTGACACAAGCAATAAAAAGAATTAGAAAAGCTACAGAGAGCACTAGATATGGAATTGTTCTACTAATTTTAGCATAACCATTTTGAAAGTTAGTATAATGCACATCCTTTAATGGTAAGAGGTTAATGGTAAAATAGCGACCGTTAGCGTCAGGTTGTGCTCCATCTCGTTTAAGGTTTTCAATAGACTCTTTATAATGCAAATCAACAAAAGATTTGGTTTGGTCTTCAAACTGTTTTGCATTTACTTCATTTTGCAATTGTACATAAACATCGTGATATTGAGAATCCCATTCCTCTTTATTCTTAGTATAACTTTGATGGTTTTCAAAACGAATGGCTAAACCAAACTCTAAAGAGCTATTCGATTTTGTGTTTTCAACAAGTGAAGCGACTGTGAATGGAGTTTCTTTTCCATTTATGAGGATATTTATGGTCTTATCTATGGCATTTTCATCTCCAAATAATGCTGTTGCCATTTTTTTAGAAAGTACAATATTTGATAATTCCTTAAGAGGGTTATCAGAATTTCCTGCAAATTCAGGAAAAGAAAACATAGTAAAGAAATCAGCATCGACCCATACAGTACTCATATTTATTTCTTTATCCTTATACATAACTAAAGCACCATCTTGCAGATAACGGGTAACTTTTGAAATACCAGGAACTTCTTTTGTAAGTGCGTTGGCAAATGGAGCGGGTTGACTTGTACCAGCTTCTGGACCTCTTGGAGTTTGTATCTCATTATAAACCTTATATATGTTATCTCCATTGGTGTGAAATTTATCATACGATAATTCGAAAAAAGCCGCCATTGAAAGTAAAATAGCAACACCGAAAGCAACCGATAAACCTACAATATTTAAAAAGGCAAATGTTTTGTCCTTTTTCAAATTTCTCCAAGCTATTTTTATGTAGTTTTTTAACATGATATTTAAAGGTTTTACTCTGTTCTTAAACTTTTAACGGGATTAGAAAGTGCAGCTTTTACCGCTTGAAAACTAACGGTTATTAATGCAATTACAATTGCCAAAATTCCTGAAATGGCAAAAATATACCAACTGAAATCTATTCGATACGCAAAATTCTGTAACCATTCATGCATTAGCCAATAAGCGATAGGGAAAGCGATTACAATGGCTACTGCAACAAGTTTTAAAAAATCCATAGAGAGCATTTGTGTAATTCCCATGATAGTAGCTCCTAGTACTTTTCGAATTCCAATTTCCTTTTTGCGTTGTTCAGCAGTGAATGCCGCTAAACCAAATAGACCTAAACAGGCAACGAAAATGGCTAAAATGCTAAAGGTGAATCCTAATATTGCTGTCTTCCGTTCTTGTGCATATAATTGTTCAATATTTTTATCTAAAAAGATATATTCAAAGGCGGAACCTGGATTTATTTTTAGAAATTTTGATTCTAATTGATCCATGGTGTTTGTCAATGAATTACTATTGAAGCGGACCAATGCAAAATTTTTGGCTTCAGTTCTTCGGTTGTGAAAAGCATACGCTCCAATAGGTTGATGTAGTGATTCGAAATTAAAATCATCTACAATACCCACAATAAATACATTACCTCTAAAACCTTGGATTAATACTTTTTTGCCAATCGATTCTTCAGGTGTATATCCTAAATAATCCAATGCTTTCTTATTGAGAACCACTTCTGATATAGTATCACCTTGTTGTTTTATCAGCGGTAACGTTTTACCTGCAATTAATTTTAGTTTTAATAAATCGATAATTTGAGCATCTACACGATTGGTTTGAATTTTTAAACCATTCTCATCATTTTCAGTTTTAAATAACATTCTACCACTTACGGTAACACCAGGAAAACCCTGTGCCATGGCAATATCAGAAACCATGCTCAACGATTCGTATTCTTGAACTAGAGCTTCTTTTTTGTCATTACCGTTAACCGCTGTTGTAGAAATAGCGACCACATTATCTGAATCAAAACCTAATTTTTGATTTTGCATAAATTGTAATTGCTGATATATTACGAGTACCCCAACAATCAGAATAATAGAGGCTGCAAATTGTAATACCACCAAACCTTTTCTAATATTAATAATACTTGAACCGTCCTTTTTTGTTGAGGTTAAGGCTGAGTTGGGAGAAATACTTGAAAGGTAAAATGCGGGGTAAGATCCGGCAACTAAAGTGGCAATTACCCAAAATAATACAATACCTATTAGGACTTGCGGCTTAAATAGCAATGAAACCTCTAATTGTTGAGCCGTTAATTGATTAAAAAGTGGAATGAATAATATAGTTATAAAAACGCCAATTACTAATGCTAATAAGGTTATAATTCCTGTTTCAGCATAAAATCGAGCTATTAAGCTTTTAAAGGAGGCTCCTAATGTTTTATAAATTCCAACATCTTTCGATCTTTTTGCTGACTTTGCCGTCATTAAGTTCATGTAATTAACACAGGCAATCAATAAGATGAGTATTCCTAAAAAAGAGAGGTTGTTTATTTCGTCAATATCGCCGACTCTTTTACTGTAAGAATTTGAAAAGTCAGCAGAGTATAGGTGAACTTTTTCCAAGGGCTGTAACGTTAAGTGAAACCATTGCCCTTCTTTATCTACATTTTTATCCAAAAGCGAGTTTAATTGACTTTCTGTATTTGCTTGTGAAATGTTTTCATTTAATTGTAAGTAGGTTTCAAAACTAGAATTTCCCCAACTTGGATTCTTAAAAGCGAATGTGGAGCTAAAAGAAGCTATCGCATTGCAGTGTAAGGAACTGTTTTCTGGAAAGTTTTCAAAGACCCCAGTAACTTCCAATTTTTCATCACTATCAACTACAATAAGTTTCCCCATTGGATCAGCATCTCCAAAATATTTTTTGGCAGTGCTTTTTGAAATAGTAATAGTATTTGGTCTCGATATGGCAGAAGAAGCTTCTCCTTGTAAAAATTTAATATTAAATATATCAAATAATTCAGGGTCACACCAGTATAATTCCTTTTCAAGAAAAGTAGTATTGCCCACTTTTACGAATGCGGTTTCTCCAAAACCATGTTTCAATATTCTGGCGGCATATTTAACATCGGGAATGTCATTTTTAATGGCGGGAGTTAAAGCAGCAGGAGCCGTACATAAAATTTGCTTGTCATAACTTTCATTAGTATTTACAAGAACGCGATAGATATTTGCCTTATTAGAATACATGGTATTATAACTACGCTCGTAGGTAATAGAAAGAAAAAGTAGAATGGTTATAGATAAACCTAATGCTAGTCCTAAAATATTAATTATGGAAAACAATCGGTTCGTTTTCAAATTTCTCCAACCTATTTTTATGTAGTTTTTTAACATGATATTAAAGTTTTTACTATTTATATTCTATTCGCCCTGCACATGATGATTACTTTCTGAGTTTGTTGGACTAAATAAGTCTATTTGTCTAGTTTTATTCTGTTCTTAAACTTTTTACAGGATTGGCTACGGCCGATTTTAATGATTGAAATCCAACAGTTATTAATGTTATGATTAATGCAAAACCACCAGCGAAAGCAAATACCCACCATTGGATGTTTATTCGATATGTAAAATCTTCAAGCCATCGTTCCATAAAATAATAAGTAATTGGGGAGGCAATCAAAAAGGCGATTCCTACCAATTTTACAAAATCTTTGGTCAATAATTGTACTACAGAATTTATACTAGCACCTAGTACCTTGCGAATTCCAATTTCTTTCTTCTTTTGTTCGGCTACATATGAAATCAACCCAAAGAGGCCCAAACAACTAATTAGAATGGCTAGAATAGTGAAGACAAACGAAATTTTACCAAGTCGTTTTTCTTCATCATACAGCTTTTCAACCTCTTTGTCAACAAACCTGTAATCAAATGGGACATTGTTTACTGTCGTTTTCCATTGTTTCTCTAAATTGCCAAGTAATAGCTCGTAATTCTTTGTTTCAGTGCGAAGGAACAGCCAATTAGGTTCGCTTTCTTTGTGCAAAAATAATGGAGCTATTTCATTTTTTAAAGAAGCGTAATGAAAATCGGCTACCACACCAATGATTTCCATTTCATAGGTTTCATCTCCAAAACTTTGAACAAGTTTTGAACTCAGAGCATCCTCACGTTTCATATTGAAGGCCTTAAGTGTGGCCTCATTTACAATTATCTGATTAGTAGTATCTGCTTCGCGAAAATCTCTTCCTTCTAAGATTGGAATGTCCATTGTCTTAAAGTAACCGTCACTGACGCCATTGCGTTTTACGATTGTATTTTTTTCTCTACTTCCACCAGGCAAGTATAAACCATTATCGGACAAAACTATTTCGGAGGGCGAGTAATTACCGCTGGATACTTCAAGTACACCAGGTATATTCAAAAATGCAGTCTTGATAGATTCAAACTTACTTGAGGCTTCGTTAGTACCTATTCGTAAGGCTAATAGATTTTCTTTATTAAAACCAAGGTCTTTGTTCTGGGTAAATCTAAACTGTTGAGTTACTACTATAACCGTGGCTACAAGGCTTATAGAAACCACAAACTGAAAGACTACTAATGCTTTTCTAAAGTTGCCGTTTCCAGATTGCAGTATAGTCGCACTTTTCAAGGCTTTTATAGGGTTTATCGAGGACAAAATTACTGCCGGATAGATACCAGCAACTAATCCTGTAAAAATCCCTAAACCGAATAATAAAGCTGTGATTTTCCAATTGAAAATATTTAAATAAGTCAATGCTTCTTGCGTAAGTTCATTTACAAAAGGCAATAGGAAAATAGTAATAGGAATACTTATTAGCATTGCAAATACTGACAAGAGTAGAGATTCTCCTAAAAATTGTCGCATTAATGCTTTTTTTCCTGCACCTACAACTTTACGTACCCCAATTTCCTTTGCACGTTTACTTGCCCTAGCCGTACTGAGGTTTATAAAATTAATACACGCCACCAATTGGATGAAAAAGGCTAACGTCAATAAAAAATAAAGATATGTTATATTTGAAATTCTACCGATTTGATTTTTGCGGCCTTCAGAATACAAATGAATATCAGTCACCTTTTTTAACAATAGCTGTTTATTGTCCATTCCTGCATCTGATAAATTTTTAGATCCTCTACGATTGATAAAAGCAGGTAGTTTTTTTTGTAATAGGTCAGCGTCAGCATTAGGGACAAGTTTTGCATAACTATACACAAAATTATTGGTGGCGAAATCATCAAAAGTCTGAACAAATGTACCCATTCCAGGTGTACTCATACTCACAATGTAATTAGGGTTGAGATGCGATTTGTAAAAATACTCATCGAATACGCCTTTCACTGTAAGCGTTTGAGCATCTTCACCGCTACCCCAAATTACAGCCTTGCCAATGCAATTTTGATTACCAAACATTTTATTGGCCAAATTTGAGGAAAGTACTATCGCGTTAGGTTCATTTAGAGCGGTCTCAATATCACCGTGTAAAAATTTGAAATTGAATATTTTAAAAAAAGTGGAGTCGGCCATATAACTTCTTGGCTCATAATAGGACTCTTTATTTTCTGCGGCACGGATTAAATTACTATAAAAAACATCTGTTAGTACTACCCGCGTAACTTCTTCAACTTCACCAAAATCTTCTTTTAGAGCAAAGGCTATCGGAGGAGAAGCTGCTGCAGTGTCAAAACTTTCCTTACCATCTCTCTCTATTATGGTTTCCACGCGATAAATAGATTCAGCATTCGAAAAGTCTTCATCAAATCCAAGTTGGGCAAAAACATAAAGTAAAATGGTCAAGCAGCTTACTGTTCCTAAGGTAAGACCCAATAAGTTGATAATGGTCTGCTGCTTATTTTTTACGAGGTTTCTCCAACCTATTTTTATGTAGTTTTTTAACATGATTAGTTTTATATCATTCCCGTGAAAATCGGAATATGTTCAATTGAATCTCTATTTTTGTTCGGTTTTTAGTATTACTCTGCTATTTTTTGAATTGTTGCTTCTCCAATTACAATACCCTTTTTTACATTTGGGTTTCCTTTATAGGCTACAACCGTTTCTCCATATGCCGTTACCTTTAATTCTTCAGATACATTCACTCGGTAACTACCTTCTCCATAAGCTGTAATTTTAGTGCTATTGCTTATGACACCTAAGGTGTTTGTTTTCGCTTCACCATAGCCTGTTATTTTTTGTCGGTCTATAGAACCTTCATTGATAACGATATAACTTTCTCCATACATTGTTGTTTGCAATGATTTTAGATTTACATTATCGATTGTGATTTCAGATTCTCCGTAAACTTTTAAGGTAAAATCCTTCTGGTCAATAGGGCTTTTACATGTAAATTTTTCTTCACCACGTAATGACAATTCATCAATATATTTATAGGTAACCGTTGCCGTAACTATCGTTCCATTATACAATGAACGGGTACGTTTTTCACCATTTTTATAGTATTTTTCATTTTCAGTAACTTCTTTTGCTCCCTCTAAATAAATACGTAGGGTTTTGCCTTTGACTTCAATGTTCAGTTTATTTGTGTCAACTGAAATAGTTTCTATTTGTACACTTTCAGTTTCTCCCTGAACAAAAGTTACAGCAATATGTGGACTCACAACTACCTTATCAAATGGCTCGACAGTTCTTGTTTCTGATTGAGCATTTGCATTGTGTAACCCTAGAAATAAAATGGTTAAAACTAGGATGGTTTTAAGATTCTTATTTTTCATAATTTTATGTATGTTTTTAAATTGTTTTTTAAACTGCCCTACGCTAGTGGGCTCCTTCACTAAAAATGTCTAGTAGACTTTTTTTATACACTCAACCTATTCCGTTTTTAAACTTTTTACGGGATTTACAATTGCCGCCTTTATACTTTGATAACATACCGTTAGTATGGCTACTGCTATCGCCAAAAAGGCAGCCAATGCCAATATCCACCAACTAATTTCTATTCTATACGAGAAGTCTTCTAACCATTTATTCATAGCATACCAGCCCAATGGAAGTGAAATTAATATACCAAGGCCTACCATTTTTAGAAAGTCAGTAGTAAGGCGATAGGTTATCTGACTGATACTAGCTCCTAAGACTTTTCGAATACCAATTTCTTTTGTACGTTTTTGAGCATTAAATGCAGCAAGACCAAATAGACCAAGACAGGCAATAAAGATGGATAATATAGTAAATACCATAAAAATTTTACCTAATCGTTGTTCAGCATCATAGCTAGTGTTGAAAGCATCATCCATAAAACGATAACTAAAAGGTTGACCTGGTGCTAATTTAGTCCAGATACTTTCAATGCTTGAAATGGTTTGTTTAAAATCTCCAGCTTTTAATTTTATGGCTAAAGTTCCTGTTGATTTGTCTAGAAAAAGGCTAAGAGCATTAATATTTTCTCTTAAAGATTCAAAATGAAAATTTTTAACGACACCTATTACAGTAAAGAATTTGGATTTTTCAATTTCAATTTCTTCTGATATTCGCATTCCTAGTGCTTCTTCTGGGGTTACTCCTAATCTTTTTAAAGTAGATTCATTAATAATAACAGCGGTTGAATCCGTAAGGTGCTTTTTGTCAAAATTACGACCGGAAATAAGCTTCATACCTAAGGTAGGTATATAATCCTCATCTACATACCAGGTGCCCATTTGAATGGCTTTATCTTGCTCGATGGCTCCTTCTTCAAAAAACGAACTACTGGAACGAGATGAAGGTACTGGTAAAAAACTACTAAAAGTAGAACTTTGTACTTGGCCTAATCGACCCACTTCTTCTTTAAAAGCTTTTACCTGTTTACCTGCTGCATACGTGTCATTGATCAATAAAACTTGATCTTTGGTAAAACCAAGGTCTTTACTTTGTATAAATTTAAGTTGTTGAAATACGACCAAGGTACTTACAATTAGAAATACGGAAATGGCAAATTGGAATACAACCAAAGCGTTCCGAATATTACCTCCTCCCACGTTGGTATGGCTCCCTCCTTTAAGGGTTTTTACGGGCATCAATCGAGACATAAAAAAGGCAGGGTAGCTTCCTGAAAATAGTCCTAGAATAATAGTTGCAACGAACAGTATTAGCCAAAAAATCGGATTTGTAAATGGCAATGAAATTGCTCTGCCTGAAAGTTCATTAAAAAGAGGGAGTACTGCAATAGATAGAATAACTGCCAATAATAACGATATTAGAGCAATTAGTCCAGATTCAATTAAAAATTGTTGAATCAGTTCTGTTTTATTAGACCCCAACGTTTTTCTTACACCTACCTCTTTAGCTCTTTTTAAGGAATGAGCAGTGGAAAGGTTCATAAAGTTTACACACGCTAAAATAATAAGGATTAAGCCTATAAATGATAGGATATATACGTTTTGCATACTACTATTGGCACTCATCTCAGATTCACGTGCAGAATATAGATGAATATCCGTTAATGGCATAGTATGGTATTTGATTGAATTGCCCGCTGCGGCAAACGATTCTCCAGTCATGCCTGGAAAATATTTTTGTGCCCATGGCAGCATATATTTTTCGAGCATGCTAGCTAAAGGTACTTTTATATCGTCGGCATTTGCACTCGGTATTAGTTTTATAAAGGTATAAAAGTTGTTACCGCCCCAATTATTCTCTCTTGAGGCAACATGACCTGCCATTGCCATAAAAACAGAATAATCTTTCAAAAAAGAATTCGTCGGTAAATCATCTATGACTCCAGTTATGGTATAGGTGTCGGTATTATTCAACAGGAGGTTTTGGCCAATAGCATTTTTTATACCAAAATGTTTTTCAGCAGCAGTTTTTGTTAAAACTAATGTATTAGGCTGAGTCAAGGCAGTCTTTCTGTCACCCGAAAGTAGTTGAATACCAAACATATCAAAGAAAGTGGAATCGACAAATGTGGTTTGAAGCTCTTTTGAATTGTCATTAGTTTCACTTTTTCGAAGCAACATACTTCCTTTAGTTCTGAATCTAACCGTGTTTTTAACCTGTGCAAAGTCATTTTGCAATGCGTTGGCCATTGGTGCCGCAACTTGTGCGGACTCCATTTCGGCCCCGCCAAATTTTATATCTGTATCTATACGATAGATTCTGTCGGAATCTGCAAACATTTTATCGAAACTCAGTTCGTCATGTACAAAAAGTGAAATAAGAATCGCACCTGTCATCCCAATAGCCAAACCAAAGACATTTAGGAAGGTAAAGAAAGGTTGTTTCTTTAAATTTCGCCAAGCTATTTTTAGATAATTTTTATACATGATTGTTCATTTTTGTATTGATGAAATTGTTTAAAATTTATTAGAAATCTTTACACTCTTGCTTCCATAGCTCTATTCTGACTTTCTGTTACAATTTGACCGTCAAAAAGATTTACAATTCGGTGTGCATAATGAGAATCTCTGTCAGAGTGAGTTACCATTACAATTGTAGTTCCTTCTTGGTTTAATTCCGTTAGTAAATTCATTACTTCAATCCCGTTTTTAGAATCTAAATTACCTGTAGGTTCATCGGCAAGAATCAATTTAGGGTTGGTAACTACGGCTCTTGAAATGGCCACACGTTGTTGCTGTCCACCCGACAATTGTTGAGGGAAATGCTTTTCACGATGAGCAATTTTCATGCGTTCTAGCACAGCCATTACTTTTTGCTTGCGTTCACTTTTATTCATTTTTAAATAAATTAAAGGCAACTCTACATTTTCATAAACCGTAAGTTCATCAATTAGGTTGAAACTTTGAAAAACGAATCCTAAATTACCTTTACGTAATTCAGTTCTTTGACGCTCTTTTAAGCCTCCAACTTCATGGTCGCCGAATTGATAGCTACCTTCTGTAGGGTTGTCGAGCATACCAATGATGTTTAATAAGGTAGATTTACCACAACCAGATGGTCCCATAATGGCCACAAATTCTCCAGAAGCTACGTTCAAATTGACATCATTTAATGCTAATGTTTCAACTTCTTCGGTTCTGAAACTCTTTTTTAAATTTTGGATTTTTATCATTTTATATATTTTATTTCTCTATTCTCTATTCTCTATTCTCTATTTTCTATTCTATTTAAGAACAATTCGCTCTGCTTCTCCAAAACTATCATAATTAGAAGTGATTACTTTTTCACCAGGTTCTAATCCTTCTAACACTTCGTAATATTTTGAGTTCTGTTTTCCTATGCGAATGGTACGTTTAATGGCTTCGTTATTCTCATTTACAACAAAGATCCATTGCCCACCTGTGCTTTGAAAAAAGCTGCCTTTTGGTAAGAGCATTGCGTCACTTGAGGCTCCTAATTGTAATTTGATATTATAAGTTTGACCTGCACGTATCGTTTCTGGTTTCTCTTTGGTAAATACAAGATCTACCTTAAATTTTCCATTTCTAACTTCAGGATATACTTTTCTAAGACGTAATGGGAATTCTTTGCCATTTCGTTCTAAACTAGCTGATAAGTCACGTTTAACACGATCAATATAGTGTTCGTCAATAGTAGCTTCAATTTTAAAATCAGTCAATACATTTATTTGTCCAATACGTTCTCCTTGTCCAATACTTTGTCCAATTTCAGCATCTAAAAATCCGAGTTGTCCATCAGCAGGAGCACGAACATTCAAATGATCTAGACGTTCATATACCATAGATAAGGTTTTACGCATACGTTTTAAATCGGTATCCAAACCAGATAATGAAGTGATCCGCATTTTATCATCTTGCTCCGTTTGTAGTTTTACAATTTTTTGTTGTTTTATCGCAAGTTCATAGTTCTCTTTAGTTTGTAAATACTCTTCTTTTGATATTAGTTCATCTTTGTACAAGGCTTCGTTTTGTTCAAAATTTCGTTTTGTTTTGGTGAGGTCATAATCTGTTGTAGCTAACGATTTTTTACCACTTACTTGACGTGAATCAAATTCCAATTTTGTAGATCGTAAATTATTTTCCTTTAAAGCCATATTACTTTCACTTGCTAAAATTTGCTCATATAAGTTCATGTTTTCTAGCTTCAGAATAATGTCTCCTTTTTTAACCATGGTACCTTCTTCAATCAATTTTTCACTCACACGGCCACCTTCATAAGCATCCATATAAATCGTAGAAATTGGAGCTACCGTACCATTAATAGTAATATAGTCGTCAAATTTACCTTGCATAACTTCCGCAATAGATAATTTATCTTTCTCTGTTCTAAAAGTAGACATTGAGCTACTAAAAATCAGTTTCCATGCTGCAAATGCTATGAGTAATCCTAAAGCGATATATCCGTAATGCTTTGGTCTTAATCCTTTTTTCTTTTCAAGTTTTATATCCATTATTATTGTTTAATCGTTATTTCTCTAATTTTTAGTCTTGTTTCTTTTGGCTTTAATCTTTATTTCAATACGTGGACATCTTAAGGTCCAATCGTTCACAATTATATTTTTTAATTCAAAAATCGTTAATCATCAATCGTTACTCGTTATTTTTTTTACTTAAGTCTTCAAACTTTTTTTCTTCGTACCTCATGCCTTTTTTAATTATGAACTCCTAACTTTTTTAATTTTTATCAATACTATCAAATACTGGTAATCCTTTATAGAAATCAAGCGTTTTTTCAGTGACTTTCAATTGTAATTTTACTTGTAAATTTTCATTTTGAGAAGTCGTATATAAGTTTTTTGCTTGATACAATTCTATGGCATTTATCATTCCCTTTTCATATTTCTTTTGTGCAATGGCAAATGTCAACTCTTGGGCTTTCATTTTTTTAGTACTTTGCTCAGACTCTACAGTAAATGATTTTTGATCTTGTACTAGTTGTTGAATCAGTTTATACAATTCTTGTTTTTGTATATCTAAATTATTATGGGCACGTTGAAGTTCAATTTTTTGTTGTTTTATATTTGAACGACCAGACCAACGGTTAAAAATAGGAACAGTTACAGAGATCCCAACATACCTCGAAGCATTATCTTTAAATTGGGTATTGAATGGAATAATATGGTCGGTATCATCAACATTAGTTTCGTAATAGCCGGTTCCATATCCTGCAAATAAAGATATGGAAGGGTATAAGTTACCTCGTGCAATAGCAACTTCTTTTTTAGCAGCCTCTGTTCTTAATTTTTCAGCCTTAATGAAAGGAATAAAACTAGTTGCTGTGTTATAAATAGTATCTAAGTCTGTAACTGGAGAATTGCTTTCTGTTGCTGTTATTTCGTCCAATGCTGTATTGATAGTGATAGATGTTTGACCTTCTAAATTCATTTCTTGAATCAGTTTTAATTGGGCAGTCTCTAAACTATTTTTACTTTGTGTTGCCGCCAATTGATCTGTTAATAATACAGATTCTGCTTCGTATAAATCAGCTCCAGCCTTTAAACCTAATTCTACCTTACGCTTTACTAAATTGTAATTGGTTTCAGAGACTTTTACCTGATCTTCAGAAATAAGTAATAATCCTTCATAAAAGCGAATGTCATAAAAGGCAGACATTACCCTAAAAGCCAATAAATATTTTTCTTGTAATACATCTTCCTTTGCAGCCTTGTAGAGAAATTTAGAAGCTTTTATGGAATTTAGTTTTTGAAACCCTTGAAATATATCTACGGAAGAGCTTAAAGAATAATTATTAGAGAAAAAGTCGGTATTAATAATGTCATTGGTAAAACCATTAACCGAGCGTCCATAACGTATGTTGTAATCTGATGACCCAATTAAATTAGGTAGTAAATTACGAATAGACTGCTTATAAGTTTCTTTGTTAGAATCACTGTTGTATTTAATATTATTCAATGCTAAGTTGTGCTCAACGGCATAGGCTACGCATTCATCTAATGTCCAAGTTTTTTGTGCACTAATAGTGTTGGCTATTAAAACGAAAAGTAAAAAAAATATATGATTTTTAAGGGTCATGTTTAATTAATATTCAAGTTTAGAAAACTATTTTTATTTATGTTATGCCAAAAGGTATACTAATGTTGTGCCATGTTTTTATTTGTATGTAAATCAGTTTGTTATGATTTTTTGTGATTTATACTATATTTTATTTGTAAAATATTTTGACAATAAGTGTAAAATATTTTTACACTTATTTAAAAACTTAAATCTTTGTTTGTACATTTAAAAAATATTAAACTAGTAAAGATGACTGATGGAAAAATTTTAATAATAGATGATAATAAAAGCGTGCTAAGTGCTTTAGAAATATTGTTGCAATTTGAATATAAAAGTATTGAAATACTTTCAAACCCGAATCAGATTTCATCGCTTAAGAATCTGACGGACTTTGATATTGTTTTATTAGATATGAATTTTTCTGCCGGTATTAATTCTGGTAATGAAGGTTTGTACTGGCTAAAAGAAATTAAAAAGAAATCACCTGCGGTTTCAGTAATTATGATGACAGCCTATGGAGCGATAGATTTAGCCGTAAAAGCTTTGAAAGAAGGTGCGGCTGATTTTGTGTTAAAACCATGGAATAATGATAAATTATTAGCCACTGTAAAATCGGCTTTTCTATTACGTAAATCGCAAAAAGAAGTCCATCAATTAAAAGAAAAAGAGAGCAATTTAAAACAACTTATCAATCAAGATAAAAATTATATTATTGGTAATTCAAAGGCCCTTACGTCTGTCTTAAATCTTACTCGAAAAGTAGCTACAACAGATATTAATGTATTGATAACTGGTGAGAACGGTACAGGAAAAGAGTTAATAGCTAGAGAATTACACCGAATGTCGCCTCGAAAAAATGAAGTTTTTATTAATGTAGACATGGGGTCAATATCTGAAACTTTATTTGAAAGTGAATTATTTGGGCATGCCAAGGGGTCATTTACTGATGCTAAAGAGGATAGGATAGGTAAATTTGAAGCTGCAAATGGTGGAACATTATTTTTAGATGAGATAGGAAATCTATCGCTACAAACACAGGCTAAATTATTATCGGCCATTCAAAATAGAATAATTGTACGTGTAGGATCTAATAAACCAATCTCAGTTGATATTCGCTTAGTTTGTGCTACCAATTGCAATTTGGAACAAATGGTAAAAGATGGCATATTTCGTGAAGATTTGTTGTACAGAATTAATACAATCCATGTGGAAGTACCTCCATTGCGAGAACGCGATGATGATGTGTTGTTATTGGCTGATTTTTATTTAAATAAATTTGCGGCTAAATATGGAAAGCAAGGATTGAGATTAAATGCCATGGTCCAAGATAAATTTAAAGACTATGGTTGGCCTGGTAATGTTCGCGAATTACGACATGCCATGGAAAGAGCTGTTATTTTATGTGATGGTAATGTTTTAAAGCCAACAGATTTTTCTTGGTCTAATAAAACGTTACCATCTAACGAAACGACTACAGCTACTCTAGAAGAAATGGAAAAAGTGATGATTACGAATGCTTTGAATAAGCATGATGGTAATTATAGTGCCGCCGCAAATCAATTGGGGGTTTCTAGGCAAACCTTGTACAACAAGATTAAGAAAATGGACAACTAATGGCGAGTAGAAACTTTTATATACACATTATTTTAAGGGTAACTTTTATAACCCTTACCGCTTTAGGTCTCGCTTTCTTATTTACAAAAGGGTTTTATGTAGTTTGTTTTTTTATGCTTGGATTCTTATACTTTCAAGCATGGCAATTGGTCTATTATATTAATAATATCAATAGGAAACTGGCCTACTTTTTTGATGCCATTAAAAATGAAGATTTTACATTACATTTTCCAGAAAAAGATCTTATTGAGTCTTTTCAGAGCTTAAATCAGAGTTTGAATAGAGTTAATGCTTTGATACAAGACGTGCATCTGAAAAAGCAAGAGCAAGAACAATATTATCAAGAAATTTTAAAGCATTCGAATATTGGAATCTTAACTTTTAATGAGAAAGGACATATTATTTTTTCTAATCCTACCGTTGAAAAATTATTAAATTATAAACCTCTGAATCATATAAAACAATTGGCTCAAGTAGATAAAGGATTGTACGCTTTATTTGAAGATTTAAAACCGTTTGATCAAAAATTATATCAGCTCACAAACGAAAGAGAGAAAACCCAATTGGCCATAAAATCGACTTCAATAAATATTAACAAACAGGAGCTTTTGTTAGTTGTAATTCAAGATATTAATAAGGAGTTGGACGAGAAGGAAACTGATTCTTGGGTGAAATTGATACGAGTGCTAACTCATGAAATAATGAATACCATTACGCCCATTACCTCAATTTCAGAGTCAATTTTAAGATATTTTAAAAAAGACGATGAAATGGTTAATGCAGATACGTTTGAGGTAAAGCATATTGAAAACACAATAAAAGGACTGGAAGTTATCAAAGAACAAGGTAACGATTTAATGAGTTTTGTTCAATCGTACAGAACTTTATTGAGCGTTCCAGAACCTGATAAGGAAATTGTTGAGGCGAAAAAATTACTTAGTAAGGTATTGGTTTTAATGCAGCAAGATGGTGTCAATAATAAGGTAGAAATAAAATTAGACATTACTCCAGAAAATTTAGAACTGTTTGTTGACAGTAAGCAAATTACACAAGTAATGATAAATTTAGCTAAAAATGCCTTACAATCATTAAAGAATAAGGAAAACGGCATTATTAAAATGTCAGCAGGAATTAACAACGCAAACAAAAAATACATTACCGTTACTGACAACGGATCTGGTATAGCTCCAGAACTTATAGAAGAAATCTTTGTTCCATTTTTTACAACTAAAAATTCAGGAACGGGAATCGGTTTAAGCCTTTCTAAACAAATTATGCAGCTGCATGGTGGTAGCCTTATGGTGCATTCTGTTCCAGATAAGAATACCACCTTTGTCTTGACTTTTTAAAATAAATTAGAATTCAATTTTAACTGTGTGTTTCAACAAAATACTTTTAATTACTTTTGCAACGAATAATTTAGCGATAAAGCGTGTCTCAAACCTATCTTTCATACAATAATATCATCTCAAGTCTTGGTTTTACTACGGCTCAGAATATTGAGAATATCTCATTAGGGAATTCTGGTATTGAAAAAATAGACGACAAAAAGGTGTTACAAACGCCCTTTTATTCCTCTTTGATAAAAAGGGATCAATTAGATGCTGCTTTTCAAAAATTAGGGAGTAGTAGTGATTTTACGCGTTTAGAAAAAATGATGTTCTTATCATTGAATGATGTTTTAGAACAGTCTAACTTAGAAATTACAGCTAAAACGGGACTTATTATTTCAACTACGAAAGGAAATGTAGATGTCTTAGATTCCCATTCGAAATTCCCAAAAGAACGAGCATATTTGGCTGAATTAGGGAAGCAAATTCAACAATTTTTCGGATTTAAAAACGAAGCAATAGTAGTCTCTAACGCTTGTGTATCTGGAATTTTAGCGGTTTCAGTGGCAAAACGAATGATAGCGTCTGATGTGTATGATAATGTACTTATTGCTAGTGGAGATATTGTTTCTGAATTTATTTTATCAGGATTTCAATCGTTTCAAGCAATAAGCGATGCTCCTTGTAGGCCTTTTTCTAAAAATAGAACAGGAATTAATATTGGAGAAGCTGCTGCTTCGGTTTTGGTAACCTCCAAAAAGGAAAACCTATCACCAGACGCAGTAGAAATATTAGGCGATGGCTCTTGTAATGATGCCAATCATATTTCTGGACCATCAAGAACTGGAGAAGGATTATACAGAAGCATACAATCTGCTCTGAAAGAAGCAATGATAGAAACGAGTACCATAGATTATATTTCGGCACACGGTACGGCTACCAATTATAATGATGAAATGGAGGCCATTGCTATTAATAGAATGGAATTAAGTGATGTGCCCGTGAATAGTTTAAAAGGATATTATGGCCACACGCTGGGAGCATCTGGTTTGCTAGAAGCCATAGTCGGAATGCAATCGGTATTTAATAATACCTTATATGCTTCTTATGGTTTTGATGAACTTGGCGTTTCTCAATCTATTAATGTAATAAAAGAAAATACAAAAAAGCCATTGCAAACTTTTTTGAAAACAGCATCTGGTTTTGGCGGATGTAATACAGCCGTAATTTTTAAAAAAGTGCATTAATTTGAAAATAGAAAATTACATATCAAACTATTGTCATATAAGGAATAACACAGTTTCGGTGAATGGAGAACTCATATTTAGAGAGGATTCCAATAGTGAATTTGCTGATTTTTCTAAAAAAGGGTATAAACATTTGAATTTAAGTTATTCAAAATTTTTTAAAATGGATAACTTAAGTAAATTAGCCTTTTTGGGAGCTGAATATGTGTTAAATGCAACTAAAATTGACGCTGATGATAATGTCGCTATTGTGTTGACAAACAGGGCTTCAAGCTTAGATACAGATAGGAAACATCAAGGGAGTATTCAAGACAAGGAAAGTTATTATCCGAGTCCCGCTGTATTTGTATATACGCTCCCTAATATTACTATTGGCGAAATAAGTATTAAACATCAGTTAAAAAGTGAGAATGCTTTTTTTATCTTTGACGCTTTTAATGCTGATTTTTTGCATGCATATGCAAGTAGCTTATTAGAAAAAGAAAAAGCCGAAAGTGTACTTTGCGGATGGGTAGATTATGATGGAGAAGCTTATGATTGCTTTATGTATATGATATCTAAAAAAGGACAGAGGAAGCATACAACTAACGAATTAAAAAACCTTTATAAAAATAAAGATTAGATGGAAGGATTAAAATTAGAATTAAAAGAAAAAATTATAGAGCAATTGAATTTAGAGGATGTTTCAATCGAAGAAATAGGAGATGATGATCCTCTTTTTGGAGACGGATTGGGATTAGATTCTATTGATGCTTTAGAGTTAATTGTAATGTTAGATAAAGATTACGGTATTAAATTAACTGATCCTAAAGAGGGAAAGAAAATTTTTGAATCGGTTGCTATTATGGCAACTTATATTACTGCAAATAGAACAAAATAAATGTCTAAAGGAGTTGCCATTACTGGAATGGGTATTGTTTCTTCAATTGGTAACTCAGTTGAAGAGAATTTGAATGCTTTATTGCAAAGTAAGCACGGTATCTCTAAAATTTCTAGCATAAAAACACGTCATATTGACGAAATTATGGTCGGTGAAATTGATTTGTCAAACGAAGAATTGATAAAGCAATTGCGTTTACCTGAATCTCAAAATTATTCCAGAACAGCATTGCTGGGGGTAGTTGCTGCCAAACAGGCCGTTGAGAATGCCGGAATTTCTGATATTAATGATTGTCGTACAGGTTTAATATCTGCTACCAGTGTAGGAGGTATGGACATGACTGAAAAGTATTATTACCAATATTTAGAAGATGAAACCAATCACAAATACATCGGTGGTCATCATGCGGGTGATTCTACCCACAAAATTGCAGAACAATTAGGAATTACCGATTTTGTAACGACAATTAGTACGGCATGTTCTTCATCTGCAAATGCGATAATGCTAGGTGCTCGAATGATAAAAGCTGGTAAATTGGATAGAGTAGTGGTAGGCGGTGCAGATTGCTTATCGAAATTTACCATCAACGGATTTAAAACCTTGATGATTTTGTCAGATACCTACTGTAAACCTTTTGATAATGATAGAACAGGTTTGAACTTAGGTGAAGCGGCTGCATTTTTAGTATTAGAGTCTGATGAAATAGTTGCAAAAGAAAATAAAAAAGTACTGGCTTATGTTTCCGGTTATGGAAATGCGAATGACGCTTTTCATCAAACAGCTTCGTCTGATAATGGTGAAGGAGCTACATTAGCCATGCAAAAAGCTTTTAAAGTTTCGGGAATTTTACCGGAACAAATAGATTATATAAATGCACATGGCACGGCAACACCCAACAACGATTTATCGGAAAGTATTGCTATACAACGTGTTTTTGGAAGTAAAATTCCTGATTTAAGTTCAACAAAAGGGTTTACTGGGCATACGTTGGCTGCTGCGGCAGCAATTGAAGCGGTGTATTCTATATTAGCTATTCAGCACAATCTTATTTTTCCGAATTTAAACTTCAATACAGCGATTACTGAAACAGGCATTGTACCCGTTACCGTAGTAAAAGAGAAGCCAATCAATTTTGTGCTTTCTAATTCTTTTGGTTTTGGTGGAAATTGCTCAACCTTAATTTTTTCAAAAAACTAAATGAAAAATTGTTATATCAATGGATTGGGGTGTGTTTCGGCACAAAAAACTACTGAGAGTGGATTCTTAGATGATATTGTCTTTTATGACACTAATATTTTACCGGTTATTAACCCTAATTATAAAGAGTATATTCCACCTGCAGCAGCGAGAAGAATGGCAAAAGGTGTGAAAATGGGTGTTGTGGCTTCAAGTTTAGCGTTAAAAGATGCTCATGTAGAAGTTCCTGATGCTATAATTACAGGTACGGGAATGGGTTGTTTACAAGATTCTGAAAAATTTGTAAGTGCCATAATAGATAATGATGAAGAGTTTTTAACCCCTACTTCTTTTATTCAATCTACACATAATACAGTTGGGGCTCAAATTGCCTTAGGCTTACAATGCAAAGCCTATAACTTTACCTATGTGCATTCTACAATTTCTTTTGAATCTTGTCTTATTGATGCTCAGATGAAGTTTAATGAGGATGAGGCATCAACTATTTTGGTTGGTGGTGTAGATGAACATGGTAAGCATACCAATGATTTACATCATTTGATTGGTCATATTAAAAATGAAGAGGTTGGTAGTGCAGATTTAATTCATTCGAATACAGACGGTTCTATCTTCGGAGAAGGAGCTATATTTTGTACATTATCAGATGAACAAACGGAGCATAGCTATGCAAAATTAGTGGATGTTGAAATTTACAGTCAACTTAACGAAGAGAATTTAGAATCTAGAATTAAAACATTTTTAGAAGTAAATAAATTGTCGGTTGATGATATAGACCTTGTTGTTTTGGGTAATAATGGCGATGTTACTTTCGATTCGTATTACAAAACGATAGAAGAAGGTATCTTTAAAGATACACAGCAAGTTTATTATAAACATTTGTCTGGAGAATTTAATACAGCCTCTGCATTTGGATTTTGGCTGGCTTCCAAAATAATTAAGGAAAAAGAGATTCCTACTTTGGTTAAAATAAATGACAAACCTAAAAAGACCTACAAAAATGTACTTCTTTATAATCAATACAGAGGCGAAAACCACAGTTTAGTAGTATTACAGTCATGTTAAAATTTGGCAGAGTAAATAGCTTTTTTTTTATACTGGTGTTGCTTGTTTTGTCATTTGAACTTCCTAAATTTTTATATGTTGTTCTTTTTATATGTTGGTTGATTGTAACGTGTATAGGTTCATTTCACATGCGATGGAACTATCACGTCAATGCTCTAAATTCAAATCCGAAGACTAGTAAAAAACAAGTAGCCATTACTTTTGATGATGGGCCGAGTTCAGAATTTACACCTCAAGTCCTTTCTATTTTAAAGAAATACAATAGCAAAGCTTCTTTTTTTTGTATTGGAAATCGCATAGAAAAACACCCCAAATTAGTGCAACAAATAGTTGCTGAAGGACATGTCGTTGGTAATCATTCTTACAGTCATTCTAATACTTTTGATTTTTTTTCAAAGAACAAGATTGTTGATGAAATAATTAGCACTAATAAATTGATTTACAATTTAATAAAAGTGAATTGCAAGTTGTTTAGACCCCCTTTTGGAATTACTAATCCTGCCATAAAAAACGCAATTAAACAAACGAATCTTCAAGTTGTAGGATGGAATGTGAGGTCTTTGGATACAAAAATAAAAGAACCCAAAAAGATTCTCAATAGAATTACAAAGAACCTAAAAGCTGGTGATGTTATTTTATTACATGATTCTAGTAAACGGACTGTTGTGGTTTTGGAACAATTATTGTTATTTTTACAAGAACATCACTATGAAACCGTAACGGTAGATGAATTATTTGAAATTGAAGCATATGCCTAAATTAATACTTATCCTTTTCTTATGTCTTGGAACAGCAAGCTTCGCACAAAATGCGATGACTGCTCAAGAAATTACAAACTTTAAACAACGTGTAAAAGCAGTTGCCCAAAAAACAAAGACAATCGGTAGCGATTTTGATCAATACAAACACATGGAGTTTTTGTCAAATGACATTAAAACTTCAGGAAAAATGCAGTTTAAGTCGCCAAATTTGGTAAAATGGTCATATACAAGTCCTTTTCAGTATAGTGTTATTTTCAAGGAAGACAAGCTGTTAATTAATGACGAGGGGAAAAGGAGCGATGTCAATATTGGCTCAAACCAATTGTTTAAAAAATTGAATCAGCTCATTGTAAAAAGTATTCGTGGTGATATGTTTGATGCTGCTGAATTTACTATGAATTTCTCTAAAAACGCTGAAGCGTATATTGTTACGTTTGATTCTAAAGATGAGGAACTTAAAAAATACATCAAACAATTTGTGTTGCATTTCGATACGCAAAAACATACGGTGGTTGAGGTGCGAATGATAGAACCTTCTGATGATTACACACAAATTGTATTTAAAAACCGAAAAGAAAACCAAGTGATAAAAGATGAGGTTTTTAGGAATTAGTTTTATCGTAATTTTACTGTTCACTTCTTGTACTGTAGCCTCTACAAAAGATTTTGTGCTTGTGGAAAATTCAGTAGAAAAGTATAAAAATCCTTATTTCGCAGATCATTCTAAAGATTATGTTTATAAGGCAAATTTTGAAGTGTATGGACGAACTTTTGGTGGTCTTTTAATCATTAAAAAATTAGCAACTGAGCATCATAGAGTCGTTTTTGCCACAGAATTTGGTTCTAAAATGATGGATATGGAACTTAAAAATGATGTGTTTACCATCAACTTTATCGCGGATGACCTTAATAAGAAAATACTCATCAATACCTTAAAAAAGGATTTTAAAATTTTACTCCAAGAAGAAATTCGAGTTGATAAAACCTATCGAACCACAGCAGCTACTATTTTTCAATTAGTTGATAATAAAAGATTTAATTACTATTATATCAGTAAGAAAAACCAACAGTTGGTACGTATTTTATATGCTTCTAAATCCAAAGAAAAAATTATTTTCACCTTTGAGAGTAAGAAAGGTAAAATAGCTGAAAACATTTTAATAGACCATAAGAATATGAAGCTAAAAATTAAATTGAAGCGTATTGATTAGCATGCTGCTCAAAACGAGATTGGAGACCTATAGGAGTAAGACCTCTTAAAAATAAACAAACGGATATCAATTCAAAAAGAAATTCTATTTTTACCAACTATTAATACGTTATAAAATGTTACTCAAAAATTTATATACAGTTCAGTCTTTTGAATTTACAGAAGGTCAATTGGTTTCTGAAATTTTCATAAATAAAGATCATGATATTTTTAATGGTCATTTTCCTGGTAATCCGGTAATGCCTGGTGTTTGCATGATTCAAATCATCAAAGAATTGACGGAAAAAGCGTTGGAGAAAAAGTTGTTTATGGAAAAATCGAGCAATATTAAATTTATGGCGTTGATTAATCCTGAAGAAAATAACACTTTGGTATTAAATTTGAATATCACTGAAGAGGAAGGTAAATTTAAAGTAAAGAATATTACTAAAATGGGCGACACAGTAGCTCTAAAATTTAATGGTCTTTATAGAGAAGTTTAATAATAGCGACTTCTCGATACATTTTCTTCAACGCTATCGCATTGAAGAAAACACTCGAAGTGACGTTAGTACATACTCGTCCGTTCGAGTGATGCTATTAGAAAGTTTCGGGTTTTCTAAGAAAACAAAGCATCGTATCGAGAACCGAGTGATGCTAGTAGAAAGTTTCGGGTTTTTGAGAAGACAAAGCATCGTATCGATAGTTTTAGAAAAAAATACTTCTCGATACATTTTCTTCAACGCTATCGCAATGAAGAAAACACTCGAAGTGACGTTAGCACATACGCGTCCGTTCGAGTGATGCAAATGGGAATATTCGGGTTCCCGAGAAGATAAAGCATCGTATCGAGAACCGAGTAATACTCATAGAAAGATTCGGGTTCCTGAGAAGACAATGCATCGTATCGAGAACCCAGTGATGCTAGTAAAAGTTTAATGTCTATTAAGGGGTAGTAAAAAACAACAAGTAAAAACATGACAAAATTAGTACTATACATATCATTTTTTATAGCAATCACAGTTAAACCTACCGTACCAGAAATACGCGAGCTCTATATAAAATCTGCAAATTCTGAGGAGGTCGCTAAGGACTTCTACCAAAAATTGGAAAGCGTTAAGGTTACTGATGATGCAACACTGGTGGGTTATAAAGCAGCTTCTTTAACGGTAAAAGCAAAGTTTGAATCTAAAATAAAAGACAAAAAAGAGTATTTTAAAAAGGGAGCGGCAATGCTAGAAACGGTGATTGCAAATAATACAAATAACGTTGAATTGAGACTCATTCGTTTAAGTGTTCAAGAGAACTCCCCAAAATTATTAAAATATAAAACCAATATAGATGAAGATAAAACCTTTATTTATAGTCAATTGCCACATATAAGAAATACAGCATTAAAGAAACATATTAGAGGTTATGTTTCACAATCCAATGCTTTTTCAACCGAAGAAAAAACTGTAATTTCGAAGCTTTAATGTAGTCCTTAACGTTTCGTGCAAAATCCCGAGAAAATAGCTCAAAAAATAACCGATTTCAATTGTTGTGTCCTTATTCCGACCTACAACAACCAAGCTACGTTAGATCGTGTTATTCAAGGTGTTTTATATTACACCAATCAAATTATTATCATCAATGATGGTGCAACGGATTCAACTAAAAGGATTCTAACTCATTATCCGAAACTCACCCAAATACATTTAGAAAAAAATAAAGGGAAAGGCAACGCCTTACGTTTGGGGTTGCATAAAGCAGAAGCCTTAGGTTTTGATTATGCCATTTCTATTGATTCTGATGGACAGCATTATCCAGATGATATTCCACTGTTTCTTGAAGAGCTAGAAAATTCTGAAACGAAAGATTTACTATTAATTGGTGCTCGAAATTTGAACGCCAAAGGCATGCCGAGAAAAAATAGCTTTGCCAATAAGTTTTCTAACTTTTGGTATTGGGCAGAAACAGGTTTTACATTGCAAGACACACAATCGGGATTTCGATTGTATCCCGTTAAAGAGATCAACAAAATAAAATTTTTAAGTACTAAATTCGAGTTTGAAGTAGAGGTGATTGTAAAAGCATCGTGGAATGGCATTGAAGTTAAAAACATACCCATACGTGTATTGTATGACCCTGACGAGCGTGTCTCACATTACAGACCCTTCAAAGACTTTATACGTATTAGTGCTATGAATACATGGTTGTTTACAATTGCTATTGTCTACATTAAACCACGCGATTTTTATAGAAAATTTAAAGAGAAGGGATTCAAACGATTCTTTAAAGAAGATTTAATTGGAAGCGAAGATTCAAATATAAAAAAATCACTTTCCATTGCTCTCGGTACATTTATTGGAATTTCACCTTTTTGGGGATTCCATTCTATTTTATCCATTGTAGTTGCAGCAGCCTTAAAATTAAATAAGGTCATTAGTTTTGCCTTTTCAAATGTTAGTTTCCCTATTTTTATTCCTTTCATTCTTTATGGAAGTTTAAAGTTGGGTGGTTTTATGTTGGGAAGAAGAAGCTTAGATTTACATCAAATTGATGAAAATTTTAAAATTGGGGTGTATCTTTTCCAATACATTTTGGGGAGTTTTGCCTTAGCTTTTATTATGGCTGTGCTTTTTGGATTGGCGGGCTTTATTTATTTACAGATTAAAACGGGTAACAAAAAGAAAGTAAAACATGGATAATTTCTTTTATAAGACGTATCGTGTATTGCAAAAACAAAAGATACTTTTTGCCAGTATCTTCGTGTTGTTACTATTTTTACTAGGGTTTTTAGCTTCTAAACTGCAATTTGAAGAAGATATAACCAAATTAATACCCAATTCTGAAAAATCTGACATCACTAATAAAGTCCTTCAAAATGTAAAATTTGCCGATAAAATCATTGTCTATCTTGAAGCTAAAAATAAAGCTGATGTTAATGAATTAACTGTTTATGCCAGTGAATATATAGATAGCATTCAAAAACAAAGTAGCGAATTTATCAAAGAAGTACAGGGTAGAATAGGAGATGACGCCATTGATAAAACCCTTGGTTTTATCAATCAGAACCTACCATTGTTCTTAACTGATGCTGATTATGAACAGATAGAAGGTCGGTTGCAAAAAGATAGTATTGATGCCATTACCAAAGCAAACTACAAAACGCTCATTTCTCCAACAGGTATCATTGCGAAAAAAACCATTTTAAAAGATCCATTAGGCATTACTTTTCTAGGCTTAAAAAAGTTAGAACAATTAAAAGTAGACGACAATTTTGAAATACACAACGGGTTTTTAGTCAGTAAAGACCATAAAAACCTTTTACTGTTTATTGTGCCAGAATTAGCAGCCAATGAAACCGCAAACAATACAAAGTTTGTAGAACAATTGTTTCGTATTCAAGAGGCATTGAACGTCAAGTACAATAAGTCTGTTTCTAGTGAATATTATGGTTCTACAGTAATTGCAGTAGCTAACGCCTCACAAATTAAAAATGACATTCAATTTACCATAAGTATTGCATTATCGGTATTGGTATTGATTCTGATTTTCTTTTATAGAAAGTTGTTAATTCCCATTATTCTCTTTATTCCAACTATTTTCGGAGCCTTATTGGCGGTAGTTGTTTTATATGTAGTAAAAGGTCAGATTTCTGCCATTTCATTAGGTATAGGTTCTGTTTTATTGGGTATTACATTAGATTATGCCTTACATATACTCACTCATTTTAGAAATAATAATGATGTAAAGCAATTGTATAAAGATGTTGCCAAGCCCATTTTAATGAGCAGTATTACCACAGCCATGGCCTTTTTATGCTTATTATTTCTAAAGTCAGAAGCTCTTAAGGAATTAGGAATATTTGCTTCTGTTAGTGTTTTAAGTGCCTCTGTTTTTGCGTTGTTGCTCATTCCACATTTGTATCGTTTTAAAACAGAAAAAAGGCATTCAAAAGCAACACTTATTGATAAGGTGGCAAGGTATAAATTTCAACATAACAAGGTGTTGGTTTTCGGATTGCTAATTGTTTTTGTAATCAGTCTTTTTACCTATCGTAATGTTATTTTTGATCAGGATATTTCAAAAATGAATTATCAAACGGAAGCCTTAAAAAAGACAGAGAAAAAGTTAGATACCTTATTGAATATGGCATCTAAATCAATATACGTTACGGCTTATGGAAATTCTGTAGATGAAGCCTTATTGGCTAATGATGCTATTTATAAAGACCTGATAGATTATAAGTTAAAAGATTCAATATTGAGTTTTAGTTCTGTAGGTTCTTTAGTGCTTTCAGAGCAGTTACAAAACCAGAAAATACAACAATGGCGTCAATTTTGGACGGCAGATAAAAAGCAATTCGTAAAAGAAAACCTTATTGAAAGTGGAACCGCAATAGGATTTAAACCAACTACTTTTAATCGTTTTTATAAGCAGTTAGAAAGTAATTTTTCTGTAATTTCTTATCAGGACTATCGCCAATTGAAATCGCTTTTTTTAGATGAATTTATTTCAAACGACACTTCTTTTGCAACGGTGGTTTCTATGGTGAAAGTTCGTCCCGAAAATGTAAAGGAGGTGGTGTCTACCTTTGATCAATTACCACAAACGGTGGTTATTGATCGTCAACATATTAATGAAACGTTTTTAGGTAATTTAAAAGATGATTTCAATAAGCTTATCGGCTATTCTTTATTGGCGGTTGTACTTATTTTATTGCTATTTTATAGAAGCATAGAGCTTACACTGATTACTATTATTCCCATAGCATTAACTTGGTTGGTTACTATTGGTGTCATGGGCTTGTTCGGTATTCATTTTAATGTTTTTAATATTATTATTTCTACCTTCATTTTTGGACTGGGAGTTGATTATAGTATTTTTATAACCAATGGCTTGTTAAAAAAACATACCTATGGTGTAAAGGAATTGCCGACGTATAAAACGTCTATTTTATTATCGGTAATTACCACTATTTTAGGGGTAGGCGTGTTGATTTTCGCCAAGCATCCAGCATTAAAATCCATTTCTGTTGTTTCTATTATTGGTATTTTATCTGCCGTACTCATTGCTTTTACCATTCAGCCATTACTGTTTAATTTTGTTATTGGTTGGCGGACTAAAAAGGGGGTGGCTCCATTACGATTGCGGACTTTTCTTCACGCAATGTTGCTGTTTACTTTTTATGGCCTTGGCGGGATGATTTTATCACTAATAAGTATGACCATTTTACCAATCATTCCTGTTTCTAAGAAAAAGAAGATGAAGTGGTTGCACAACACCATGGCAAAAATGGTAACTGCGACTTTGTATGGCAATCCGTTTGTGAAAAAGAAAGTTGAAAATCCTCATCATGAGAAGTTTGATAAACCTGCGATAATTATTTCCAATCACGCCTCATTTTTAGATACGTTAACGATTGGAATGACCACACCAAATGTTATTTACTTGGTAAATGATTGGGTATATAAATCACCTGTATTCGGTTTACTAGCTAAGGTTGCGGGGTTTTATCCGGTGTCAAGTGGTGTAGATGGTAGTTTAGAACATTTAAAAGAGAAAATCCGTCAAGGGTATTGTTTGGTCGTCTTTCCAGAAGCAAGACGCTCCTTTACCAATAAAATTGGACGGTTTCATAAAGGGGCATTTTTCCTGGCTCAGCAATTAGAATTGGATATTTTACCATTATACTTACATGGAAACTCAGAAGTGCTCCCCAAACGCGACCTTATCATTTATGATGGTAGTTTGACAGTGGTTGTAGGTAAACGGATTGCCTATGATGATCCTGCATTTGGAAGTACTGACCGTGAACGAACCAAGAAAATAGGAGCGTTTTATAAACAAGAGTTTCAGAAAGTGAGAGATGGTATTGAAGATGCTGATTATTTTAAGGACATCTTATTTAGTAATTATCGCTATAAAGGGGCAACTCTTTTCAATGCTGTTAAAAATGATTTTAAGGAAAATAATATGCTTTATCAAAAGGTTTCTGATCGTCTACCAGCAAAAGCAACTATTGTACATATAGCCAATGACTTTGGGCAATTAGATATCTTGTTAGTGTCTCGTTTTTTAGATAGAAAAATAACAAGTTATATCTCAGATAAAGAAAAATGCACAATCGCCAAAAACTGCTATACTAATCAGCATCGAAATGTTGATTATTTGAACGATTTTGGTCAAATTTTATCAAAAAAGGCGGATATTTTGGTGATTTCAGCTAAAATTAGCGATATTTCAGATATTAAGACCCTATTAGAAATGAAGGTACAAAATGTGCTTTTGGTCCAAAATGATGCTTTATTAGCTGCGTTTGTAGATAAAGGTTATCAAATGCAGTATCAAGACCAATCCATTATTCATTTGGTCTTACAATACAAGTAGTGCAATGAAAGAAAAATACGACGTAGTAATTATTGGAAGTGGTTTGGGCGGACTCGTATCTGCAAATATTTTGGCTCGCGAAGGCAAAAGTGTTTGTGTGCTCGAAAAAAACAATCAATACGGCGGTAATTTACAGATATTTTCTAGAGATAAAAGTGTTTTTGATACCGGTGTACATTACATTGGTGGCTTAGATAAAGGTCAAAATCTTTATCGTTATTTCAATTATTTAGGCATCATGGATGGACTAAAATTGAAGAAAATGGATGAAAATCAATACGATGTTATCTCTTTTGATAATGACAAGGTTGAATATCCACACGCACAAGGTTATGACAATTTTATTACTCAATTGAGTCAAAAATTCCCTAAAGATACCGATGCTATTCAATCGTATTGTGATAAGATCAGAGCAACTTGTAATAGTTTTCCACTGTATAATTTAAAACCTGGAGATACCTATTATGATAACACTTCGCTGCTTAGTCTAAAAATCAGCGATTTTTTAGATAGCATAACTGATAATGAAAAACTAAAGTCGGTGTTGGCTGGTTCTAATTTTTTATATGCTGGTGACAAAGATAAAACGCCATTTTATGTACATGCTTTATCGGTAAACTCTTATATACAAAGTTCATATAGATGTGTAAATGGAGGGAGTCAAATTGCCAAATTATTGATTAAAAAATTAAAGGAATTTGGTGGTGAAGCCTATAAACGTAGTGAAGTTACTTCATTTGGATTTGAAAACGAAAAATTAGTTTCGGTTATTACAAAAGCGGGAAATGAAATAAAAGGGGATTTATTCATTTCAAATATAGAACCAAAGTTTACCGTAAAAATGTTGGGTAATGATCGACTTAGAAAGTCGTATACCAACCGGATTTCAAATATAGAAAGTGTAATTTCTGCCTTTAGTATATACATCGTTTTTAAGCCAAAAACGTTTAAATATATGAATTATAACTATTATCATTTTAAAAATTATAAAAAAGTATGGACTGCTGCTGATTATGATGCAAAGAGTTGGCCCGAAGGGTATATGGTTTCTATGAGTGTAAAGCAAAATCGAAACGAATGGGCAGAGAATATGACCGCCATAACCTATATGCATTACGATGAAGTGGAACAATGGGAAAACACCTTCAATACTGTAGCCGAAAAAGGGGAGCGAGGGCAAACCTATGAACAATTTAAAGCAGAGAAAATTGAATTAATGTTGGTAGAGCTTGAAAAAAAATTCCCAAATATTAGAGATTGTATATTGTCGGTATATGCATCAACACCACTTTCGTACCGTGATTATATTGGGGTTAACCGTGGTTCTATGTATGGTTATGTAAAAGATGCTGACAGCCCGATGAAATCCTTTTTATCGCCAAAAACCAGACTTAAAAATTTGTTATTTACAGGGCAAAGTTTAAATATGCATGGTATTTTAGGGGTAACCATTAGTGCTGTATTAACCTGTTCTGAAATTGTAGGAAGAGAGTATTTGGTAGATAAAATTGTAAAGGCCAATGAAGAGTGAAAAGATTCACGATTGATGCATGATGATAAAAAATTTTTGAATTAAATGATGAAGAATACACAAAGCTCCTCTCTGTCAGTATGAGCGGAGTCTTAGCATAAGTAGAACACAACGGAAGATGTACGAAAGCTGTTGTTTGTAATAAGCATAGTGGTTTAAATCCTTTGAATTGAATATGATTTTAGAATAGATTATAGATAGTAATGATAATGAAAACAAAGCTTCTCCATTTCATTATGTGCAGAGTCTTTGAATAGATAGAACACAACGAAAGTTGCATTACAGCTGTTGTTTGTAATAAGGATAATGGTTTAACTCCTTTGAGCTGAATATAATTTTAGAGTAGATTAATAAATAGTAATTATAACGAAACAAAGCCCATCTAAATCAGTATGAGCGGAGATATAAGGCAAAGTAGAACACAACGAAAGTCGCATTACAGCTGTTGTTTGTAATAAGCATAATGGTTTAACGATTTTGAGCTGAATATCATTATAGAATAGATTAATAAATAGTAATTTAAACGAAAACAAAGCTCCTCTCAATCAGTCTGAGGGTAGATTCAGGGCAAAGGAGGACACAACGGAAGATGTACGAAAGCTGTTGTTTGTAATAAGCATAATGGTTTAACTAGTTTGAACTGAATATAATTTTAGAGTAGATTAATAAATAGTAATTAAAACGAAAACAAAGCTCTTCTCAATCAGTCTGAGGGTAGATTCAGGGCAAAGGAGGACACAACGGAAGATGTACGAAAGCTGTTGTTTGTAATAAGCATAATGGTTTAACTAGTTTGAACTGAATATAATTTTAGAGTAGATTAATAAATAGTAATTAAAACGAAAACAAAGCTCTTCTCCGTCAGCTTGAACGGAGATTCAGGGCAAAGTAGAACACAACGAAAGTCGCATTACAGCTGTTGTTTGTAATAAGCATAATCGTTTAACGATTTTGAGCTGAATATCATTATAGAATAGATTAATAAATAGTAATTTAAACGAAAACAAAGCTCCTCCCCTTGATTAAGGGGAGGTGTCCAAACGAAATATTATGTTTTGTATTAAACATCATGGACGGAGGGGTCTAATTCACAAACTACTAACACTATTAGGACTAATCCTCCTAATAACCTCTTGTGGTGTAAAAAAATCACTCAAAGACCAACCAAAACTAGAAGGTTTTAACAATAAAATCCCAGAAAGAGTACAAATAAACGATTCTACATTTACTGTGGGTAAAAACCAACTCCGCAAAAATGAGCATGGCTTGTGGGAATTATATGTTAAAGGAGATCCCTTAGAACGCGGACTTGCAAACGGTAGTTTGACAAGAGAATTACTTCAAAAACAAGAGGGAATCTTTTTCTCAAAAGTAGAGGAGATGGTACCTTCAAAATTTAAGCAAATGCTATTGCGAAAATTTTTAGCTTGGTACAATAGAAAGCTCTATTTAAATATTGTTGATGAATATAAAACAGAAATTTATGGAGTGTCTCGCTATGCTGGTGATGATTACGATTATGTAGCGGACGATTATATGCGAAGCTTATATTTACACGGAGCCCATGATATTGGACACGCGTTAAAGGATTTAGCCTTGGTTGGTTGTTCTTCTTTTGCAGTGTGGGATGATAAATCTGCTGATGGAGGTTTGCTCATTGGTCGAAACTTCGATTTTTATGCTGGGGACGAATTTGCCAAACAAAAAATCATTGCTTTTGTGGCTCCCGATACGGGATACAAATATATGTCTGTGACTTGGGGAGGAATGATTGGCGTAGTATCAGGTATGAACGACCAAGGACTCACAGTGACCATTAACGCTGGAAAATCGGATATTCCGTTAGTAGCAAAAACGCCAATATCCTTATTAACACGAGAAATTTTACAATATGCTTCTACTATTGAAGAGGCCATTGCTATTGCTAAGAAACGCAAAGTATTTGTTTCTGAAGCGATCTTAGTAGGAAGTGCTAAGGACCATAAAGCGGTTACTATTGAGGTTTCACCGAATAATTTTGGAGTCTATGAAGTTACAAATACCAGTCAGCTATTATGTTCTAATCATTTTCAAAGTGAGGCTTATGCCAATGACGAAAATAATATCAAGCAGAAAGCAGAAAGTCATTCGCAATACCGCTATGAACGGATGGAGGAATTACTAACTGAAAATGATAAAATTAATCCTGAAAAAGCAGTTTCTATTTTAAGAAATACCAAAGGTTTAAATGATAAAGAGATTGGCTATGGAAACGAAAAAGCCTTAAATCAACTCCTAGCACATCACGGTATTGTATTTCAACCAGATCAATTAAAAGTGTGGATTTCTACCAATCCTTATCAATTGGGAGAGTTTGTGAGTTATGATTTGAATACAGTATTTCAGAAATTTGACCTGCCAAACGTCGGATCAGGTAAACAGAATTTTAAAGAAACCATTTCAGAAGAGCAATTAAACATTCCTGCTGATGACTTTATCAAAACAGAAGCCTATAAAAACTATGAACGCTATCGTCAATTAAGACACGAATTAATCGCTATTATTGATGCCAAAGGTAACGCCAGTTCAGAATTATTAAAAGAATTAGAAAGTGCCAATCCTGAATATTGGGAAGTCTATGAATTGGTCGGTAAGTACTATTACGAAAAAGGTTATGATGCTGCCGCTTTAATTGAATTCAAAAAAGCACTCACCAAAGAAATTACTACGGTACCACATAGAGTACGGATTGAAAAGTATATTAAAAAAGTAAACTAATAGTGCCCTTTATTAATAGAACATTTGTATCCATACGTCCGTTCGAGTGATTTTTTTCCGAAACTTCGGGAAGAAAAAGGTATCGATAACCCTAATAAAACTGCAAAATTTTAACGATACATTCTACTAAAAAAAGAAGATAGCACTTTATAAAAATAAAGCACCACCTTCCCTAATTACTCCACTTAGTATATATTTTTAAAAATCGATCCCCACCGAAAATTGCCACATTCTATTTTTAGGTTCACCTTCGTCATAAATCTCTCCCATACCTATATGGTAGCGAATCCCTAAACTAAATCCAGAATCCATTTTGATACCACTACCAACATTAAATCCCCAATCAAATCGATCAGGTGTAATGTCAGATTCCGCATCAAAAAGATTAAAGCTACTATCGTACGTTTCTTTATGAGATATGGCATAACCTACTTGAGCACCACCTTCTAAAAAGACTTGCTTAATGGGATATAGTTGTAACATTACCGGTACATTAATATAATTCAGTTTTTGAGTGTAGGTACCTGAATCATTTTTTAATTGATATCCTTGTTGCGAGTACATGGCTTCCACTTGAATGGCCATCAAACTATTAATGGAGGAATTACCATAAACACCTAAATGAAAACCATGGCGTTGCCCTGTTTCTGTTTCACCATCATAAGTAACGGCAGCGAGATTATAACCTCCTTTAATACCAGTAGTTGAAGTGCCTTGTTTTTGATTTTGCCCGCTTAGGCTCAAAATAAAGCCCATAAAACCTATTATAATTATTCTTTTCCTTATCAATTCCATATTCTTATTTTATTGAATAGTTATTTTATTTAATGGCTGCTTTATTGCAGCTTTAGTATAAAAACAACTGTATGGCAAAAAGTCCTGAAACAAAATGCTTTTTTATTTATAATGCTTTTCTTTATTAAGAAATACTCTATAATTTTACTGTTTATGTAGGCAAGTAGTATTGCGAAAAAGGGCTTTTCTAGAATTCAAAAAAGTACTGGCCAAAGAAATTACTACCATGCTTTTTTGTAATCAAAAAACAGGTGTCTTTCTACGCTGATAGACAATACTTTACTATTATCCCTAAAATGTGTTTTAATAAAGTATCTTTGCATTATATTATTTTTCTGTTAATATTAATTCTCATTCGCACAACTTCGGCGAACTCATAAGGCTTTATTTCTTAAGCTCTTCTTTGATTAACGGAACCCTGGTGGCCAACTTAATGCCTGATTGCTAGTAAATAACTATCTAATAGTGATTTTAATCTTACGCCTTGCTCATCTCATTACTCTGCAATCCGTTTCTATACAATAAAAACATGGCTCTATTAAAAATGGGGGTTATTGGTACCTCAAAAAAAGAAGACGAAAGGCGTGTGCCTATTCATCCAGAACATCTTAAAAGGCTACCTGAGCACATTCGTAAACAACTCATCTTTGAAAAAGGTTATGGTAAGCCCTTCAACTTTTCGGATAAAGAAATTACCGAATTAACAGGAGGAATAGCATCTAGAAGTGAAATACTCTCTGATATTGGTACTGCCATTATTGCCAAACCTATTTTATCTGATTTGGAAGAGTTAAAAGAGGGTGGTTTAATTTGGGGCTATCCGCATTGTGCACAACAAAAGGATATTACACAAATAGCCATCGATAAAAAATTAACATTAATTGCTTTTGAAGATATGTATGTGTGGAATCCTAATGGACAAATGGGAAGACATACATTTTATAAAAATAATGAAATGGCAGGCTATAGTGCCGTCATCCACGCACTACAATTGAAGGGAATAGATGGTCATTATGGCAACCAACGAAAAGTAATTATTTTCAGTTTTGGTGCGGTAAGTAGAGGTGCTATTTACGCATTAAAAGCTCATGGTTTTAGAGATATTACCATCTGTATTCAAAGACCTGACCATGAAGTGAGAGAAGAAGTTTTAAATGTTCACTATGTACGGATTAGAAAAGGTAACGAAAACGAGCCAAGATTAATTGTTGTAGAACATGATGGTTCTGAACGCTCTTTATTAGCGTTGATTAATGAATCTGAAATTATAATTAATGGAACCTATCAAGATACGGATAATCCGATTGATTATATAAAAGCAGATGAAAAATCTAGCCTTAATCTAGGTACTCTTGTTATCGATGTGAGTTGTGATGAAGGGATGGGGTTTTATTTTGCAAAACCAACCACTTTTAAAAACCCAATGATTGAAATTGATAATATTGATTACTACGCGGTTGACCATACTCCAAGTTATTATTGGGAAAGTGCTTCTAGATCTATTTCTGCGGCATTAATGGTGTACGTGCCTACTGTAATATCGGGTTATGACCATTGGAAAGAAAATATGACCATTAAAAATGCCATAAATATTGATCAAGGAGTTATTGTAAAAGACAGTATTCTTAGATTTCAGAATCGTCAAAAAGAATATCCGCATGAAGTACGACTAAGCATTGTATAATCAAGCGAAAAGCATAATAGTAGCATTCCATTTTATTTTTTTATCAACTTTATTAATTGAAGGAATCCGTAAATAAAACACGACTCCTTATTACCAATACAAAACCAATTTATGATTACAGATATAGCGTTACATAAACCAGAACCAATAGTGCCTGGAAAAAAAATAGAGGTGTTTAATCGCAATTCAGATATTAAAAGTACTGTGAGAGCACTTGAAGCAGGCAAGCCTGTATTAATTACAGCATTTTATAGCAACGGAATGGTTCTTTTGAAGGAGATTCAAATGTATTTAAAAAGAAGGATGCCTAACAAAACGTTTAAAGAGCAACGTGAGTTTCGGGAGGCTTATCGTAAAATGTCAAATCTTATGTTCATAGAAATTGTGGCTCATAAATTGAATGTAAAAAAAGCACCTTCTATTGGTTGGTTAGCTGAGTTGTACCCAGAAACGAGCGACTTTATATTAACTTTTCCTCAGGTTCAAGGCCTAAATAGCTCTTGGCAGTCTTACCAAAATGGGATTTCCATTCCAGTATTGCGGAATAAGATTCATCCTTATTATGGTACCTATTACCCAACGCGTTTTGATCATTTAATACTTTTTGACAATTGGTTAAAACGGTATAAAGGATCTAAAAAAACAGCAATAGATATTGGAATTGGCAGTGGAGTACTGGCTTTTCAAATGGTAAAGCATGGTTTTCAAAAAGTTTTTGGTACAGATACCAATCCGAATGCAATTGTAGGTCTCGCCAAATTTATGAAAGATACCAAGTTGTCTAGAAAGGTAGAATTAAACCTTGGACATCTTTTTGGAAAATGGGAAAAACAAACCGAATTGATTGTTTTTAATCCACCTTGGTTACCCGTATCTGAAGTGTTAGAAAACCAGGACGAAGCTATGTATTACGATAAAAAACTTTTCCCGGACTTTTTTGCAGCAGCAGATAAAATGTTGTTACCAGAAGGGAAAATTGTGGTCTTGTTCTCTAATTTGGCTCAAATCACAGAAGTTACGAAAGAACATCCTATACAAAAGGAATTAGATAAAGGGGGACGATTTAAATTGGTCAACTGCCTTAAAAAGAATGTAAAATTATCTTCTGATAAAACAAAACAAGATCAACATTGGCGTTCAACAGAAGAAGTTGAGCTTTGGGAGCTGGAAAAAAAATAAATTGTTGAGGTTTTAGAATAACCGTTTAAAAGGACATTAGTATAATTACGATTTATGGACCCAATTGGTGGTAAATCGTTTTTACGCTGCAGTGGTATTAGAATGGTGCATAATTTTAAAATATCGAATATCCTAATACCAAGGATAATTTTCCAAAGGTTGAATACCAGCTTGTGTAGTTGTCTAAAACATCTTTATTTAGATGATATCTAAATTCAATACTATATTTATCTTTAAACTTATAACCTGCACCAAAAGCCAAATTTACAGTTGAAATTATGTTTAAATCCGTTGAAATTTCATAATCAACGTTAGAGTTATATGAAATATCAAAAATAGTAGAAGCATTAACAAATACTTTTGAATCATCATTAATAAAAAAATAATGCCTGATTCCAATTGGTAATTCAATTGAATTATATTTTGCTTCGACGCTTTGAATTCTTTGGGTAGTTAATTCAATTTTAGATTTATATTTATTATAAGTAGGTTCAATTATTACCGACCACTTATTTTTGTTGAAAGGCATTATAAACTCTGCTTCAATACCAAAACCAAAATTTATATTAGTATTAAAATCGCTATCTGTCGAATTGTATCTAGAATTATCTACAGAAAATGATGTGCTGTTGATACGGGGTCTAAATGTTAAATTGAATAGATCTTTTTTCTGTATATTTTCAAAATCAATAAGCTCTGAATTTTCGCATTGATTATATTTTACAAATAATTTTATTAATTTATTTTTGCCATAATTTGTTTTGTTGATGTCTTTAGATGAAATATGTTGACATTTTAAGTTATTCAACAGTTGCTGTCGAAACGTAACGTTTTCAGCTATTTTTTCCTGATTTATTTTATATCTTTTATATACTAATTGTTCAATGTCAGAGCCCTCTTTACTGTAAAAGTATCTAACAACATCTGTATTGTTGTATGAATATAAATTGGCGTTGCCTTCTACTAATACCTTTAAAAAAAGTTCTTCGTTTTTAAATACAGGGTTTCTATGAGTGTTTAACTCTTCAATTCTATTACTAGATCTATCAATATCCACGTTACTTCTGATGTATTTTGAATATTTGTAAATGCCAAACTCTTTAACTGAAGCTATTGAAGCCGTTTTTAACTCTTTATCTTCTGAAATTCTGTATTCAAATTCTGTAGGATTATTCTTCCAGTCAATATTTTTAATTTCACAATCTATTTTTTTATCAGAATTATTAATAAAATATCCTTTATTATAAGTTATTTGAGAATAACAATTGATACTTAGAATTGAAATTAATAGTATTAAGATATTTTTCATTTTATTTAGAATAGCCGTGAGTAAAAAATGGAATATTATTGTTCTCTAAATTAATTTTTTTAATTTTCTAATTCTATATTTTACCTTTTTTTATTTTCAACTTATGTCGGTCACCATGGTATTCGGGTTGTGTTTAATTTTGAAATTACAAGAATTGGCTATAAAACACATCGCATTGGCTTCTTCGTGTAAAGCATTTGCTTTTGCAATTTGACTAGCATCTGTAATGGTTACAGTAGGGTTGAGGGTAACCTCCGTAAATCGTCCACTTCCGTTTTTGGTTTCTTCCATTATTCCCGTAGCATGGTCTTCGTATTTTGTAACTACTATGTGATGTACAGAGCATAAATGTAAATACCAAAGCATATGACAAGCCGACAAGGAAGATAAAAAGAGATCTTCAGGATTATACCTTGTGGCATCGCCTAAAAAAGAAGGATCAGAAGAACCTTTGATGTTGGCGTATTTTCCTTCAGCTGAAATGGTATGGTTACGGTTATAAGCTTTGTAATTTAAGGTGCCTTCACCTTCATTACCTGTCCATGTTACGTTGACCTTGTAATTGTGCTTTTTCATAACTATGATTTTTTTGTCAAAACTTGTTTCAGGGTAAAGTCAACGCTTGTCTATTTTTTATCTGTTGTTTACTTTTTGAGGAACGAGTTTTAATGCGGCCCTATTTTTATTAATCACAAAAAGACAAGATGAAACCACCCACCAAGTATCTATTGCAAAAGTAATTTTCTGTAAAAAAGGTAGGTAATAAAACCCAATTTTAGTCTGAAAGCTTAAAAATACGATAATGCTCAATGTAAAGCAAAAGTACATCAGTCGTTTTAAGCCTTTGTTTTTGAAACGTCGCAACTCTATAAATAATGGAATCATTGCCATTGTACCTAATACTCCAGTAAAAGTTACCATTAAATCATGATAGGGTGTAAACATAAAAAGAAGTGCCGTCATTGATGCTATTCCGAAATAGGTAATCATTTGTGTATTCCGATTTTTTTCATTGAATACTTTTGGAAGAATATAGAAAAAGGAAATCATGGTTAAACTGAGAATCAAATGTGAAATGACTGCAATGGGACGAGCATTGTTTATAGCACCGCTTTCTGTGATAGGATTCATGGCATCGCACAAGAAGTTATTAGCAAAACTATACCCATTATTGGCATTTGGGTAATTATAAGATCCTCCAGGATAGGCAGACGCAGCAAAGTAAAATACGATGAGGTAGAGCCCCAAACCGAAGATTGGAAAATAGGGGAGGTATTTGGTGTCGAATTTGTTCATTTATTCTTACTGAAAAAAGTAAGCGACAAATATAGTTTTTATAAAATTGCCATCAACTCCTTTCTCACACACAACACGAATTCAACATAAGTAGAAATATTTTGAAGAAATAATGATAATACTATCCGCTAAATGACCACTATTTATCAGTGCTCTTTGCTATTTTTGATCTATAAATGTTGGGATAAAAATATCATTTACTACAGCAAATGGTAACATCTGTTCATCTGAATTATAGGCACCACCTGTAAAAATAGCAACCATATCTAATTCAGGTAGCACCATAATATACTGCCCTCCGTTGCCTGTTGCGGTTTTAGAAACAAATACTTTTTCGTTTACAGTAAACGGAATATTCCACCATAAATAACCGTAGTCAATTGCCGTAATTTTAGTTTTAGGAAGGGTTGATTCTTCTATCCATTTTTTCGATACCAATTGTTTTTCGTTCCACTTACCCTTATTAAGTATCAATTGTCCAATTTTTGCCAAATCACGTGAAGTCATATACAATCTCTGACCCGAAGGAATAATTTTTTTGTTGGAAGTATGGCCCCAACGTACATTGGTAATACCTAACGGGGTGAATAAATACTGCTCAGCAAACTTATCAATTGTCATCCCTGAAGCCTTACTCACTATTTCTGCTAACAGTATCGTACCCATAGAACAATAATTTGAAACGGTTCCTGGCTTATTCAACATTGGAAGGTTAAGTGTGTATTGAATCCAATCCTTTTTTTTATGGACTTTATCTTCTTGTCCTTTTGATTTCTTATCCCAATCATTGCAATCAAACCCGGTTGACATTGTTAGCAAATGTCGGATTGTAATGCTGTCTTTTCGTTGGTCACTATTTTTATTTGGCACTACATGGAGATACTTTGATATTGGGTCGTCTATACTTTCGATAAATCCATTATCAATCGCAATTCCCGTTAATAATGATCGAATGCTTTTTGTTACGGAACGAAGATCGTGAGGTTTGTTTACTGAGTTTCCTTTAAAGTATTCTTCAATAATAAGTTGGTTGTTTTTCACCAATAGCACACTGTGAATTTCGTTTTGCCTCGTTTTTATTTGGTTAAACATCTTATAAACTAATGTGGTGTCCACCTGTTGTGATTGTAAATTCCCTGTTTTCCATCCATCATCAAGACTTTTGGGTTGAGTATACATATATGTATGTTGTCCATGGCAAAGCGGACTTATACACAAGATGAAAATTGTAAATAATGTTAAATTTTTCATGGTATAGGGAACCAATTATTTTAATTATAAAACGGTTATTCTTTTTACAACAATAAATAGACCATTATTCAATTAACGCAGTGTGTTCTTAGTTTTTTAACGTGTTTTTTACCAGTGTAAGTTGTATTGTATTGAAAACAATGCATAAGGTTTAGTCAATACTAAAGAAAGTACAGGTTTTATTGCTTTACCTTTTTTGTTGATTTGTAAAGGGTGGCTTCTGCTAAAGGGTTTATTGAGTCATATGCTCTTAAGTAATATTCCACTTTAATAGTGTTTTCATTAATTTTACTTACAAAGGCTTCAACACCTTGGTCACAGTTTGAAATACCATAGGCGATATTTTCTTTAAACACGATTTCTTTTTTGTTCTCTTTTAATAGCGTCCAAACGCCTCCGCAAGATAAATCGGGATATTTAATGCTAATGTGTTCTTTGTCAGTATAATTTAAGTTGACTTCCCAAGTTTCACCACTAACTTGATTGCCTGTTCCTTCCCATTTTCCTTCTAACCATTTAGAGCTAGAACAAGAAGTAATTAGAAGTATAAATGGCAATAATAAAACTGTAAATTTTAAACTTTTCATGGTATAGGGAATAATATTTTATAGACTTGTTGTGCAGCTTAATTAAGCCGTCAACCTTGGTGTTAGTCCAAAGTTAATATATTGAGAGGAATTTTCCGTACTATTTTTTACCTAATCAAATTAGGCTATAGATTAAATGCAACTCATTGAAAGTGAGTTGAAAGTGTTATGCAATAACATAATGACTTTCTTTTCAATGTGTTGAGCTACACCCGTATAAATATTTTTTTTCGATAAAGTATATACAATATAATCCATTGAATAATCACTAATCCTGTTGATAGAATAAATTGTTGGGTATTTAGATTGTCAAAAAGGTTAGCAAAACCACGAAAAAAGAAGTCTCTACTATCGTGCAGTGGAAGATACCAATGGGCTGCGTATATGGTAATAGCATTCATTCCGATGGGAACAAATATCCATCCCACCCATGTTAATTTCCAGACATCCATAACAGTATAAAAGAGAGCAAGTAAAAGTAACGACCAACCTGATGCCCATAGCACATATGACGGAGACCAAAGACCTTTAATTATAGGAAACGAAAAACTCCAGCACCAACCGAGAAATAAACAGACCAATCCGGCTATTAACAGCTCTATTCCACAACGTAATTTGGGTTGTGCATACCATTTTATTCGTTCTCCTGTTAATGCACCAAGTACGCTGACCATTGCGGCAGGAAATATGCGTATGGTGCCTTCGGCATCATAAACACCAACGGCAAGGTTTGTTTTAATAAGGTTACGGTCTAGCCATGCCGCAAGATTATTTCCTGGAGTAATGGTTTCACCTTTTTCAGGATAAGGTAAGTAGAAAATAATAATGTGATAAAGAACAAGTATAACAAAGAAAATAAGCAATCGGTACTTCCAACTTTCCACATGCAACGTAATACTAGCTCCAATCATATAACTCATTCCAATCAGCCATAAGACTTGGTACAAACGGATTGCCTCCCATTTAAATTTGAACAGACTAAAACTAAGTCCAATAAAAACGATTATGAGTGAGCGTTTTATAATTTGGTATTGAAGTTTTTTAATGGGGACTCCTTTTGCTTTTTTAGACAAAATAGAGTAGGGTATGGCAACCCCTGAAATAAATACGAAGAGCGGAAAAATAAGATCTAAAAAGTGAAAACCATCCCATTTTACATGGGTCATTTGTAAAGCCAATCCGTTTACCCAGTTTTCAGGTAATCCTAACACTTTAACTAAGGTAATTATCATTGATGAACCTCCAATAATCCAAAACATGTCGAAACCACGTAAGGCATCCAATGAAATTAAACGGGTCTTCTTGAGGTCACTATTTGTGTTAGCCATGGTTGTGTTTTTAGCTTTTTTCAGGAGTGTTTTATACATACCTTACAAGCAAATCATTAGGACAATCAAAAGCGTATTTACTTCCTTTCCAATATATTTACTTGTTCATCTTCGGCTTTATAGCGAATGGCGGTATACGATATGATTTTCCAAGCATTATCTTTTTTAATTAGGGTAATGGTAGCTTTTGCAACACTTTTTTCTCCAGAAGGGCTGGTCCAAATTTGGTCAAATGCCACCCAAGCTAAATTTGTATCATAATAAATATCATAGTTGGTGTTTTCAAAAGTAGCTGTTATAGGCTCAGGGTGCTCCTTAAAAAAGGATTCTAATTTTCCACCATTGTTAGCCCAACCTCTATCTTGAGAAAAACCTGTATCATTTACATTTAAGCGTAATACATCGTTGGTGTGGTCCCAGTATGATGCCCATTTCTCATAATCTTTCTCCATATAGGCATAAGTTTCTCCTTCTACCAAGGTTTTAAGGTTTTCTTTTACATTTTCTGAAGCTGGTGTTTTTTCGTTGTTACAAGAAAAGAGTAATGCAATACACATTACAAAGAGGTATTTATTCATATTGGGTTTGTTTTAGGCTAATTTACAAATTTGCTTGTGTTTTCAAATGTTTGATATAGTTATTTAAAAGGCCTCTTATTTGTTCGGCAGCTACGGGGTTTGCCGAATGTACTTTAAACTCTAAATTTCTTAGATCTAGACCAGAATCATATACTAACCATTTAGCTGCAGCTAATCCGTCAGGTGCAACTTTTCCATCTTTACCAAGTCCAAGGTCGTTGTCAAAACTTATGTAATTTGGAAGGCCATTTTTCTTGATGTATTTCACAAACGCCTCATAAGTTCTAACAATATCAAATTCAGCTTCCATTGATTTGTCATAAACCATTTCGATAATACGTACATCATCTAAAAATAATTTTTTCATTCTTCAGTTGTTTTTACAATTTGAGGATTATGTAGTCGATAACTTTCAGAAACCCAAAGTTCACCTAATGGTTCAGCAGGGCTTAATCCACATTTTTCGGCTCGCCTCATGCTTTCAGGGGTCATCTATGTCAACCGTCATGTGGTCAGGACAATTATTATCGTCAGACGAACAATTAAGTCCAATGATAGAAAATGAAATCAGTAATATGGTTTTATACAGTTTTGTCATTTTGAGTATTGAATTAATTTAAATGATACCTGATTTACTAATTTAATAAATTTATTTTTTTTCAAGGTTCATTAATGTTTCCATTTTAATTCCATAGTTTTTAAGAACCATATTTATTTTACTCTTTTCAGATTGCAGTTCTTTCAATTCTTTTCTATAATTATTGAATGGCCAGAATCCCATTAATATCAATCGAATTCCAACAAAGCTAAGAAGAAGTGTTGACAAAAAATAATTCCAATTCAAGTAGCTAAATTCCGGATCAAAAGTTTGTTTAAAATTTTGAATGAGATAAGGATAACTTCCAAATAATATTAGTAAACCGATTCCTGCAAAAAGACCTAAATTTAGATATATAGATGCTTTTCTTTTTTCAAGTTGTACAATTTGATTTAACAATTCAGGTAGATATTCTTTGAGCGAATTACTGAACTTAAGATCTGGACAGGAAACTTCAAAATCAGGTTTTTTGTTAGTCAAACCACAAGTCAAGCCTTTTTTCAAATCTCTTTTGGGGAATTCACATAAATCACAATGTTCGGTTTGAATCATTTATTTTACTGTTTGTTGGCAAATGTATCTCAACGTTTTTGTAACTGGTTTACTTTGTTAGTTCGCTTCAGCATACGAAAGTAGCAGGGCACGAGTAATAAATTAAATATGCTGTTGCCAATAGTTTATGAGTTTATTTTTCAAAAATGGCGACTGCTCTAACAGGAGAACCTGTTCCTCCTTTTATTTTTAAAGGTAAGCCTATAAATCTAAATCTTCCTTTGTTAATTAGTAAATGAAGGTTTATCATATTCTCATAATGTGTAAAATTCAATTCTCCGCAAATATGATGAACTTCCTTATTTGATATTCCAGGAACTCCAGGTGACATTGTTTCAACTCCAAAAGCGGATATTTTCTTTTCTCCAAGCCATCTTGCTGAATCGGTTGTAATTCCGGGACCATTACTCCAATTTTCACTATTAAAATATTTTCGATAATGGTTTGTATAAAATAAAACGGTATCTCCTTTTTTTATTTTTAAACCAGCTTTTTTACAAGCCTTTTCAATTTCGTTTGGTTCAATTAATTCTTTTAGTCCTTTATGTGAGAAATCTAAACAGATTCCTTCCCTATAGAACATTGATAAAGGCATTTTGTCAATCGATTTTCCTTTATGCTGAATTTCCATATGGTTTATAGCATCAACATGAGTTCCAGTATGTTCTCCTAATTCTAATTTATGGACAGCAGGTGTTTTTGTCTTTGGGTTTTTTATACCATTCCATTCTTCGTGAGTATTATGAATAGTCATTTTAACCTGTGGAAGGTCTTTATAAACAGGCATTCCTTCGTAAATTTCTTGACTCAAATCAATAATTTCTGTCATATAGTATGGTTGCTTTTTTAATGGTGGTAATTGTTTTGTATTTGGTTTGCTTCGTCAGTTCGCTTCGCTCGTCTGTTACATTTTTTAAGTATTTCATTTAGCAAATAAAAACTGAATAGAAAATTTATTAGCGTTTTATTAAATAAACTAGAGCTAGTCATAAGTTGTCGTATTTTATTCAATTTTAATGAATGTTTCTTTTCCAATTTTGTATTTATCTAATTTTTTTGCTTTTATCATATAATTAATGGTTGTAGCGATAAATCTACCATCACTTAATTCCAATTTATTTTTAAGTTTTGATTGCTGGCAGTCTCCATTATTTTTAATTTGATTATAAATTTTTGAAGAAAGCTTTGCTCTTTTAAAAGCTAAATCAACATGAAATTTGTAAAATTTAAGCTCGGGGAAAAATTCAACTATGTCAGCTATATTCTTTAATTGGCCAATTATTCCATTTACTGAAAAATATATAAGACCTTTATCAATAGCTGGTATCGTTTTAATATCAAAACTATTGTAATGTTTGTAGTTATAGTATATCAAGGGTTCTATAAGTCCAAGGCTGATTTGTGAATTAAATAATAGTTCATTTATATTATTTGCTTTATCAGCTTGTTGAATTTTTTGTAAAAATTTAAAATAAAGATTGTTTAGATATTCTATTGTGTTTCCTTTATAAGCAGATCGAATTTTTTTTAAAATTACAGGAGTATTTGGATGTTCAGCAGGTTTATAAATAGTATGCTCTTCATAAATTCTAATACTTTCTTTATAATTATTGTTTAGCTTAGCTTCTGCAAGAGCTTTTTCCCTTACGTAGAACAGATTCTTATATTCCTCCATTTTTTTTATTTACAACAATTATCAAATAATCTCGAATAACGTTTGTATCTTTTATGTCTATAAATTTATCAACATTATGAAAAAAAAACATTTTTAAACTAATCAAGGTTAACTCAAAGACCTTTTTAGACTTGTTTTCTTTGTTTTAATTCTATTCCGTCAGCAAGCATTTTAAATCCAATTGGGATTAAAATACCAATAAAAATATACCAATGGCTATATCCAGTGTGCTTTGTATATAAAAACAACCCTATAAGTAAAGCTAACCCTAGTATTATAACCGCATATTTGAAGTCATCCAATATTGTAATATTAAGAATAACTTTACCTTCTTTCTTTTTTCTCCATTTGTTATCAATAAGTAATGATAAACCTGCAAAAGAAAAAAGGCCTGTTAGTATTGTCCAAGGACTAAATTCAGTATTGACTTGGTAAATGTAAATTGTCCACCACCCAAAACCAACAAATAAAGTTAAAGCATAGAATATATCAAACCACTTAATTGTAGTTTCTTTAATGTCAAGATATTCTTGAAGAATTTCCTTTAATCGTTCATTAACTTTTACTTTGTCTTCTGAATCAATATTGGAAGAATTAATCTTGTCGAGTAAATCTAGGTCTGTTTTTAATTTCCTTTTTCTACTGGTTTGAGAAAATGAATCTAATATTTTTATAATAAAGGAAATTAATCCTACTAAGGAAACGGCAAGCTTTAAAACTGTTTCATATTCCATGTGTTCATAGAGTTTATTTTATTAAATAATAATTATGTTGAGATTGTATCCTTTTATCGAGTTAATTTTTCACCAAAACAAAACCATATTACTAAGTTTTTATAAAACTAGAAAAGATAAGTACTTGTCAGCGAGCATTTTCAAAGTTAAGGTAATTCAACAAATTAATTTTAAAATAAGTTGCTGTTTTATTCACAATCGTAATTTTTCTAACCCTGTTTCTAAAACTTTGGAGTTATTGTTTTAAGGTGCTCTGAAATAGCTGTAATAAAGCAATTATTGAGTTAAAAAGATGTTTTTAAAAGATGTGTAATGGTTACTGTTGTTGTCGCTAATATTTACCTGTCAAGACTAATAATATTTCTCTTTATTAAATGTATAATTTTGGGGTCTAAAACGTCATATATTTTTTCATTACTTGAACCTAAGATTACGTTTTCTTCGATCAAATTATATTTTAGCATTAATTCAATCTGTCTTCTACACCAATTATTTTTTTGATTAAATGTAATATTTAGGTCTTTAATAGAGAATGAAGTTTTTTTATTTCTTAAAATATTATTAATTGTGGTTAGAACATCTTTATTTTTAGCAGTAAGAGATGGGTACATTGATAAATAATCATATCGTTTTGCAAATTTTATTAAACCATTTGAAACGGATGATCCATCAAATCTAGTAACATCAGGTCTTGAACTCTGATAATCGTATATATCGGACATACAAGATATCAAATCTCTAGGCGACCTATTTGAAATATTAACAATTTCATCAATTTCCGTCCTTGAATCAAATAAATCTTTAAATTTTTTTTCGCCAGCACTAAAATATTTAATTCTTTTATCTATCAAAGGAACCATATCAGCATTCTTCCAACGTATATCAATTTCTTTAAATTTATCAAATAGAACAACTCTTGATAGAGTAGGTTTTACTTCAGACCATAAACTAAAGGCAATTGCTATATCATTTTGCATTAACAATTCAGTGTCCGTAAGTAAGTCTTTAGAAAAATCAGCAATTTTATCTATATCTTGTTCCAAATCTTGAAATTCATCTACTTTATCAAATAGAATAACCGATGAGTTAAAATATGTTTTTTTCGCAATAGAATTTAATTTACTTAGAAGTTCTTTTAATGTTCTCTTACTTTTTAATAATTCTTTTTCATCAACATTTGCATTGTATTCAGCTTTAATATCAAATTCTTTTAAAAATTCAGTATATTTTGTCTCTATATCATTAGGTAAATTCAGAGATTCTGATACTAGCTTTGAAGTTATTAGTACACCTGTATTTAATAGAGCATTAGTTGGGTGTATAAGGTAATTATAAATTTTTTTTAAAATTTTTTCTCTTTTAATATTTTTAACATTATTAAATTTTTTTTCAAATTCTGAAGTGGTTAATGGTTTGAAAAATAATTTTATTAAAAGAGCTAATTCTTCTTTTTCATTTTTATTTAGTTTTTTTAATAGATGTTTGTTCTTCTCTAAGAAAATAACGAATTTCGTTACAAATTGATTAAGAATTAAGTTGAGAATTTCTATTTTATTATTTGTTAAAGAAATTTCATCAAATCTATCAATAGTTATAGTCAATACGTTAGATTTTTCAAGATCTATTTTAAGTTTATGTATAATTGAAGATTTTCCATGACCTCTTTGACCTAATATGAACCTACTTGTACCAGTCTTTAAATCGTCTAATAATGTATTATAGAAGATTGGTGGATAGAATATTTCAGAATGAAACTCTCTTTCCTCTTCTGCTGAAAATTTAGAAAAAGGATTTTTAATAAATCCTATGTTTTTATCTAAAACATTTGTCATAATTATAATTTATTTATTACCGCCAATATATGTGTAACCACATTATGGTTAATGTCTTTTATCGTTATGTGTAGCCAAAACAATACCTAATTTCAAATAATATCTATAGAAAAGATAAGTGTTTGTCAGCGAGCCTTTTCAAAGTTAAGGCAATTCAATAAATTAATTTTAATTTAGGTTACTGTTTTATTCACAATCGTAATTTTTTTAACCTTGTTTCTAAAAAAAAATGGAGTTATTTTTGTAAGGAGCTCTTAAATAGCTGTAATAAAGCAATTATTGAGTTAAAAAGATGTTTTTAAAAGGTGTGCAATGGTTACTGTTGTTGCGTGATGGTTTTACTTTACACTTATCCACCTTTTGTCCATTCCTTTGTTGTTGAATTAAAAATTTTAGATTCTCCGAGACTTAAGCCAAACCAAACGATATAAGTTGAGTCCGTTGTTTTTTCGTAGAAAGCTTTACTGTTTTCAAGTTCAATTAGTCCGATTTCAGAAACATTTTTGGGTAATCTGTTTTTTTGCGTTTTAAATTTTTCTACTTTTTCAATTATTGTTTTAGCATATTTCTCTCGGTCATTTTCTACACTACAACTACAAGCTATAAATAACAATACACAAATAAATATTTTAAATTTCATTCTCACTTTATTATTTTAAAATCCGTTTTTTGTAAATCAAAAGTCCCATAATTGTCAGTCCGAAAAGAATTGCTATAATGTGAAATGTTCTTATTGCTCTGCATAAGTCAATTTCAGAAACTAGTGAAATACAATCATTCAATTCATGTGTTTCATATTTTAAACTGACCATTGAATTATAGGCCATAAATTCAAATAATGTAATTCCGACTAGTAATAGAATCAAAGCAATTATATAAATAATTTTTCTCAATTATTCTCGGTTTTTAACATGTACACAACTAATGATTGGTAATATCTTTTATCGTTATGTGTTGACAAAACAACATCTAATTTCAAATAATACCTATAGAAAAGATAAGTGTTTGTTAGCGAACACTTTCAAAAGTAAGAATTTTAAAGCAATAGTTGTTTAGAGTTACAGGTATTTTATGAACAGGTATTATAGGTGTATTTATTTACTTTCTTTTAAAACACTAAAAACGACTACATTTTTCCATAGTGTGTATGTAGCGTTGAAATTTCTGATGCTTTTAATCCTTTATGAATAAGTAAACGGTACCGTAATAGGGTAGGTTCAACATCAGAAAGAATAACCGGTTTTGCACCAGGGTATGGGTATACAGCGTTCTGCATACTGGCTTTTGAACGCAAAATCCAAGGATTTGGATAACCTGGGTTATTGGGATGACTTAAAATTGAAATACCTGCTAATGAGTCCTTAAGTCCCAACGATTCGGAGATATCCATCCAACCTCCTGCTTTAATTGGTAGTTGTTCCGGTTTAATTGATCCAATAGCACTTGTAAATGCGATGTCTTCACCGAGTCTAATTCTAGTCGAAAAACCTCCATATCCTTTTTTATCATCAGATCCTCCAATACGCATATTGGGTTCCTCTGCAATCAAGGAAATTTCAATATCAATTTGTCTATAGTTCTTTGCTTTTGGGTATACCGTAATGGTAGTATACTCAGTTACCAATGGCTTTTCATTTCCGTTATCATCTAACCACAAAGGAGACTTCCAAACCACATTGGCTTTAATACTTCTTTGTTTGCCTTTCTTTTTTAGTTCTTTAACTGAAAGTACTTGCCATTTAAAATCTTTTATTTCCCACCCGTCACCAATTTGTTTGTCTCCAATATGCAATTGGTGCCAAGCCCAGAAGATACCACGGTGGTGAGGGTGGTCTGAAGGAAAATCTTCAGTTAAAATTTTACCATCTAACGTATACAATGGATGAATATAATTTGATCTTTTATGCTTGCCATTTAGGTCTTTATTAGCTATTTGGTAGCATAGTATGCTATCTTTTCCTTCTTTGAAAAGTACTACGTTATCTTGAATCTGAACGCTTACACTTTGAGATTGGGCATTGTTTTCTAAACATAAAAACAGGAAAATGCTAATGAAATATCTCATAGATTAATTGGTAAAAACTTTAGTGAATAACAAAAGTAGGGTTTTAAATTAGCAATTTCCTTTAAGATTATCCACAAGCCAAATCAAAAGATTTGGTGGCCAAGTAAATATGCCCAAGCCTTTATTCAGGCACCAAACCTCCCTATTTTTGTTATACATTGTTGTAGTGCCTTTTTTATTCTCCGAAAGCAAGTAGAATTTCATAAAATTCAATTCCGTTTTCAGTATAGAAATAAGCATTTTGTCCACCGAGTTTATCTCTCGTAAATTTATATTTAATTCGTTTTATATTTTCGTTAGTTTCTTTATTTTTAATTTCCGCTTTTCCGTTTAAGATTAGAGAGTGGAATTTCAATTCGTATTCAGAAAGTGGTAAAATTCCGATTGTTTTGTCCTTTTTATAAATCGTGTCGGATTTTAATGATTTTAAATTTTCAACATATGATTTTATTCGAGGGTCCAACCATTCGTTTAAATCTTTTTCGAACAAGTCAGTTAAATCATTTCGGTCAAACACTATTTGAACAATTCCATTATCAACTCCAACTTTTATTGAATTTTCAGGTAGTGATTCCAAGTTAATCGTTTTCTTTTTTGTTTTTACAATAAAGGAACTTGAGCAACTTGAGATTCCAAGTGTTAAGGTCAGCAGTAAAATTTTAAACTGATTTTCCATTTTTTCAAATACACTAAATTCTTGAAGTACATTGCTTCCGTTATTCTTATCGTTTCAATCCGCTAGTGGGGATTCGTCCTTTCATTTTGTGTTTATTAAAGTTGAGTTGTTTTTTAGAGTCATTATTTTTAAAAAAGAATAAGGTCGCAATTGGCAATAGTATAAAACTCCAGCTTATCGGGCTTCCCCAAAAGGCAATCATCAAAATAATTGATATTACAGATACAATAACCAATACGATAATTCGGTTAGTAATTATTTCTCCTAATCTATAATTTTCAGCTCTTATGTCGTCCACATGATATTCATTTGTTTTATTACATTTTTTACAATTCAATTCAAATTTGTCTCCAAATTTCTTCGCATAATTAACTCGGTCTCTGGCATAGTTTGGTACTTTATTTTCTTCGCGACAATCTTTACATTTTATTACTAACTTCATATTGGTTAGGTTAAATTATTTATTTTAATAAACGGTATTTAATTGGGGTGATTGTGAATTCCTTTGTAATTCTAAATTCTTTAATATTTTTAAATTCCCCCAGTTAATAAATTTGGTTGTTTTTGATTTTTTTTTCAAATGCACTACAACAATTGTTTAAACGTCCCGATACTTCGGGAGCGTTTATACCCGTTATGGTTTTAGTTTCCGCTTAAACAAAAACTAAATTCAAATTATATGAATTGAAAAATGAAGTATTTGTTAGCGAACACTTTCAAAGTTAAGAAATTAACAGCAATAGTTGTTTGGTATTTTTACTGTTTTATTAACAAGAGGTTGTACGTAATTATTTACTTTCTTTTAAAACCATATCAATGGTTATGGCACTTGATAGTATTGCCATTTTATTGGTTATATCGGTATAGTTTGAATTAAAATCTACATTATACTTGTCCGCTGAGGTAAAAATTTCTTTCATTGCACCATTCCATTTTTTACTTATGGTTCCAATCGGTTTGTCGTAACCGTCTTTTATTTGAAAGTTCCAAGCTTTCCAATCGCCATTAATTACAGCCAGAATTTGCCCAGATGTATTAACTATTTTAAAAGTGGGTTTAAATAATTTAAACTTCTGTTTTATAGAACCAATAGTCTTGCCTTTAGCATCATCAATTACAATGGTTGACATAAAGAAGGTCCAACCTCTAGATATTGTGGTTTGTAAATTACCAGAAGTATCTTTTATTTCTAGTTGAAAAGGCAACATGCTTTTATTTAAGAGTAAGCTCAGAGCTTTTTGTCCAAACGATAATTTTTGGTTTACAGAACCAATCTCTTTTCCTTTGTCATTAAACACTTTGTAACTATTTTCAAACTTAAAATAATTAACTTTTTCATCAATAAAATAACTGTTTGATTCAAAAAAAATGGAACTCATCTTTTTTATTGCTTTAATTTCTTTTCGAACTATTTGGCTGTTCAATTTCGCCTCGTTTTTTTTCTTGGTAGCTGGACTCCAATGTATATGCTGCTCGTTGCTCTTTTTACGAAAGGGAATTAAGCGTGTTAAAGTAACATAATTGGATAATTTGTAAATAAATGTACTGGTTTGTGTTAAGACTTGACTGCAAAAGATTTAGTATTCGTGATTAAATAAACTATCAATATTAATCTCAGTAATTTTATGAATTTTTTTATTAGTCATAATTACTTTTTCATAACGCCCATCAATATCAGAATCAATAAATTTCAATTCATTATTATTATCCAAAGACATAATTAATTCATCTATTGCTCCATCTTCGTCCTTATCATTGCAGGCTCCAACCACCTCTCCAATAACATTAAAAATTTTATTCCGTTCATAAATTCCATTTTCATTGGAGTCATAACTTGACTGTGTTAATTTTCCGACGTAATCATATGTATTTATAATCTCATAATTATTATCAAAGTTTCGGTCAATATACTGGTTAGATAGTTTGTTGTTATTTTTCCAATAACTATTTAGCATTTCTTCACTTGGACTCCATTTAGAATTGAAGTTTTTACTATTCATTAAATTTTTGTTAATTTCATTTACTTGATAGTATTTAATTCCAATTACGATACTAATTATAGCTAATAATACTATTAATATTCGTTCAATTTTCATTTAGTATTATATTTAGTGTGTTAAAGTAAAACAATTGGCACTTTGTAATAGAGGCAAGACTTTTTTTAGTTTCCAATTCAGATTTTTATCCCACTAACTTACTAAAAAGCTCGATTTGATTCTCGTTCTCAATTTTATTGAAAATTCAAGGTTATTTATTTTTTATTATTTCCACCTATTTGTCCTGCTTTAAGCATTACAAAAACGCCATAAGCAGCTAAAACCACACCAAGTATTGTAAAAGAAAGATAAAATATAGCTGAACTTTTCAATGTTAATAATGTCATTCCAATTATTGTAAATAATCCACCAATACTTGAAATCAGACTTCCTTTATTTTCTTTTTTTTTATCCATAATTTTATTACTATTTTCTATTTTGAGTGCGTTCCGTTAATGTATGGCAACTATTGTACAAACGTCCCGACGCTTCGGGAGTGCTTATTTCCTTTTAACGTTAAACGTTATTTTCGCTTAAACCACATCTAATTTTCAAATATTACGGATAGAAAAGTTAAGTGCTGGTTAGCGAGCTATCCAAAGTTAATGCATTTCAACAAATGCATGTTAAAGTGAGTGCACTGTTTTATTTACAATTACAGGTTGTTTAGTGTTTCTAAAACTATGGAGTTATTGAATTAATAAATTCTATGAAATATTGGGGTGGCGTATGTTTTACTGGTGATACGCTTGGTTATGAGCCAATGTGTTTCCACAATTAACACAAGAGCCAGCTGCTCCAGCACCTCCAGCACATCCTTTACTACAGGTGTAATGCCAAACTCCATTTGCATTAGTAGCACTTGTTGTAGCAGGTGGTACAACAAAGGGGGCATTAGCATTAGGGCCTGTTGGTGTTGGTGTACTACCACCATGATAAACCGTATTATGTACTAAGGGGTTTCCACAAGTCTCACACATACCAGCCGCACCAGCACCACCAGCACAACCACTTAGACAGGTATAGTGCCAAACGCCACTTGCATTTTGAGCAGGTTCTCCAGTAATAGATTTGGTTGTTTTAGCCTTAGGGGCTGCTTTTGGGTCAATTCTACAAGAATATAATAATGTGGTAGCTATAAAAAGAAGGATTAGGATAGTGCTAAAATATTTCATAAAAATGGGGGAATCGAGATTTGTTAAATATGTTTATGGGGTAAAAATACATTATTTTTTTTATCATTTACTGCTCCATAAATAGCTTTAACATTTTATATCGTAGTGTAGCTGAAATGTCTGATCTTAGTATCGACTTTTCTTCACTATTTTTACAACTCTACTGTAAAAAATCTCTGATAAATTCCAGTTGTAGCCGTCAAAATTTGTAGTACTCGTAAATTGAATAACTACGGTGTCTATGTCTTTATGGTATTTTGCAATGCTTTGGTAGCCAGGTACCAATCCGGTGTGCTCATACTCGTAAATAGAACTGTAGATTTCTTGTTCGCCTGTGTCAAATACAGTACCCTCATTTAATGCTCGTATAAATGTACCCACATCTTCAGCAGTAGCTAGCATACCCACATTATCTGTTTTAAAATCGTCGTCATACCCCACATAATAGCCACTCATAACATCACCTATGTGTACTTCATTCAAAGATCCAAACGTATTTTTCAGACCTAAAGGTGTTAAAATAACTTCCTTTATATATTGGTGGTCATCATAACCCACTGTTTTTTTTATAAGCCTACGGAGTAACAAATAATTGGTGTTTGAGTACCCATAATCAGTATCGGGTTTAAAGGTCGGTGGCATATCTAATGCATAAGCAAGGGCTTCTTCATTATTTTTTGACGGATTATCCCAAAAATGGGGATGGTCTACGTAATTGGGAATGCCACTACGGTGTTGCACCATCATTCTGAGGGTGATTTTATCTGCATATGCAATTTTTCCTACCAATTCAGGAAAGTAATGGGCAAGGGTTTCATCTAAGGACAAACGTTTGTTATGTACCAGCTTTGTAATGGCAACCGCCACATACAATTTACTTATACTGGCAATTTTAAATAATGATGTTGGATCGGCGGGTGTTTTTTCTGCTCTGTTTTTATATCCTGCTGCGTAAAATGCCGGCGGCTTGCCTGCTTCATCAACATACACAATCATTCCGTCAAAACCGTACGTTATCGCCTTATTTACTTGTTCTTGAACGGTATCGGGTAGTGGCATTATCCATGCTTTTACAAGAATCCACGGTACAAAGTACAGAGAGCCTATACTTGCCATAATAAATAGGATTCTAAGTATACGTTTTATTTGAGGTTTCATAATAAAGTCATATTTGCAATCACTCGTTTTTTTGTAGCTATTGTCAAATTTAATTGCCAAACAAAAAGGTAACTATTTACATACTGTTTTCTTTAAGTGATAATGCATTCAAAGTTAATAAATTAAATTTTATTTTTTTTATATCTAAATAAAAGTGTTTCATACATTGTTCATGAGTTGTCCACGTATTTTTATGCTTTGTGTTGCTCATAATAATCCAATACATGTTTCGGAATATCTAGTTGTTGAGGTAACCCTTTATCAACAATTGGATATTCGGCAACTTGCTTTATAGGAACTAAACCTGCCCAGACCTCTAATTCGTAATCTTCAGGTTCGTCGCCCACACCCACATCTCTAATTTTAGCAGAGGCATTTTCTATAGTCATTTCTACGACTAAAGTTCGGTCTATTTCTTCTGGATGCATGGGTCTAATTCCGTCCCATCTTCCTTTCATCATATGTTCCATAAAACAATGAAGAGCTGCCTCTTTTTCTTTTGGATTTACTATATTTTTTACGGTACCAAATACCGTTGCAGAACGATAGTTTACAGAATGGTGTAAACCAGAACGAGCCAAAACTAATGCGTCTAAATGCATAACCGTTATGCTCATTTGTTTTGCTTCTAATAAAGCGAGTAACATTCTGTTGGCTTGCGAGCCATGCAAATACACTTTGTTGTCTTTTCTTCCATAAGCCATGGGTAACGTAATAGCTCCACCTTGATATACATAACTTACATAGCCTATAAAACCAGCATCTAAAATGGTGTTGATTTTTTCAACATCATAAGTAGCTCTAATTTGTCCACGCTTTACTCTGTTTAATTTCGATTTTGAATATTCCTTCATAATTATCTTTTTTCTGGGGATAGGTTTTTAAATTTTTCAGTATTTATTTTTGCTTTTTCCAACTCTTTTGGTTTAAAAATACGTTCATTTGAAGCAGGGTGTTGCCTTATTTCTTGTTGTGGCCTAATAGGGCGTTCCACAAAATTACCGGAACAACTAGGACATACATTTTCGAAAATTTCAAGTGCACATGTTTTGCAATATGTACATTCAAAAGAGCAAATCATGGCATCTGTGGCTGTGTTTGGTAAATCTTTGTTGCAATGTTCGCAATTGGGTCTTATTTCTAACAAACTATTTCTATTTTATATTGTTTTTATATTTTGTTGTTGAGTAAACTCATATTGTATGATGACCAAAATTCAGTGCCAAATTTCATATTATCTTTGAGTAAACCTTCTATTTTAAATCCGCATTTTTCATAACATTTTAAGGCTTGGGTATTAAAATCATGTACCCCTAAATCTATGCGGTGCAGTTTGAGTTCTGTAAAACCGATACGTACCAATTCCTTGATAATTAAACTTCCAATACCTTTGTTTCTAGCGTTTTTATCGCCAATTAAAACCCGACAAATTCGTGCACTGCTACTTCTTACATTGATAGCATTTAATTCGGCATGACCAATAACTTCATTGGTGTCCGTTTGAATTGCTTTATATACCAACCTATCGGTACAGTCAAGATACCTATCAAGTTGACTGTTGGTAATGGGGTAATCGAATATTTGTCCACTAAAAAGTACCATTTGCTCTTCTGAAGTAATCCAGTTGATTAACCTGTTATAATCTGATTGATTAAATTTTTCGAGATGAATCATAGGGCGGTTTTGTTTTACACTTCAAAAATAATATATTTGTGGACTGTCATAATCGTCCAGAATAGATATATTTAATAGTCCAGATGTTTCCGTACAAAACCAGTATTCAATTTGATAGAAATAGCAATCAGGCGTTGTATTTACAACTGTCTAATCAAATTATTCAGTTTATAAAAAATCAAACCTTGGCACCTACCACGAAGCTTCCTGGTAGTAGAACCTTGGCGGCACAGCTCCATGTGCATCGGAAAACAATTGTTGCTTGTTATGAAGAGTTGTTGCTTCAGGGGTGGGTAGAAAGTATTCCTAAAAAAGGAACTTTTGTACATCGTAATTTACCAGTACTAAATCAGCAAAAATTAGATGATACTGTCCTTTCTGATTTAAAAATGGATACGGGATTTTCTTTTTATAAGAATAATATCTCACCTAAAAGCCTTGCCAAAAGGAAGGAAGAATTTTTGTATTTTGATGATGGTGTTTCAGATGCGAGATTAACGCCCATGGATGAAATTGCAAGAACCTATCGACGGATTTCTTCTAAAAAAAACGTTTTTGAACACTTATCTTACGGCTCTACATATGGAAATGATACGTTGCGAGAAGTTTTGGTGACTTATTTAAATGCTACCAGAGGTTTGCATATCTCTAAAGAAAATGTATTGATAACGCGTGGTAGCCAAATGGGAATTTGGTTATCTTCACAGTTGTTACTTCAAAAAGATGATGTGGTGGTGGTTGGAAACACCAATTATTTGTCGGCAGATATTACTTTTTTAAATCAACAAGCTACCCTAGAGCGTGTTTTGGTAGATAAAAACGGAATGCAAACTGATGTCATTGAAAAGCTCTGTAAACAAAAACAAATAAAGGCGGTATATGTAACTTCTCATCATCATCACCCAACAACCGTAACGCTTTCAGCCAAAAGGAGAATTCACCTTTTAAACCTTGCAAAGCACTATAATTTTGCAATAATTGAAGATGATTATGATTACGATTTTAATTACAATCACGCTCCAATTTTACCATTAGCGAGTCACGATACCAACGGAAACGTAATATACATTGGTTCGGTTTGTAAAACAGTAGCTCCCGTTTTTAGAATTGGTTATTTAATTGCTTCAAAAGAATTTGTTGATGAAGCTTCGAAATTAAGAGGTGTTGTAGACAGGCAAGGGGATGCCTTACTAGAATTAACATTTGCTGATTTTATAAAGTCGGGCGATTTAGATCGGCATATTCGTAAGGTGATGAAAATTTATCAGCAACGACGCAATTTGTTTTGTAAATTATTAAAAGATGAATTGGGCAGTTGTATTGAGTTTGATACGCCCATAGGAGGGATGGCAGTTTGGGCCAAGTTGAATTCAAAATATTCATGGGCAACTGTTGCTGAAGTTGCCAAAAAGTACAACTTAGAAATTGGCAATTGGCAACGATATGATAGTGCTAAGTTAGGTCACAATTGTATCCGTATAGGTTTTGCATCGTATAATGAGGCAGAAATTCAGGAATTGATACACCGATTTAAGAAAACAATGGAAGAAACCATGGAAATGTATCGTTGTCCTCAACTTTTTTGAATAGCACTTTAGCCATTGCAAGATTGTTTAAATTTCTTCCTTACATGCTCTCATACTCATAAAATTCTTTCTTATAAGCGGTTTTACTACCTCATTGATATCTGTTTTTTGTGATATAAATAGTATTCAAAATAATATAGGGAGGCATTCTGTGTTTTATTACCAGACTACAGGGATGTTTTTAAAGGCAACACTGATTGTTTTTTGAGGGCCACTACTTTTTGTGTAAAATTTTACTACCAAACTTTTAATAAATGGAGTCCCTTCTATCACCCCTTTTAAGGAGGCTGAGAATTTTACAGGTACATCACTGAATAATTTATCTACACGTTTACCAAGACCAATGTTTAATTTTGAGTACTTTAAGCTATTTCCTTGTGGGTCAAACGCTTCGGTACTACCAATTTGCATCATTCGTAATACACCATTATTTATCATTAGACCTTCAATAAGAACTTCTGCAGAGTTAGTATCGCCGGTTGCTGAAGTAATTTTAAACGTAACGTCGTTTGTTTCTGAAGAAATTTTGGAATTAATTAAATTTAGTGTCTCTTGGTAGTATGCTATTTCTTTTTGCTGTTTTGCAATAGCCTCTTTTTGCGTAGCTATTACAGCTTCTTTGTTACTCAGTACCATTTTTAGTTCATCACATTCTTCTTGTGCAAAGGCGGTGGTTAAAGAAATAATAGTGAATAGGCTCAACAATTGTAGTTTTCTCATTTTAATGAAGTTTTTGTTAGTAAAAGTAGAGGTTTATCTAAAACCTTGCCAACTTCTTAATATTCTGTTAAAATAAATTCTAATTTTAAAAATGGACTAGAAACACTGCTCTGTACCCTAGGTTATTTTTATTAACGGCGTGTTGTAAACAGTTCAAAAAGCCAGAGAGCTAAATACTGCCAGCTGTAAACTTTTTTTACTGTCCACTTTTTTCATACTTTAGCCCTCTCACATATGTATTGCATGACGCCAACTATTGAAACTAAATCTACCGCTGAAATTCAACATTTTCAGGAAGAGAAATTACAGATCTTATTAACGTATCTTCAAGCAAATTCTAAGTACTATAAAAAAGTATTTGCCTCTCAAAATATAGCTATTTCTAGCATTAAAACACTGTCAGATTTAGCTAAAATTCCGGTAACTACCAAAGACGATTTACAGCTTCATAACGATGATTTTTTATGTGTGCCTAAAAACGATATTGTAGATTATGTTACAACTTCAGGTACCATGGGTAACCCCGTTACCTTCGCGTTGACTGATGCTGATTTAGATAGATTGGCCTATAACGAAGCCATTTCTTTTGCCTGTGCAGGTGTTACTAAAAATGACACTGTGCAGCTAATGACAACGATGGACAGGCGATTTGTGGCAGGTTTGGCGTATTTTTTAGGAGTCAGAAAACTAGGAGCAAGTATTATTAGGGTAGGAGCGGGTATACCTGAATTACAATGGGATTCTATTTTAAAATTTAACCCTAAGTATTTAATTGCTGTACCTTCTTTTTTATTAAAACTGATTGCTTATGCCGAGGCCAACAAGATAGATTACAATGCGTCTAGCGTAAAAGGAGTAATCTGTATTGGAGAGTCATTGCGTAACGAAGATTTTTCATTGAACCTGTTGGCAAATAAAATAACTTCAAAGTGGAAAATTGACTTATTTTCTACCTATGCGTCCACGGAAATGAGTACGGCTTTTACGGAATGCGAAGCTAAACAAGGCGGGCATCATCATCCTGAACTTATCATTACCGAAATATTAGATGACGATAACAATCCTGTAAAAGAAGGGGAATATGGCGAATTAACCATTACTACCTTGGGTGTTGAAGCGATGCCATTGTTGCGTTTTAAAACGGGAGATATTGTTAGAGAGCATCGAGAACCTTGTGCTTGTGGTAGAAATACAATGCGTTTGAGTCCTGTTATGGGAAGAAAAAAACAAATGGTAAAATATAAGGGTACTACGCTATACCCACCTGCCTTATATGACTTATTAAATGATTTTGATGCCATTGAAAATTACATCATAGAAATTTCTCATAATGACATTGGTACGGATGAGATCTTGATAAAAATTGGAACAGAATCACCTTCTCACGAATTATTAGACCGTATTAAAGACCATTGCCGTGCCAAGTTAAGAGTATTGCCAACGTTAGAAATACATGATATTGAGTCTATTAATGCCTTGAAATTCCCTAAAATGAGCAGAAAACCCATTTTGTTTATTGATAAAAGATAATTTTGTATATTGATTGGAAATGCCATATTTTTAAAAAAAATATTGTTGCATCAAGTCTAAGATGTAAATAAAGTTCCTGTTTTTTAAGCTGTATTACAAGATACAATGAGCCTACGGCCAATAGAAACAGGTATAATCAAACAATTGTATGACAATAACCAAAGAAATTGCTACTATATTTGAAACCATTGCACCTTACAATCAACAGCAAATTGATGCAGCCTTGCAATGGCTAACTACCAATACTAAATTTAAAAACGGCGTACGTTATATTTATCCTGATTGGTCAGATGAGGAGATTGTATATAAACTTAATAAATGTAACAATTGTGCCGATTTTCAAGTCAACTTTATAGAACCTATGATTCGTTCGTTGATTGAAAATTCTATTAATAATTTACACATCACAGGCCTTGAAGACGTAGCGAAAGCAGGGAATAACCTATACATTTCTAACCATCGCGATATCTTTTTAGATTCAGGTTTGTTACAATATACTTTATATCATAGAGGATATCCATTTACTGAAATTTCTTTAGGCGATAACCTTATTGTAAACTCGGTAATGGAACGTGTGGCAAAATTGAACAATATGTATACTGTTTTTAGAACCGGTACACGTGTAGAATTGTTGCAAAATGCCAAGAATTTATCTGCCTATTTACGGTATTCTATTGCTCATAAAAAGGTTTCTTCATGGATAGCTCAGGGTAATGGACGAACGAAAGATGGTAATGATAAAACCTTTCCTGGGTTGGTGCGAATGTTGCTAATGAGTGGAGGCACTAATTTGAAGCAATCTTTAAAAGACTTGCATATTGTAATTTCTTCTGTATCTTACGAATATGAGCCTTGTGCGGTTGAAAAAGCAGTGGAGTTGCAAACGAAAGATGAGTTAGGAGGATATAAAAAGGCGAAATTTGAAAATATCAATAGCATCATTAAAGGTGTTGAGGAGTATAAAGGCGATGTGAGTTTACATTTTGAAAAGTTAAATGAAGAAAATATTGATTTTTCAGGCGATTTAAAAACAACGGTTAGGGCCATTGCAGATGAAATGGATAGATTGGTATATAAAAACTACAAGTTATTTAAAACGAATTACATAGCTTATGATATATTGCATAAAACCAATCTCTTTGTCGATTTTTACACACGTGAAAATTTAAATGAGTTTAAAGAATACATGCAATCGCAAAGTAATGACCTTGATATTCAAGAGCGTTTACTGAAGATGTATGCAAATCCCGTTATAAACAAACAACGAAATGTTAACTAAAGTCTATGGCAGTGCTGTTTTTGGTGTAGAAGCGACCACAATTACCGTTGAGGTAAATATTGATAAGGGTATCGGTTATCATTTGGTCGGTTTGCCTGATAATGCGGTAAAAGAGAGTAATTTTAGAATTGCTGCTGCTCTACAAAACAATGGCTATAGCATTCCGGGTAAAAAGATCACCATTAATATGGCTCCTGCCGATATGCGTAAAGAAGGTTCTGCGTATGATTTAACCTTAGCGGTTGGTATATTAAAAGCTTCCTCACAAATTAAAGGTGATACCATTTCAGACTATCTGATTATGGGTGAACTCTCCTTAGACGGAAGTTTACAGCCTATACGTGGCGTACTGCCAATCGCAATTAAAGCTAAAGAAGAAGGGTATAAAGGTTTTATTTTACCAAAACAGAATGCAAAAGAAGCTGCAATTGTAGAAGGGTTAGAGGTGTATGGTGTCGAAAACATAAAAGAGGTTATTGATTTTTTTGAAGGGAATTCTACCTTAGAAGCTACTATTGTTGATACTAAAAAAGAATTTGAAGATAATTTAGAACATCCTGAATTTGACTTTTCAGATGTAAAAGGACAGGAATCTATTAAAAGATGTATGGAAATTGCCGCCTCTGGTGGTCATAACATTATATTAATTGGTCCTCCAGGTTCTGGAAAAACCATGTTAGCCAAGCGGTTACCGAGTATTTTACCACCAATGACCTTGCATGAGGCGTTAGAAACTACCAAAATACATTCTGTAGTAGGTAGGGTTCAGGCAAATTCAGGGTTAATGGGGCAACGTCCGTTTCGTTCGCCGCATCATACAATAAGTGATGTCGCATTGGTTGGAGGTGGAGCATATCCGCAACCGGGAGAAATATCATTGTCTCACAATGGTGTGTTATTTTTAGATGAATTACCAGAATTTAAACGCACGGTTTTAGAGGTAATGCGACAGCCATTAGAGGATCGAGAAGTTACTATTTCACGTGCAAAATTTACAGTTACCTACCCCAGTAGTTTTATGTTGGTGGCGAGTATGAATCCAAGTCCAAGTGGATATTTTAACGACACTCCAGGACATGTAACTTCTTCTCCCACAGAGATGCAGAGGTACTTAAGTAAAGTATCAGGTCCATTGTTAGATCGGATAGATATTCACATAGAAGTACAGCCTGTGCCTTTCGAAAAGCTTTCTGAAGAGCGAAAAGGAGAGTCTAGTAAAGTCATTAGAGAGCGGGTTACCATGGCACGACAATTGCAGACTAAAAGGTTTGAAGGCAATCAGAAAGTGCACTATAACGCACAGATGAATGTGAAGCAAATTCGAAAATATTGTAAGTTAGATGCAGCTTCAACGTCTTTATTAAAAACGGCGATGGAGCGTTTAAATCTATCTGCCAGAGCTTATGACAGAATATTGAAAGTAGCAAGAACCGTTGCTGATTTAGATAATTCTGAAACCGTAAAGCCTGATCATATCTCAGAAGCCATTCAATATAGAAGTTTGGATAGAGAAGGATGGTTAGGATAATTTTTACTAAATTTGAGGCCATAATTCGTTTGATTTTTAGTTAAATAACCTAATTTCGATGCGTTTATATAAAACAACCCCTACTACAATGAAAAATTTATATTTATTACTGATGTTATCGGTGGTAATTTCAGTAAATGCCCAATCAAAGGCAAGTAATAAAATATTAACAGAGACCGAATGGATCAATAAGGATTTAGATTATATCCGCTTTGACAATGATGCTGTTATATATAATTTTGACAATACAAAACAAGAAGTTCAATTTGATCTAGAAAATAAGAGTTTGTCGTTCAAAATGAATTATAGATTGGCTGGGGATTTTAAAACGGAAGAATTTAAGTTCAAAATTAAAGAAATCAATAAGAATAGATTGGTTATTGTTCCTGTTAACTCTCAGAGTAATGAAAGTTATAACAAATTAGATGCAAGTGCTTTAGCAAAAGACAAGCAATATGTATTTTATAATAGAGGTAAGTTGTTGTCTAAGGTTAATTTTAAGACCTTAACTTTTCATTCTTCTACCTGTTTTGGTACCTGTCCTTCAATGTCAGTTCAAATTAATATCGACGGTACTGTGTTTTATCACGGTAAAAATTATGCAGAACCTCAAGGTAATTTTATCGGAAAGTTGACCAAACAGGACATTTATGAATTGAAGAAGATTCTAAATAGAAGTCAGTTGTCAACCATAGATAAGGATTGGAAACAAAAGTCTAAACGTAATGATACGCCTAGATATACGTATATTGTTGATTTGTTTGATGGAGAGAAGATAGAAATTAATACGAATGATCAGCATCCTGTGTTGGATAAGCTTTCAGACTTTTTATTAAATATTGACAAAAAAGTTGAGTTAGAATCAGCAAGCGAGAGTCATGATTTTGAAAAATCAAAATTGAGTTTATATAAGATTTCTCAATAGATTAGAAGTTCACTTTTTTAATAATAATTTATAGTGGTGCAGTGCGTTTAGGCGAATAGATTAAGTGTGCTTTAATTCTATATACAGTTATAAAATATGAGGTACTTTTATGCATTATTGTGTTTGTTGTTGATTGTAAGTTGTAAAAAATCGGACTCTAAAACACAAGAACAGTCTCCCGAAAAACAAATAGTTGTTGCCCCTGTGCCTCAACTTACCTTAAAAGAAGCGAATCATTTAGCGTCCCTACCCATAGGTTGTATTGAGGTTGAATATCCTAATAAATTAAATCAAACCATTGGTGATGCAACTGATTTGCAAACGCCTTCTGCCTTACATCCTGCGTTTTATGGTTGTTTCGATTGGCATTCATCAGTGCATGGACATTGGAGTTTGGTAAGTTTACTAAAACAATTTCCAACATTAGATAACGCTGGTAAAATCAAGGAAAAACTACTCAATAACATTTCTAAACAGAACATTTTAAAAGAAGTGGCCTATTTTGAGGGAAAGCATAATACATCGTATGAACGGACGTATGGATGGGCTTGGCTCTTGAAGCTAGCGGAGGAAATTCATACTTGGGATGATGAAACAGCCAGAACGCTAGAGTTGAATTTACAGCCGTTAACAGACTTAATCGTTCAGAAATACATCGAATTTTTACCGAAATTAATGTATCCTATTCGTGTTGGAGAGCATGCAAATACAGCATTCGGACTTTCATTTGCTTATGATTATGCTACAACATTGAAAAATATGGAGTTGGCAGCGTTAATTGAAAAACGTGCTAACGATTTTTATTTTAAGGATGCAGATTGTCCTATTTCTTGGGAGCCAGGTGGTTTTGATTTTTTGTCTCCATGTTTAGAAGAAGCGGCCTTAATGAAACGGGTTTTACCTCAAGTTGAATTTAAGAAGTGGATGGCAACATTCCTTCCTCAATTATCTAATAAAAACTTTACACTAGCCGTTGGTGAAGTTTCTGATAGAAGCGATGGAAAGCTGGTGCATTTAGACGGTGTTAACTTTTCTAGAGCTTGGAGTTTGAATAAAATAGCTGAAAGTATACCTGAATATAAACATCTTCAAAATATTGCTAATCAACATATTAATAATTCTTTACCAAATATTGTTGGAGATAGTTATGAGGGCGGACATTGGCTGGGTAGCTTTGCAATTTATGCTTTAAATTCTATGCCGGTTGATTAAAAATTGGTTTAAAAATATAGGTCCAGGTCCTTTAGTTGCTGCAGCTTTTATTGGTCCGGGTACGGTAACCTTGTGTACAATTGCTGGGGTTCATTTTGGGTTTGCATTGCTTTGGGCAATGGTCTTGTCTATCATTGCTACGGTTACCTTGCAAGAAATGTCTGCCAGATTGTGCATTATCACTCAAAAAGGGCTTTCTGAAGTCATAAGAACTGAAATTAAAAACCCAATCTTTCGAAAAATTATTATCATCCTGGTCTTATCTGCTATCGTTATTGGCAATGCGGCTTATGAGGCGGGTAATATTAGTGGTAGTGTCTTGGGTTTGGAGACTGTCATGAAAAATCATAGCCTAGAAATAGGTAGTTTACGTCTTAATGTTTTTAGTCTTGTTATTGGTCTTGTGGGCTTTTTGTTGCTGTATGTTGGTAACTATAAATTACTTGAAAAGGTATTGATAGCCTTAGTAACTGTGATGAGTATTGCTTTTTTAATTACCGCTATCTTAACGAAGCCAGACTTGTCAGAAATAATAAAAGGAATATTCATACCAAAAACACCAAAGGGTAGTCTATTGACTATTGTAGGGTTAATAGGGACCACTGTAGTGCCTTATAATCTTTTTCTGCATGCAAGTTTGGTAAAAGAGAAATGGGGTCGGCAAAGCGATTTAAAATACGCCAGAAAAGATACAGTCATTGCTGTGGTCTTGGGTGGCTTGGTTTCTATGTGTATCATCATTTCCGCAGCGGCTATACAGCATCAAGAAGTGAATAGTGCAGCCGACTTGGCATTAGGTCTAGAGCCTTTGTTTGGCAGCTATGCAAAATACTTTTTAGCCATTGGTCTGTTTGCGGCAGGTATCACAAGTACAATTACAGCGGCATTAGCTGCTGCTTACGTTGCAACAGGGTGTTTAGGTTGGAAAACGGAACTGAAATCTGCTAAATTCCGAGCCGTATGGATGTTTATTTTGTTTTTAGGAGTGTTGTTGTCTTCGTTGGGGATAAAACCAATCGAAATCATCAAATTTGCTCAAGCGGCAAACGGAATGTTATTGCCTGTAATTGCTGGATTTTTACTGTGGATAATGAATAAAAAGTCAGTGTTGGGTGACTTTAAGAATACGAAAATTCAAAATGGCGTTGGCTTAATAATTTTAGCCGTAACCATTTTTCTGGGATTAAAGAGTATCTTTAAGGTGTTTGAATTGATATAATCACGATGAATCTATTTACGTTAGACATAAATTGCGACGTAGGCGAGGGAATAGGTAATGAAATGGAGCTTATGCCAATGATTAGTAGTTGTAGCATTGCTTGTGGCGGCCACGCCGGAGATAGTGCTACGATAAAAGAGGTAATACGTTTGGCCTTATTACATCGTGTACATATTGGTGCACACCCTTCCTATCCTGATAAAGCGAATTTTGGACGAAAAGTGATGGAGATTCCTTTTGAGAAATTGCAACAGAGTCTTGAAGATCAGATAAATGCTGTTCATGTCGAGTTGAGAAAATCAGTAGCGACAATGAATCACGTGAAAGCTCATGGAGCGTTGTATAACAAAGCTGCTGTTGACACTGAAACTGCTCAATGCCTTATTAATGCAGTTAAGAACACGACCAGAGATGTTTGGCTTTATGCTCCCTACGGCTCTATTTTGGCAGAAATGGCACTAGATCAGGGGTTGAAAGTGCGTTATGAGGCGTTTATCGATAGAAATTATAATGCAGATTTAACCTTAGTTTCACGCTCTGAACCTAATGCCGTGATTCTTGACGCTAAAAAAGTACTCAAACATTTGTTAAGAATGGTTACTAAGCGAAAGGTGAAAACTATTGATGGAAAAATGGTGAAAATTAAAGCCAAAACTTATTGTATTCATGGTGATAATAGTAATGCTCTTCGTATACTAAAATACCTCTCAAAAAAATTACCTAACTTCGGGATTAAAATTGGTTAAATGGGTGTCTTCAGACTGACATATAAAAGCTACGGAAAAAGTGCAATTCTAATTGAATGGCCATCTAGAATTGATAAAAAAATATGCGAAGACGTTATTTCTTTCAAAAATAAAATCCTAAAAAATAGTGCTAAACAAATTATTCAAGTAATTAACACATATTCTTCATTAACAATTATTTACCATAGCACTATAAATATTATCTATGACGATATTTTGGACTTAAAATCGCTCTATGAGCAAGAAGTTGATGAAGAAATCACTAAAAAATATAGATGGGAAATCCCCGTTTGTTATGACGCTCAATTTGGGATTGATTTGGAGGAGTTAGGGGATGAAAATGAGCTTACAAAAAGTGAGATTATTGAGCTGCATTCGTCCACAATTTATACTGTTTATTTCATTGGTTTTTTACCTGGATTTTTATACTTAGGAGGGCTTGATCAAAAGTTGCATATTCCGAGGAAGTCAAACCCTAGATTACGTGTTGAAAAAGGGTCTGTAGCTATAGGTGGTGCTCAGACTGGAATTTACCCATCAATTAGTGCGGGAGGCTGGTATGTTATAGGGAATTCGCCTATTTCATTTTTTAATGTGAAAGCAAAAGAGCCTTGTTTTGCGAAAGCAAGTGATGAAATTCAATTTAAATCCATAGGATTGTCAGCGTATAATAACGTTCAATCTGAAGTTGAAAAAGGAAAATATAAACTTAAAAAATCCGAAATATGATACGTGTAATCGCTCCGGGATTTTTTACGAGTATTCAAGATTTAGGTCGTTTGGGTTATGCAGATATCGGTGTGCCTAACGCTGGTGTAATGGACTTGTATTCGGCTCAGTTAGCGAATCAGATTATTGGTAATTCACCGTCTGATGCACTTATAGAAATTGCTTTAGGTAAAGTAATTTTAGTATTTGAAAAACAAACAATTATATGTATTTCTGGTGCTAATTTTTCAGCCAAAATAAATGAAAAACCAATCGATTTAAATAGGTCAGTATTGGTATCCAAGAAAGATGTGTTATCTTTTGAAAAACCTATTTACGGAGCTCGTACTTACGTGGCTGTGAAAGGTGGTATTCAAACAGAAAAAGTGTTAGGAAGTCGAAGTTTTTATCGCGGTGTTACGCAACAAGCTATATTGAAAAAAGATGATATTTTGCCTATCGAAGATTGGGGCAATTCAAAGGTGCAAAAAAATGCGAGTGTAAAAATTGAGATGGAGCATTTTACAGATAGAAACTTGTTGGTGTATCCAGGTCCTGAATATGAATTGTTGAGTTTTAAACAGAAAACGCAATTAAGAACTGTTTTGTTTTCTATTTCAAGTGATAATAACCGAATGGGCTATCGTTTAGAAGGGGTTATTGAAAATGATTTACCCTCCATGTTAACATCGGCAGTGTTACCTGGAACGGTGCAGTTAACGCCTTCAGGTAGGTTTATTATTTTAATGCGAGATTGCCAAGTTACCGGTGGTTACCCTAGAGTGTTGCAATTGAGTGAAATGGCCATTAACAAATTGGCACAAAAAGCTACAGGAGATAAAATTCAATTTAAATTAGAGGTTTAGCGATTGTTTTCATATTTCTATTGACTTCATTACTCCTTCCATCTTTTTTTAGATAAATTTGACTTTTTTAATGGGTGGAGCAATCATCCTTTGCATAATTATTAATATAAATTAAAATATTTTTTAAATGAAAATAGTATTAAAGTTAACGGTATTATTGATGGTAAGCGTTTTATTTTTATCCATGATACCCAGTGATGTTGATGTAGAAAAAAGTAAGGATGATTCTTCGAAAAAGAAATTTTCTTTTGCCGCATGGGGTGATATTGGAAAGGGAACCAAGGAAGAGCAAATGGCAAAAATGAAACAATTAGCAGATGCGGGGTTGACCGATCTTTTGCCTGGAGCAGGCAATGAAAGGCTTAAGGAGCTAATTAAAATGGGAAAAAAATATGGAGTAAGAATACATGCTTGGCATTGGATGATGAATGTTGGTGGTAACGCTGAGTGTAAAAAGCACCCAGATTGGTATTCTGTAAATAGTTTGGGGCAAAATTGTTTAGACTACCACCCTTATGTTGGTTATTATAGTTTCTTAAGTCCATTTTCTCCAGGTGCACGTGATTTTATAAAAAAAGGTGTTCGAGAGAAAGCAAAAATAAAGGGCTTGGCCTCTGTGCATTTTGATTATATACGATATGTAGACGTTATACTTGGGGCAGATTTGCAAAAGAAATATAAGGATAATGGAGAGCCTTTGGTGCAAGATAGAATACTTCCACAATACGATTTTGGATATCATCCTCTAGCAAGAAAAGAATTTAAAGATAAATTTGGAACTGATCCCATTGATTTAGATGATAAAGAAGAAAACCCGGCTTGGCAACAATTCCGAATGAATGCTATTTCTACTTTAGTTGATGAGTGTGTTGAAATTTGCCATGAAGAAGGTACCGAGGCGTCAGCAGCTGTATTTCCTTTTCCTCAGCTCGCTCGTGAATATGTAAGACAAGATTGGGGACATTGGAATTTGGATACTTTTTATCCTATGATTTATAAAAAAGATCATCAGGGTAATACAAATTGGGTTGGTTTTGCAACTAAAGAGGGTGTGCGTGACTTAGATAAGGGTCAAGAACTAATAACAGGAATTCTGGTTGGTCATTATGGCAATAATTATGCTGATTTTGAAGAGGCAATTGTTCAGGCACATGACAATGGAGCTAAAGGAATTGCCTTTTTTATGGCGAATTCGCTTGATGATAAACATTTGGCTATTATCAAAAAGTATGATATAAAATATAATAAATAGAACGTCAAAAACCTTTTAAAATTGAACTCCTAAGCGGTTCAGTTCTTGAGCTAATTGTTGAGCATTGCGGAAATGAATGCCGATAATGCCTATGGATTGAGCCGCTTTTACATTGTCTAAGTTATCATCAATGAAAACAGCCTTTTCAGGTGTTATGGTATATCTATCTAAAATTATTTCATAGATTTTTGCAAATGGTTTTCTGGTTTTTTCAGTACCTGAGACTACAATTCCCTTAAAGTCGTGCAAGAAACTATATCGCTCTAGAGCTACAGGAAACGTTTCTGCACTCCAATTGGTTAAGGCATACAATTGTGTGTTATTTGCTTTTTTGAGCTTATTTAAGACGTCTACGGTGTCTTTTATTGGGCCGCCTAACATATCTGCCCATCTGTCGTAATAAATTCGAATCCACGCTTCGTATTGGGGGTATTGTTTAATTAGGAGTTCTGTACCATCCTTTAGCGAACGTCCTGCATCGTGTGCAACGTTCCAATCCATAGTACAGATTTCGTTCAAAAACCAATCTACTTTTTCTTCATCGCCATCAAATACTTCTCGATATACATATTTTGGATTCCAATCTATCAAAACGCCCCCAAGGTCGAAGATTATGGTGTTTATAGTGCTCATCTTTAATCTAGTTTTATGACTTTACCATTTGTGTTGTAAAGATACCTGTGTTGATTCTTGTTAAAAGTACTGTCTGCAAAACTTTGCTGTTTTATTTCTAATGGATAACTAATATTAGCCATGTCTAACAGGGTATTAAAAGTATTGATAGACGATATTTTAAGATGTTGATTTCTTTTTAAATCAGCTACTTTTTGAGTGTAGTTTTTGTTGTATTTATCTGAAGTCCATATTATTAATGGGATTTCAAACTCGTATTTTGTGGGTGTTACAAACCCGTGAAGTAATTTGTTTTTGTCATCATCATATAAATTTTCGCCATGGTCTGAAATATAGTATAGAAAGGCATTAGATCTTTTGCTTTTTAATTGTTCAATAAAGCTTTTTAACACATAATCAGTATAAAGTATTGAATTATCATAACTGTTAACCAGAGCTTGTTTGTTAGAAAGACTTGTTGTGCTTTCAAGGGAAAGGCCTCTGGTTAATGCAGGTTTAAATTGATTAAAAGTTTCTGGGTATCGATAGTTATATCTAAAATGACTTCCGATAGTGTGAATTACTATGAATTTTTTAGAATTGCTGGTGTCTTGTAAAATTGAATCTAAAACAGGAAATATTGCGTCGTCATACGTTGCTGCATCTAAAGAAATGGCAGTGTTTTTATAAACATCAGCCAAGCTTGAGTAAAATCCAAATACACTACCAACGCCTATGGATTGGTTTGTAATCCAATAAGTTTTAAAACCAGCTTCTTTAAAAGCATTAATTACGGCGGGTTCGTTGAATTTAGCCTCTAAATTATTTGGTGTAGCTCTAGTTAAAATAAAAGGAATACTTATCGAGGTTAAGTTTGCGGCTGAACTTACATTTGTATAAGGAATTACATTTTTAATAGTATCTAAGTATGGGGTCGTTTTTCTTGAATAGTTGTATATGCTAAAATTATGTTTTCTAGCCGTTTCACCTATCACCAAAACATAAATTTCAGGCTCTTTTAGTGTGTCATTTTTTACAGCACCAAACTTAAAATTTTTAATGTTTTGTTTGTACGCTTTCCTTTTCTTAAGGCCGTTTGATACACTATTTATTTTCATCGCAATGTCTAAAGGAAAAACTTTACCAAATTGAACATTCAGTGAAAAGTTTGCTAGCCCCATAGTTTCAGACCAATTGTCGTGTAATTTACTTGCTGCATTTACATTTCTAATATATAAAATGCCAATTATTACAATAGAAAGTATTCCGATAGCAATCTTTTGCTTTTTGAAAAGTTTAAATTCTTTTTTAAGCTTAGTACTTAACCACACTATTATAAAAAGAAAGATAATTGTATATAAAACAATTTGTAAATTTCCTTTTAGGAGTTCGGATGCTTCATGGTAATTGGTTAAGAATAATAAGTTTATAGATTCTTCTGATGATGGAGCTTTGTAAAAGTAAATCATTGAGAGCTCAAAAACGATAAAAGGGAAGAGCACTATGGTAAGCCAACCAAAATATTTTGGCTTCAAAAAGGATAAAGGGAGGCTAATTAAAACACCACATAAAATAAAGAACACTATTTTTTTTAGCCCTGATGCAACAACGGAATCTTCGCCTATTAAGATTAATAAAAGGTTGGGTAGCATTACAATTAACCATAGTAATGCCAAATAGAAGTATTGTTTTTTACGATTCATTTTTCTCCATCAATCGGTTCATAAGATTCGTGTTTTTTATTAAATCAATTAAATGCCTTATAAATCGACTATTGTAGTGTCAATTTTGCTCAAAACATAAGTATAGCATAGCGTTATTTTTTATTTTCTTTGTTAAGATTGTTTTGAAAACATAATCCTTCTTTTGCTTCAATATAACCTTCCCAACTTATACTGCCTCTTCCAAAAGCTTTAAAGAAATGATTGCCAGGTTTAACTTCAATAGTTATCGTTCCAAGGTCAAAGCATAATGGTTTTAAGTCTTTGAACCTTTTGCTAAGATCTCCGTAATATTTTTCATCTAAATAAATCTTTATGGATTCTGCTTTCTTCCAATCCGACCAAAAGCTAATATATGCTGATTCTAGAGGTTTTTTTACAATTGTAGGTTCTTGTAAATCATTAATAAAATAAATTTCAACAGTATCAGTATTCCCATCAAAATCAAGACTTATCATTGCTTTACCCTTTTTTATAGTTGAAAGAGTTGTGAATGGTCGAGATAATTTTGTCCAATTATTAACCACAAATTCTTTTATACTATTATTTTCTATCAATACTTTCGCAGGAGAACAATAGTTGTAATTGTCAGTTGCAATAATTAGATGCCATCCATCAATGATTTCAGTTGGGTAACTTTTGGAATCTTTATATGCCTTTTTAATCATTGATAGTTGAGATTGAGCTTTGGCAACATATTCTCCCTTCTTTTTTTGATTTTCCCAACTGTTTCTAAACGCAGCTATTTCAGATGCAATTATTTTTAAACCAAAATTATTATTTGAATAACTTATGTTATTTTGTTGAATGGCAACATTAGTCTGGTTTATTTTTAAATAATTTTGAGAACTTACAATGATTGTAAAGAGAAGAGCTGTTAAGGTAATTCTTGTTTTCATATTTAACTGTTAAATATTTTAGATAGTGAATAGTTTTAACATTACGATGTGAAAAAAGTTAATCTTTCTGACCAGCAGCCATTAAAAAGGCTTTGATAAACCCATCTAAATCACCATCCATAACGGCATCTACATTTCCAGTTTCATGACCTGTACGTACGTCTTTTACTAATTTATAAGGGTGCATCACATAATTTCGAATCTGAGAACCAAAATCAATTTTCATTTTATTCGATTCTATTTCATCACGTTTTTCACGTTGTTTTTGTAATTCAATTTCGTAGAGTTGCGATTTTAACATCACCATAGCTTTATCTCGATTCTCCAATTGCGAACGCGTTTCAGAATTGTGAATTACAATTCCCGTAGGGTGGTGGGTTAGAATAGCCTTGGTTTCTACTTTATTTACATTTTGACCACCGGCACCACTTGATCTGGCAAAGTCCCATGATATATCAGCGGGATTAATTTCAATTTGAATACTATCATCCGCTAGAGGATATACGTAAACCGAAGCAAATGAAGTATGCCGTTTTGCATTACTATCAAAAGGGGAAATTCTAACGAGTCTATGTACCCCATTTTCACCTTTTAGGTAACCAAATGCGAAGTCGCCGTCAATTTCTATGGTTACCGTTTTTATTCCCGCTACATCTCCACTTTGAAGATTGAGTTCTTTTACTTTAAAGCCTTGTTTTTCACTCCACATTAAATACATTCGCATTAACATTTCGGCCCAGTCACAACTTTCCGTACCTCCGGCACCCGCAGTGACTTGTAATACAGCACTTAAATTATCACCTTCGTCAGAAAGCATGTTTTTAAACTCTAAACTTTCCAAAAGGTTATTCGCCTTATGATAGCTTTTCATGATTTCCTCTTCAGAAGATTCTCCCTCTTTATAAAAATCAAAGAGAATTTGAAGTTCTTCTCCATGCGTAATAAGTAGATTGTAATCTTCTACCCATTTTTTCTTTTCACGTAAAGATTTCATCAATACTTCCGCAGTTCTTGGGTTATTCCAAAAATCGGGATTAGAAGCTTTTTCCTCTTCATTACTAATTTCAATCAATTTCTGATCGATATTTAGGTAATTTTTGAGCTTGATTATTCGCTCGTCAATATCTTTTATGGTTTCTTGTGTAATCATAAGTAAAACAAAATTAAACTAAAAAATGAGATTAGATAATTTAAGCAGCTTGAATTTGTGTATTTAAATTAGTAGTTTTAACCAAAATATCTAACCTATGAAAAAATCAACTTTAGCCTTGCTCTTATTCTTATTTTTCCAATTTGGACATGCTCAATTCTTTAAAGATAGTCAGAGCGTAACGAAATACGAAGGCTATTTGAATTTCTATTATGATGAAGGTGAAGATAAAATCTACTTAGAAATAAAAGAATTAAACAAAGAGTTTTTATATGTAAACGCATTGTCTGAAGGTATAGGTTCTAACGATATTGGTTTAGATAGAGGGCAATTGGGTGATGGTGTTGTGGTGAAATTTAAAAAAGCAGGTAATAAAATTTTATTAATTCAGCCTAATTTATCATACAGAGCTATTACGGATAATGTAGAGGAAAGAAAGTCGATTGAAGAGGCTTTTGCAAAATCGGTGTTATTTGGGTTTGTAATTAAAGAAGAGAAAAAGAAGAGCTATTTGGTAGATGCAACTGATTTTTTAATGCGAGATGCTCATGGTGTGGCCAATAGCTTACAACGGAATGCTCAAGGGAGTTACAGTTTAGATAAAAGTCGCAGTGCTTTTAATCTGGAGCGTACTAAGGCATTTCCGAAGAACGTGGAGTTTGATGTTATGTTAACCTTTAAAGGAGCTGCCAAGGGGTATAATATACGAAGTGTAACACCAGATGCTTCGTCAGTTACGGTGGGGCAACATCATTCATTTGTTGAGTTGCCAGATAGTGATTATAAAACGAGAAAGTACGATCCGCGTTCTGGTTCTTATCCGATGAGTTATATGGATTATGCGACCCCTGTAAATGAATCGATTGTAAAACGATTTATCTACCGTCACCGATTAGAAAAGAAAGATCCGAATGCTGCCATTAGTGAAGCCAAAGAGCCTATTGTTTATTATTTGGATCGTGGAGCCCCAGAACCTGTTCGGTCAGCTTTGTTAGAAGGTGCTAGCTGGTGGAATGAGGCTTTTGAAGCAATTGGTTATACAAATGCTTTTCAAGTTAAAATGCTACCAGAAGGTGCTGATCCATTAGATTTAAGATATAATGTAATTCAATGGGTGCATCGTTCTACACGTGGTTGGAGTTATGGAGGTAGTATTTCAGATCCTAGAACGGGAGAGATTTTAAAAGGTCATGTAAGTCTAGGTTCTTTGCGTATTCGTCAAGATTTTTTGATTGCACAGGCCTTACAAGCTCCATATGCTACGAATAACACCGATGATAATTTTGCGTTGGAAATGGCTTTGGCAAGAATTCGTCAATTGTCAGCACACGAAGTGGGACATACCATTGGTTTTGCTCATAATTTTGCGGCAAGTACAAAAAATAGAGGTTCAGTAATGGACTATCCACATCCCCAACTTAAATTAACAGAAGGAAAGATAGATTTTTCAGATGCCTATGCCGTTGGTATTGGCGACTGGGATAAAGTTACTGTTGCCTATTCATATCAGGATTTTCCGAATGGGCAAAAAGAAGAGGATATGTTGCCGCAGATATTAAATAATGCATTTATGAATGGAATGCGATATATTTCTGATCAGGATGCGAGACCGGCAGGTAGTGCACATGCCTATGCTCATTTGTGGGATAATGGATCTGATCCAGCCAATGAATTGCTTGAGGTATTGAAAATTAGAAAGAATGCAATTGCTAATTTTTCTAAGGATAATATTAAATCAAGTGAACCTTATTCTGTGCTGGAAGATATTTTTGTACCCTTGTATTTTTTTCATCGTTATCAAACCGAAGCCACCTCTAAAATGATTGGTGGATTGGATTATAGTTATGCTGTAAAGGGTGGTAATTCTCAAATAGTGAAAAGGGTAAGTGGGGGTATTGAACGTAAAGCTTTAGATAATTTATTAAAAACAATAGCAGTAGAAAACCTTGCGATTCCCGAAAAGTTATTGAATTTGTTTCCACCAAGAGCTATGGGGTATGGGAGAAGTAGAGAATCTTTTAAAAGTAAAAATGGGGTTGCTTTTGACCCTTTTGGAGCCGTAGAAACTGCTTCAGAAATGACCTTGAGCTTTTTATTTCATCCGCAAAGAGCTTCGCGTTTAGTTCAGCATAAAAGTTTGGATGCTTCTCAATTGGGATTAATAGAAGTAATTGATGTAGTGATAAAAGAGACTTTTAAGAAACAACATGAAAATACATATCATCAAGAGTTGCAAAATATAGTGAATGCACAAGTATTAAATCAGCTATTTGCGTTAGCTGCACATGAAGATAATTATCCACAAGTAAATGCTATTGTTAACACAAAGCTTAATGAGCTTGAAAGTTGGTTGAACTCGGTAAAAACAACCGAACTGCAAAAAATGATAAACACACAGTTTGTCAATAATATCGAAAAATTTAAAAAGACCCCTGCAAATTTTAAAAAGGTAGAAGCACCAAAAATTCCTGATGGTTCACCCATTGGGATGGAGTAGTTGCCATTCATTATTAGAATATAACTCTCTTTTTTATATAAAAGAGATGCGATAAAACGATAGGGTGTCATTAACTAAAACAATTAATAAAAATGCAAATAAATCTATTATCAGATACAGTTACTAAACCAACTGAAGGAATGTTAAAAGCCATGTTTAACGCTGAGGTTGGCGACGATGTTTTTAACGCTGACCCAACTGTAAATCACCTACAAGAAAAAATAGCAAGACTTTTTGGAATGGAAGCTGCTTTATTTTTTCCATCAGGAACAATGGCAAATCAAGTGGCTGTTAAAATTCATACCCAACCTGGTGAACAACTTATTTGCGATAAATGGAGTCATGTTTATAATTATGAAGGCGGTGGGGTATCTTTTAATTCCGGAGTGTCTTGTAATTTGATTGATGGTGAAAGAGGCATGTTTACAGCCGAGCAACTCATGGAAAAAGTGAGTAACCGAGAAGATATTCATCAGGCAATTACAACGTTGGTAACCATAGAAAACACAGCTAATAAAGCAGGTGGTGCGTGTTGGAATCTTAAAGAGCTTAAAAAAATTAAACAGGTTTGTCAACAGCAAGACTTGGCGTTGCATTTGGATGGAGCACGATTATACAATGCGTTAATAGCTAAAAAAGAACGCCCACAACAATACGGAGTTATGTTTGATACCATTTCTATTTGTTTATCAAAAGGGTTGGGTTGTCCTGTAGGGTCATTGCTTTTAGGTTCAAATGAACATATTAAAAAAGCGTTGCGTTATAGAAAAACAATGGGTGGTGGCATGCGTCAAATTGGTTATTTAGCAGCGGCAGGAATCTATGCCTTAGATAATCATGTAGACCGTTTAGTGGACGATCATAACAATGCAAAAAAGGTTGGAGCTGCTCTTGAGGCTTCCAGCGTCATCAAAAAAGTGGAACCTGTAGAAACAAACATTGTTATTTTTTATACCAATGATGATATTGATGATACGGATTTTGTAAATAAATTAGCGTCAGAAAATATTTTAATTACTGGAATGGGACAAGGTAAATTGCGAATGGTATTTCATTTGGATATCACTAATGAAATGGTTGAACATGTAGTACAGGTATTGCAAAAATTATAATGAAGTACTAACCCAAGCAAAAATTATCGCGTCTGTTTGCAATATATTTAAAAATAAAACCTGAAAATTGGTGAAACGGCTGAAGAATAAATAGTCTTATCGCTATCGTATAAAACGTCAAAACGAAGTCCTGCAGAAAAATTACCCATTCGATAAGCACCACCTAGATACAGTGATGGATAGTCAAAATTTGTTTTATCAAAGGCAATTTTTTGGGTTACAAACAAATGCTCGTACTCCACTGAGAACTGTAAATTTGGTATTGGATTAATTAAGGTTATAAGTCCTGCACCATACACGTTCGATTTTACATCTCTGTATTTAGAGTATAAATAACTCAACCCTGGACCAGCGGCAACGTATTGATTAAAGTTGTAAATAGCACTTGGTGAAATAGAAAGGGTAGTATAATTATTACTGAAATTTAGTCCTAAACCGCCACCAAATTGAACGTTGTCCCAAAATTTAGGTTTATCATCATTTTGTGAAAACATGTATGCAGATGTTAATAGAAAACAAACGATAAGTATCTTTTTCATAGTATTTTAAATTATTTTTACGAAAATAACGAAATAATTGAACTAATGAATATGTAGTTACATTATTTCAAAAAATCCATTCAAATGGATGATGATGATGATGATAAATTAGAATAATTTAAATCTAGCATTAAAACGTGACACACCGCGTTTCTATAACACTGAAATAATATAAAAAAATGAAAATACTAGCTACACTTATCCTAATCGCATGTACAACAATAGCATCTGCTCAAAGCGATGTTTCAAAAATACTAGCAGAAATTGCTACGGCTCCTTCAGCTGACCGCATTGAAAAAGATGTGCGAACGCTTGTCAATTTTGGAACACGGCATACGTTGTCAGATACAGTTTCAAAAACAAGAGGCATTGGTGCCGCCAGACGGTGGATAAAGTCAGAATTTGATATTATATCTAAAGCATGTGATGATTGTTTAGAGGTTAGTTATCAACGTAATTTAGTCCCAAAAGATAATAGACGAATTGTAAAAGATACATATGTTGTAAACGTATTGGCCACTCAAAGAGGTACAAAATATCCTAACAGCTATGTAATTATGTCGGGTGATATTGACTCCCGTGTATCAGATGCTAATAATTTTACGTCAGATTCGCCTGGAGCTAATGATAATGCCTCAGGAATGGCGGGAACTATAGAAGCAGTAAGGGTTTTGAGTAGATATAAATTTCCAGTTTCTATTATTTATGTGGGTCTCTCAGGTGAAGAACAAGGTTTATTTGGCGGACAATACATGGCAAAAGTTGCTAAAGAAGAAGGGTGGAATATTATCGGAGTTATAAACAATGATATGATTGGCAATATAAAAGGTATTGATGGGGTAATTGATAACAGTACTTTTCGCGTTTTTTCAGAAGCAATTTCTATGGCCACCACAGATAAACAAAAAGCTGCTATGCGTTATTATGGAGGAGAGGTAGATGGACCATCGCGGCAATTGGCAAGGTATATTGATAAAATTACAGATGATTATATGACTAATTTAGATGCTATTATGATTTATAGATTGGATAGATTTGGAAGAGGTGGACATCATAGACCTTTTAATGATGCTGGTTTTACAGGTGTTCGTATCATGGAAACACATGAAAATTATAATCAACAGCACCAAGATATACGAACTGAAAATGGAATTAAATATGGTGATGTAATAGAAGCTGTTAATTTTGATTATACTTCTAAATTAACGGCTGTTAATGCGTTGACTTTAGCTTCATTGGCTTCTGCTCCGTTGGCACCTAAAAATGTGAAAATAGGTGGTGCTGTGCAACCCTCAACTCAATTACAATGGGATGAAGTTAAAGATGATGATTTAATAGGTTATAAAATATATTGGCGAGATACTACTTCGTTTCAATGGCAACACAGTCGGTTTGTAGGTAAAGTAACAGCGTATACATTAAAGAATATAGTGATTGATAATTATTTATTTGGTGTCGCCAGTATTGGGAAAAACGGTGCAGAAAGTGTAGTGCAATTTCCAAATCAATTGATTGGAAGAGACTAGTGTTAAAGTTTTCTTAAGTCTGTAATATTATAAGTAATGCTTCGTCTTATCTGTAAAATAAAGTATATGATTCATAAAAGTGTTTTTTTGATATTAACAGTAAGTCTTTTTTCTTGTAATTTGAAAGCTGAAGAGAATAACGAAAAGACTCCAGTAGCTAGTACTCAAGAGATTGGTGACGGTAATGAATTGGCAACATTTGGTAATGGATGTTTTTGGTGTACAGAAGCTATTTTTCAGCAATTAGAAGGTGTAAGCAAAGTTGAATCTGCATATGCTGGTGGTGAAGTGAAGAATCCGACCTATAAAGAAGTAAGTTCGGGTACTACAGGTCATGCTGAAGTATTACGTGTCGTTTTTGACCCAAAGGTGATTTCATATACTGAATTGTTAGAAGTATTTTTTAGTACACACGATCCAACAACATTGAATAGGCAAGGAGCAGATGTTGGTACACAATATCGATCCGCTATTTTTTATCATAATAAAGAGCAGAAGAAAACTGCAGAAGCAATGATTGCAGCCATGGAGAAAGAAAATATCTTTGATGATCCTATTGTAACAGAAATAACTGCGTTGAATAATTATTATCCAGCAGAAGATTATCATCAAAATTATTACAATAATAATAAAAACCAAGGGTATTGTAGAGCGGTTATTAACCCGAAGTTAGAAAAATTTAAAAAGCAATATAAAGATAAGCTTAAAAAAGGCTAAAGAGTTGGTTGATTTTTGGTTTGAAAGATTTGTCGAAATTCGTTTTTGGCAAATCTTTTTTTTGTTACGGACTTTATGTTTGCCATTAAGGCCAATTTATTAATACCATTTTATGATAGAATTTTTTATGCTTTTAGTTTTTCAATCATTTAATTATGCATACCTTTAGTTATTAAAAAAAATATAATTTATGCCTTATAAGAAATTTGAAGAATACAATATTAAAGTAACTGAAGATATTAAAGACAAGTATCATTCTATTATCGAAAGTATTGGTGAAGATATTGATAGAGAAGGTTTGTTGAAAACTCCAGAAAGAGCCTCAAAGGCAATGCAGTTTTTAACCTCAGGTTACGGTATGGATGCGGAAGAAGTTTTAAAATCAGCTTTGTTTAATGAAGATTATTCTGAAATGGTAATTGTCAAAGATATTGAACTGTATTCTTTATGTGAGCATCATATTTTACCATTTTTTGGTAAAGCTCATATTGCTTATATCCCTAATGGAAAAATTGTTGGGTTGAGTAAATTACCGCGTGTTGTAGACATTTTTTCGAGACGATTACAGGTGCAAGAGCGATTGACCGATCAAATTGTGAATGCAATTAATAATGTGCTTAGGCCTCAGGGTGTTGCCGTTGTTATTGAAGCTTCGCACATGTGTATGATGATGCGAGGTGTACAAAAACAAAATTCTGTAACCACAACTTCAGCTTTTAGAGGTACTTTTAAAAACAATGAAACGAGAAATGAGTTTCTGAAATTGATAAGTGCTAAATTGTCGTAAATTCTAACATAGAATAAGATCATAGAAATCAAGTTGAAAACAGAAAATAAATGAGACTCTATTTTAATGTAAATTAAAAAAGAAATCTCGGATTGTTTACAATCGAAATACAACAAACGCACTACAATTAAAGCCTACCAAGCATTTTTGGCATTTTTATTGCTATACTACTAGTAAATAAAGATAAACATGAATACCATAGAACCAGAAATTATAGAACCAATAACCCATAATAGTAATTCAACAAGCAAGTTCGGAATATTAGCATTAAGTATTTTATTTGATGCTATAGGTATGCTCTCATTTGCCATTCCAGGAATCGGAGAATTTAGCGATGTTATTTGGGCACCAATATCAGCACTATTAGTTTTTAAGATGTATCAAGGAGCTGTAGGTAAAATAGGAGGGATGGTTTCTTTTATAGAAGAAATAGTGCCAGGCTTAGATTTTATCCCAACATTTACATTAACATGGATTTACAAATATGTAATTAAAAAAGGTAATGTTTAATAATTTATTATTAAATTAACATTATTTTTTTTAACTTAGTAAACGAATTGTAAAGTGCAATTTCGTTTTGTTTTAACAAAGAACAATTTAATAACCAAAAAACATGTATCATGAGTGAATTAGCAGAAAAATTAGCTAAATTAAAAGAAAAAGCAGAGTCTCAATTAAAAGAATCAGGAGTGTCAAAAATTGACACAGCATTAGTAGATGATTTAGTAAGTAGAATGAGATTAATAGTAAGTAATAAAGATGCTATTTTAGTATCGGGTACGGATCCAAAAGAATTGGAAACGGTAAGAAAGAATTTTGTTGTAAAAAAATTGGGTGTTGATGATAAGGAAAAAGGTGAAGCAGCAATTAAGAAAGTAGCAGAAAAAATGTCTGGTATCAAGCAAAAAAATAGAGTTGCTTTTTACTATATGGTTCAAAAAGAATTGGGTAAATAGTATTTAAAAACACACTACATACCAAAGAGTTACTTTTAGTAGCTCTTTTTTTATGGCTTAATAAATCGTTTGAATCCTATTCTGCTTAACATTTTCTTCTCAAAATTCCAGAAAAATTCAAACTGCCCAAATAACCACCCATAAATTAATATCAGTACTTGGTAAAATGGAAATACAAGTAGTATACGCAATGGTCTATAAATCCAAGGATTTGTAGTTGCTTGAGGTAACCCAACAAATTCCAAAATGGGTTTTGCAATTATTAGCGAGGTATAACCTGTAATTGAGAATACAACTAATATGGCAATTACTTGTAAGTTAGAAGTTAAGTTCCAACGTTTTTTTAGTTTTTCAAACATAAATGCAAAATTACGACTTACATATGCAATATAAAAGGAAAATTATGCACAAAAAAAAGGTTGAGCAATGCCCAACCTTCAATTATAAAATTGTATAAAATTATTTGAATAAACCGCCTAAAATACTGCCTATTCCACCACTTTTTTTACTTCCACTTCCTAAAATCATTCCTGCAACATCATCAATTACACTTCCGTCACCATCAGCATCTAACAAACGGGTAATCATGCTTTGTTCTTCAGGGTTGTCATCACCACCTAACATTCCACCAAGTAAATCGCCTAAACCGCTTGTGCTTGTAACTCCTTGTTGACGAGATTGTTTACCTAATGCTCCCATAATAAATGGAGCTGCTACTTTTAATATTTGCATTGCTGAGCCCATATCCAAACCACTTGATTTGCTTACCGCACCAGCTACATTTTGTTCTTTCCCTCCAAATACGTGACCTAAAATTCCAGCACCATCACTTAATACATCATCATCAATTCCACCACCACCTAGTATGCTACCTAAATTATCTAATATACCACCACTGTGTTTATCATTGTTTAATGCACTTAACAAGCCTGAAGCTCCTTCAGGAGTTTTTGCATTATTTTTCATTGCTCCTAAAATCAATGGTAATGCAGCACTCAAAGCAGAAGTTGTTTTTGCTTTGTCTTGTCCCAATTGTTGACTAGCTCCATTGATTAACGTTTTTCCTAAATCACTATTTAATAAATCTAATAAATTTGCCATTTTTTGTTTAATTTGTTATTAAAAATTGTGTCCTAATATACGATTTATTATTGTAGTAACTACATAAATGTCAAAATGTGGTTTATTTAAGTCTTGACAATAAGTCACATCAAGTATTTTATAAAATTAATATCTTTTTTATATCTTTCAGAAAATTTTAAACCCAAGGAGAATGAAATTGCATTAATGAATATTTGATACTTCTGTTTTATGGAGTAGTATTAATTTTTTTAAAGAGAGAGCACTTGTTTTGGTAGGTTCTCATTTTATAATTTCATTTATAACAAAGACTCAATTGTATGAAAAAAATAGCATTGCACTGGCAAATATTAATAGGAATGATTTTAGGGGTTGCCTTTGGATGGGGAATGACAAATTTTGAAGGCGGTGGTGATATGGTTGAAAATTGGGTAAAACCTTTTGGAAATATGTTTATTAATTCCTTAAAATTAATAGCAGTACCGTTAATTTTGGGATCCTTAATTAAAGGGGTTTCAGATCTAAAAGATATTTCTAAACTTTCTAAAATGGGAGGTAGAACCATCGGAATTTATTTAATAACTACAGTAATTGCAGTAACTATAGGACTTGTGTTGGTGAATTTAATAAAACCAGGAAGCTCAATAACTGAAGAGACGAGGATGGAAATGGTGGATAGTTATGGTGGTGATGCGGCAAAAATTAAAGCAAATGCTGATCTACAAAAAGAAAGTGGTCCACTACAAGCTCTTGAAGACTTAATTCCTTCAAATATTTTTAAGGCGGCAACGGATAATGGTAGTATGCTACAAGTGATATTTTTTGCGATCTTTTTTGGAATTGGAATGATTTTAATACCAGAGAAAACATCAACTCCCGTAAAAAATTTCTTCGATGGTTTTAATGAAGTTATTCTCAAAATGATTGATTTGATCATGTTAGCAGCTCCTTATGGTGTGTTTGCCTTGTTGGCGGCTTTGGTGGTGGAATCACCTAGTCTCGATTTATTCAAAGCCTTAGGCTGGTATGCTATAACTGTAATTGTAGGGTTGGCTTTAATGATAGTAGTATATAATATTATCATGTATATGTATACTAAAAGAAGTCCGAAATCCTTTATGGAAAATATGGCACCCGCTCAGTTATTAGCATTTTCAACAAGTTCAAGTGCCGCGACCTTACCCGTTACCATGGAGCGTGTTACGGAACATATTGGAGTTGAAGAAGAGGTAGCTAGTTTTGTTTTACCCATAGGGGCCACTATTAATATGGATGGTACGAGTTTGTATCAAGCAGTTGCGGCCGTTTTTATTGCTCAAGCTTTTGGTATGGATTTAAGTTTTGCTACACAGTTGGGTATTGTGGCTACGGCAACCTTAGCGTCAATAGGAAGTGCGGCTGTTCCTGGAGCAGGTATGGTTATGCTCGTTATTGTATTGGCTCAAGCGGGAATACCTGAAGCGGGATTGGCATTAATTTTTGCGGTTGACAGACCTTTAGACATGTGTAGAACTATTGTAAATGTTACTGGAGATGCCACTGTCGCGATGGTTGTTGCGAAATCGGTCGACAAATTAGGAGATCCTCATGTGAAAGAGTGGAATGATGACTATAAAAAGAAATAAATAAAGTGTAGGATTGCTAAGGACAGTTGTTTGTAATTAAAAATTGAAACCTATAAAGTATGAGTACTCCATTAAAATTAAATAAACCATTAGTTTCAGTTGAATGGCTTTTTGAAAATAAGTCTGCACCAAATTTGGTAATTTTAGATGCTACACTTCCAAAAGTTGGACAACAACAATCAGCGTCAAGTAAAATTGAAGGCATTAAAAACGCTCTTTTTTTTGATATAAAAAACATATTTTCTGATACCTCAGCACCGTTCCCAAATACCGCCGTAACTCCCGATGTTTTTGAACAAGAAGTTCGTAAATTAGGAATCAACCAGGATGATGCTCTAGTGATCTATGATAGACATGGCGTGTATTCAAGTCCGCGAGCCTGGTGGTTATTTAAAACAATGGGGTTTGATAATGTTGCCGTATTAAATGGAGGATTCCCTGAATGGATAAAAGCAGGTTATGCTAGTGAAGCCCTGATAGAATATAATGGAGCACTTGGCAATTTTAAATCCAGCTATAACTCTAATGCTTTATTCGATTATAAAAAGGTATTGGAAGTACTGTCGGATAGTAAAAAAATAATCATAGATGCTCGTTCTTCAGACAGGTTTAAAGGCACAAGTCCTGAGCCTAGAGAGGGCTTGCGAAGTGGTCATATTCCCAATTCAAAAAATTTACCTTTTACGGAACTTATTGATGATGGGAAATTAATATCCCAAACAGAATTGATTCAAAAATTTGATCATTTAATTGATAAGGAGTCTGATTTAATTTTTTCGTGTGGCTCTGGAATAACTGCTTGTATTTTAGCACTTGGTGCAGAAGTTGCCGGTTATAAAAACTTAGCGGTATATGATGGTTCTTGGACGGAGTGGGGTAGTTTGCATCAATTACCTATAGAATCTGATTGATTATAATGAAACTTAAGTTCGCGTAAATTTCATCCTATTACATTAAAAACCTTGCTTTTAACTCTTTTGTAGGAATCATACAACTCTCTTTTTTTCCAAACCATTTATATCTGTTTTGAGCAATAAGAGTGTAACATAAATCTCTAATAAATTTAGGAACTATTATAAATACATAACTGTATTTCCAAAATCCACTTAACTTGCTGGAAATCTTAAGAATAGCTGATGATTTATCGAATATTTTACCATTGTCAATTAAAATAATAGAGTCGAAATCAGAATTATTCCTCTGAAAGTGTAACAAAATATCTTGGGCGGCGTCTGATTGTAAAGAAGCAAATATAAAATGATTATTTTTGTCTCTAGTAATGATAAATTGAACCGAGTTATTACATAGGTTACAAACACCATCAAAGAGAATAATTGATTTGTTATTTAAATTTATCATCAAGTAAAGTTACAAAATGATTATTGATTCGTCTTTAAATGTAACATGAGTATAAAGTACCGAACAGATTTCTTAATTTAGTATAAAAATTAACCATAATGATCGAAATAAAAAATCTTCATAAATCTTACCCAATGGGTAAAGAATCACTTCATGTATTGAAAGGACTAAATTTAAAAATTGAAGAAGGAGAGTTTGTGTCTATTATGGGGTCTTCGGGCTCTGGGAAGTCAACATTGTTAAATATTGTAGGCTTATTAGATGTGCATGATGAAGGAGATTACATTCTTAATGGAGAGTTAATTGAAAATTTGAATGAAAAGAAAGCAGCTGTTTTACGCAATAAATTTTTAGGATTTGTTTTTCAATCCTTTAATTTAATCAATTATAAAACGGCTTTGGAGAATGTTTCATTGCCATTATATTATGCAGGTGTTGGTAGAAAAGAACGTCAAGAAACGGCTATGGAATACTTAGAGAAAGTTGGGCTAGGAGCATGGGCAAATCATTTACCAAGCGAATTGTCTGGTGGACAAAAACAACGTGTTGCTATTGCTAGAGCATTGGTTACACAACCCAAAGTGATTTTGGCTGATGAACCAACGGGAGCATTAGATTCAACCACTACAGACTCAGTGATGGATTTATTAAAAGAAATTAATAATGAAGGCATGACCGTTTTTGTAATTACACATGAGGAAGAAGTAGCGGAACAATCGAAACGAATTGTAAGGTTAAAAGATGGAGTGATTATTAGTGATGAAAAAGTTAATCAGAAAGTAAAAGCTTAGATATGTTTGACATAGATCGTTGGCGAGAAATTTTTCAATCTATAAATAAGAATAAATTACGGACAATACTTTCCGGATTTACTATTGCATTTGCAATTATGCTATTTACCATTCTTTTTGGTATTGGTAATGGCTTGAAGAATACCTTTCAACGTGAATTTGCTGGAGATTCTATGTTTTCAATATACTTATGGGCTGGTAAAACTACTAAACCATATAAAGGTCAACAAAGTGACCGCCAAGTTCAATTAAAAAACGACGATATTAAATTTATCGTAGATAATTATGATAGTAAGTTAAACGGGATTACTCCACAAATAAGTAAAAATTTTCAAGCGGTTTATAAAGGAGAACAAGATAATTATAGTGTTACGGGAGTGTATCCAGACATTCAAAAAATGGAGTCTGCAGAAATTGAATCGGGTCGCTTTTTAACCTTATTGGATATACAACAACGGAGTAAGGTGGTTGCTATTGGAAGGTTGGTTGAAAAAGATTTATTCGGTCAGTTAAGTGCTTTGGGTAAAAATATTAGTTTAGATGGTATTTCCTACAAGGTTATTGGTACATTTTCAGATCCTGGTGGGTCAAATGATGAAAGAAAAATTTATGCTCCATTTACAACAATTCAAAGATTATATGGCAATACAGATGAATTAGGTTCTGTGACATTGAGTTATAATCCAAACTTATCAGTAGATCAGGCCATATCATTTAGTAACAACCTAACACAAGCTTTAAAAGAAAAACATAGTGTTGCACCGAATGATCAAAGAGCTATACGGCTTTTTAATATGGCGGAAGTAAATAGAGATACTTCTAATTTTATGATGGTGTTAAATATAATAATCTTATTTATTGGTATTGGTACACTTGTAGCGGGTATTATCGGAATCAGTAATATTATGGTGTATATAGTACGTGAACGGACAAAAGAATTGGGAATTAGAAAAGCATTAGGTGCAACTCCAGGATCAATCATTGGTATGATAATGATGGAATCGATATTAATTACTGCTATTGCAGGATATGTAGGCTTGCTCATAGGAACAGGAGTGTTAAAAACCATAGGAACAAGTTTAGAGAAGTATTTTATTACAAACCCAAGTGTAAATACAGGGGTGGTTGTTGGAGCCACAATAATATTGATTATAGCAGGTACGATAGCCGGATATTTACCAGCCAAAAGAGCAGCACGTATAAAACCTATTGACGCATTAAACGATAACTAATGATAAAGTTTTTATTTGATAGAGATACTTGGCAGGAAATTTATAGTAGCATCCGTAAAAATAAATTACGTACGGGTATTACTATAATAGGGGTAATGTGGGGTATTTTTTTACTCGTAGTATTGCTTGGTGCTGCAAGAGGAGTAGGCAATAAATTCGATACCATTTTTGGTGATTTTGCTACCAATAGTGTATTTATCTGGGGCCAACAATCAAGTATGCCTTTTAAAGGATTTCAGGAAGGGAAGCAAATACGACTCAAACGTGCCGATGTTGGTAAAATTGAATCAGAAATAAAAGGAATCGAATACATTTTACCAAGAAATATTACAAATAGTTTGGTGGTTAATGAAACAAAAACTCTGACAACAGGAGTCTTTGGAGATTATCCCTTGTTAGATTTGTTACAAAAAAAGCACATGGTTTTTGGTCGCTTTATTAATGAAAATGATATCATAAACAAGAAAAAAGTTTGTGTTATAGAAAACGAAACTTATAAACAGTTATTTGATAAAGGTATAAACCCTTTGGGAACTTATCTTACAATTAATGATATTAGTTATCAAATTGTCGGTTTGTATAAAAACCAAATGCGGATGGGTGGGCCTCAAGGAGGAATTCACATCCCTTTCACTACATTTCAACAGGTTTATAATCAGGCAGATAATATTGGTTGGTTAATGGTTACAGCGAGTGAAGGATTTGATATCAGACAAATGGAAGAGGATATTAAATTGATGTTAAGGAACATTCATAGTGTTCATCCAGAAGACGAAAGGGCATTTGGTAGTTTTAATATGGGAGACCAAATATCTAAAGTAACTGGGTTTTTAACTGGTATGCAATTTCTAACTTGGTTTGTTGGTATAGCAACCTTAATTGCAGGTGTTTTTGCTATTGGTAATATTTTATTGATCACGGTTAAAGAACGGACCAATGAAATTGGTATTAGAAGAGCTCTAGGAGCAAAACCAGCAGAAATTAGAAGACAAATTATATTAGAATCTATTTTTTTAACAACAATCGCAGGTGTATTAGGTATTATTTTTGGCGGATTAATTTTAATGATCATTAATGCCATGGTTGGACAAGGAGACGAAGCAACTTTGGTCAATCCTACGGTTGATATTCCCGTAATACTAATCGCTTTTACAACCTTAGTCGTCTTAGGTACATTAATTGGGTTAATTCCTGCTCAACGAGCGGTCAGTATTCGACCAATTGAAGCATTGAGAGAGGAGTAAAACTAGTAGACAGTGCTCATTAGCAACAAAAAAATAATAAAGAATAACAATAAGAGAATAAAAATCAATCAACTGAAAATAAATTTAAAATGAAGAAAAAAATCATATTTGGTATCATCGCAGTAGCATTTGTGGCAGTTTTAATATGGTTCGGTAAAATGAATAGTAAGCCGGCTGTGGATTATGAAACTGAAAAACCTTTTAAAGCAACTATAGAAAGAAAAGCTGTAGCTACGGGTAAAGTAGTGCCTGTAGAGGAAGTAGAGATAAAACCTCAAATTTCAGGAATTATTGATAAAATATTTGTTGAAGAAGGGGCTAAAATTAAAAAAGGTGATCTTATAGCAACAGTTAGGGTAGTGCCTAATGAGCAGTCGTTAAGTAATGCTAGAGGACGTATTGGAAGCATCCAAATTCAATTGAATAATGCGAAGATTTCCTATGACAGAAATAAAGGTTTATTTGATAAAGGTGTAATTTCTCGTGCAGATTTTGAAAATATTGAATTGGCTTACAGTCAAGCGAAACAAGATTTACAAAATGCTCAAAATGATTATCAAATCATCAAAAAGGGTTCTGCTGGTTCAGGAGGAACGGCCAATACAAATATTAGAGCTACAACTTCTGGTATGATATTAGAAATTCCTGTTAAAGAAGGGTATCAAGTTATTGAAACCAACAATTTTAATGCAGGTACTACTATCGCTTTTATCGCTGATATGAACAAGATGATCTTTGAAGGTCAAGTTGATGAAGCTCAAGTTGGTAAACTTAAGGAAGATTCTGATATTGAAGTAGTCTTAGGAGCTATTGATAAAAAGAAGTTTCCTGCTAAGTTGACTTTTATTGCTCCTAAAGGAACAGAGGAGAATGGTGCGGTACAGTTTAAAATTAAAGCAGATGTTTCTTTAGATGATGATTATTTTGTAAGAGCTGGATATAGTGCCAATGCTGATATCGTTTTGGAGAAGAAAGACAGTGTGTTGTCAATAAAGGAAGCTTTATTACAATTTGATAGAAAAACAGAAAAACCATATGTTGAAGTGAAAACTGGTGATGATACATATGAGAGAAAAGATATAGAGATTGGTATATCAGATGGAATAAATGTTGAAATAATAAGTGGAGTCACTAAAGATGACGCTATTAAAGTCTGGAATAAAGTTTCAAAAAAACTAGATGATGATAATGAAAATAACTAATTGAGCTGAGCTTTCTTTTAAGGTTAAAACCTAAAAGGAGAGGTTAGTTCATTGCTAACTCAAATAGTATTAGTTAACGGGACCTCCATTTTTTATGAAATGGAGGTTTTTTTATTAGATACAAAAGAGTAAACAATAACTTTTAAAATTTATAGTCAAAAGATGTTTCCTTGAGCGGAGTTGAAAGGTTTTTGCCATTAAATAAAGCAAAATATCTACTCTGCTCGACCTGACAATAGTTTAAAATAATTAATTGAGATTACGAAAACTGATTTGCAATTTTTTCAGCCTTTCTACTTTCAGAATAATCATAGAATCCTTCACCTGATTTTACGCCTAATTTGCCCGCGGTAACCATATTTACCAATAAAGGACACGGAGCATATTTTGGGTTTCCAAAGCCGTCTTGAAGTACTTTAAGAATTGATAGACAAACATCTAAACCAATAAAATCAGCTAATTGTAAGGGCCCCATTGGATGAGCCATTCCTAACTTCATTACGGTATCAATTTCATAAACACCAGCTACACCTTCGTAAAGAGAATAGATGGCCTCATTTAACATGGGCATTAAAATACGATTGGCAATGAACCCAGGATAATCATTAACTTCCACGGGAACTTTATTTAGCTTTTCAGAAAGAGCCATAATCGTTTTGGTTACTTCATCAGAAGTTGAGTACCCTCGAATAACTTCAATCAATTTCATGATTGGAACAGGATTCATAAAGTGCATACCAATTACTTTATCGGGTCTGTTAGTGACAGACGCTATTTTAGTAATGGAAATAGATGAGGTATTTGTTGCCAATATCGTTTCTGCATTACAATGGGCATCTAATTCTTTAAAAATATTCAATTTTAAATCGACATTTTCAGTTGCGGCTTCAATAACTAAATCGCAATGATGAACGCCTTCTTTTAATGAAGTAAATGTTTTAATATTCGCTAAGGTTTGCAGTTTGTCTTCATTGCTGATTTTCTCCTTGGCCAACATTCTATCCAAATTTCTAGTAACTGTTGCGATACCCTTATCAAGAGAATTTTGGGAGATATCAACTAAATGTACTTGATAACCAAATTGAGCAAAGGTATGTGCAATACCGTTACCCATAGTTCCGGCTCCAATAACAGCTATATTTTTCATAGAAAATTGTTTAATTTTTGATTTTTTTTAAGGTGTAACTCGATGTTTTTCAAAATTACATGTACTGTGAAAGCGTACTTTATTTAAAAGTATATTAAATTAAAAACTATCGATGATCATTTGTGCCACACGTAATGCTTTTGCTCCTTGTCCTAAACTTACAACAGGTCTGGTATCGTTACAAATAGCTTGTGCAAAGGTTTCTAATTCATCTAAAATAGCGTTGTTAGGTTCAACATCGGGATTTTCAAAATAAATCTGTTTTTTAACACCTTCAGCATTTTGAAGAATCATAGCAAATTCATCGGGGTTTTCAGGAACATCTTTCATTCGAACCACTTCGCTTTTCTTTTCCAAAAAATCGACAGAAATATAGGCGTCTTTTTGAAAAAATCGTGCTTTACGCATATTTTTTAAGGAAATTCTACTTGCCGTCAAATTGGCAACACATCCGTTTTCAAATTCAATTCGAGCATTCGCAATATCTGGTGTTTCACTAATAACTGAAACTCCACTTGCATATACATTTTTAACTTCTGAGTCCACCACACTTAATATAATATCAATATCATGGATCATTAAATCTAAAACAACAGGAACATCCGTTCCGCGTGGATTAAATTCAGCTAAACGATGTGCTTCAATAAACATTGGATTGTTAATCGAATCCTTTACCGCCGTAAACGCAGGATTAAAACGCTCTACATGTCCAACTTGCCCTTTAACATGATATTTACTTGCCAAGGTTCTAATGGCTTCCGCTTCTTGAACGGAATGTGTTATGGGTTTTTCAATAAAGATATGCTTACCTTTAGTAATCGCTTCTTCTGCACAATTAAAATGTGAAAGTGTAGGGGTAACAATATCAATTACTTCAACCACATCAATCAATTCTGTTACTGTAGGGAAAAATTTATATCCAAATTCTTCAGAAACTTTTTTTGCATTTTCTATGTCAGCATCGTAAAACCCGACCAAATCATATTCTTTTGATTCTTGTAATAATTTTAAATGAATTTTACCAAGATGCCCAGCACCTAACACACCAACTTTAAGCATAAATTAAGATTTTAAACAAAGGTAGTAAATAACACTTTTTTAATTGTTTTTTTATGAGAATATTTATTTACTTTGGTAAAATTATGAGGCAAGACAACCCCAAACACAAAGGACTTCGTAACCAGTTAGTTAAAACGGTTAAAAGTAAAGGCATAAAAGATAAAAATGTGCTTGACGCGATATCAAAAATCCCGAGACATTTATTTATGGATTCTGGATTTATTGATTTTGCTTATCAAGATAAAGCATTTCCTATAGCAGCTGATCAAACCATTTCACAACCTTATACTGTTGCATTTCAAACGGAACTGTTGCAAATAGAGCCAAAAGACAAAGTGTTAGAGATAGGTACAGGTTCTGGTTATCAAACTGCCGTTTTGGTAGATTTAAAAGCTGAAGTATACAGTATCGAACGTCAAAAAGAACTGTTTGAAAAAACTAAGAAGTTCTTACCTAAAGTTGGTTATGTTGCTAAAAAGCTGAAATATGGTGATGGGTATAAAGGTTGGCCTGAATTTGCTCCTTTTGATAAGATTATCGTTACCGCCGGTGCTCCTTTTGTGCCGAAACCACTATTAAGTCAATTAAAAATAGGAGGTAGGTTAGTTATTCCAGTTGGTGATGATGTACAAGTTATGACGCTCTTTATTCGGAATAGCGAAAAGGAATTTGAGAAACACGAGTTTGGAGATTTTAGGTTTGTACCTATGTTGAAGGAGAGTGCAAAATAAAGTCCAACCCTAATTCTTGAGAAAGTTAGAGATGGACTCTTTTTGATATTTTTATTTAATACCGGTTACAGTTTCTTTCTTAGGATATTTTACGGAATAATTTAGCTTAACCGTTTTTGACGCTCCGGGATTTAAGGTTAGCTTCCATAACAATTTTCCAATTTCAGCGTCAAATTCAGCATTGCTTTTTTCTAAAAGTTCAACTTCAATACTTTTATTTCTAGATACGGGGATTTGATCTAGAATTTCGATATCTATTTTGATGTTCTTTTTGTTTTTCACAGTAATTTCATAGCCAAAAGTTTCTTTTTTATTACTACCAACAAATTTAGAAGAAGTGTATTCTTGTAAAGACTCTCTGCTTACATTAATATTGTTATCTCTTCCTAATGAGAGAAATAATTCTTCTGAAGTAACATTAGTATTTATGTAAGATTTACCTACATAGGCACCTTCAAAAAATAGATTTGCCGCACCAGAAACAAGATTGTATTTTCCCCAATTACTAATTTTGGCTAGTAAATAAACTCCTTTATCTTTTTTAGGAACGGTATGATAAACATACTCCGTGTCTAGTTCATAAGATTCTAGAGGTAAAATTTGTTCTTTACCATCACTTTTAATAGTTTGTTTGTTTTGAATTTTAAATTCTGTACTTAATTGATTTTCATCCACTTGCGTGTTGTAATTGTAGCCGTCATCAAATTTTTCTTCTATTCTTTTTGAACTTGACTTTGACAACATATTCATTTGCCCCTCTATTGGTGAAGCAACTATTTCTTCTAGATTATCACTTTCATCATACATGATTGGTGGTGCAGGTACATAAACACTTGCGTACAAGGGACTTAATATTGGTCTATCGTTGTTTTGTACTGGGTTTCCAGTAGATATGGTAAGATCAGCATCTTTCCAGTCAATGTTTGTGCTTTGAAATACATTGGCTTTGTATTTTAATTGGACATTGTTTTCAATTCCGTTTGAACGTAAATCGTATAAGGGAGTCCAACCTGCATTACTTACGATATAAGTAAATTTTATTTTTGTGTTGGTCGCTTTTTTAGAAGTAAGTTGTAGTACAATATTACCAGTAGGGCTGCTGCTACTTGCACTATTTAGTTCATTTAACTGGTTTTGTGTTTGTGTATATTCTTTGTTTATAACTAACTCTTGTTTCGTTAATTTAATTAATTCTTTTTTTATTTCTAATTGTTTCTCTTTATATGAATTCACAAGGTTTATTACTTGCGTTGGTGTAAACGATGCATTGCCTCCACCTAAATCTTTATTGGCACCCAAAATTTCTTCCATTCCCTTATAAATGGCTCTTTGGTCGTTAATCCATAAAAGTTCATCTCTTTTCGTTTCTAGCGTTATTTTAAGTTGTTCAATTTCTGGATTATCTTTTTTCTCAATCAAATAATTTCGTTGGTATTTGGCTGAGAGTAAGGTTACATCATTTCCATTAGTTAATTGAACTTGTAAGCTATTCGGGTTTATGTAGGGAGAAATATTGGTTAAAACAATTTCTTGATTTCCTGAATGTAAATTGGCTGAGGTTTCTCTTTGAATTTCAGCATTTTTCTTAAATACTTTTACTGTATTAATTTTTGAACTAACTAGCGTTTGCGAAAAGGTAGTTAAACTCGCTAGCATAAATAGTGTGATAAAAATATGTCTCATAGTGCTTTTTTTTACAAATTTAAGTGCTAAAAATGTAGTGATTAATTGAGGTTTCGTGAATGTGCCTTTTGGTTGAGTAAACTACCTCAATGACTTTGTAAAGAGGATTTAATAAATCTGATTGCCATTAATTTATATAGCCTTCAAGCTTAAATCCATATTATAAACGGAGTGGGTAAGTGCACCAGAAGAAATATAATCTACGCCGCAGTCTGCATAATTACGTAAGGTGTTTTCATTAATACCACCAGAAGATTCGGTTAAGCATTTATCGCCAATTAAGGCAACTGCTTTACGTGTATCATCGTAATTAAAATTATCAATTAAAATACGATACACAGCATCGGATTGTAGTATCTCTTCAATTTCTTGGAGATTTCTAGCTTCTACAATGATTTTTAAGTCACGGTTAGTATCATTTAAATACTGTATGGTTTTATTGATAGCTTTGGTAATTCCACCAGCAAAATCAATATGATTGTCTTTAAGCATAATCATATCATATAAGGCAAATCTATGATTTTCACCACCACCTATTTTAACAGCCCATTTTTCAAGAGCTCTAATACCTGGTGTCGTTTTTCTAGTATCTAAAATCTTAGTTTTTGTACCTTCCAATAAATCTGCAAATGATTTTGTTTTTGTTGCAATAGCACTCATACGTTGCATTGCATTTAGAACTAAGCGTTCCGCTTTTAATATGGATTGCGAACTGCCTTCTACATAAAATACGATATCACCATACTTTACATGACTGCCATCTTCAATTAACGTTTCTACTTTTAAATTTGAATCTACATGGTTAAAAACCATTTTAGCAAATTCGACACCAGCAATAACACCTTCATCTTTTACTAGTAATTTTGCCTTTCCTTTAGCACTGAATGGAATACAAGCTAATGAGCTATGGTCGCCATCGCCAACATCTTCTCTAATGGCATTTTTTATAATAAGGTCTAATTCTGTATTAAATTGTTGTTCGGTTATCATATTCAAATTTTTGTGAGGTAAAAATAACGATTATATTTACCTAATTAAAGTTCGGAAAGGTATTTTGATGAAAAATTGATTCACACTTCAATTTTTCTTCGATAAATTATTAAAATGTTGTTTTTTTGAACCTCCTAAATTAAGATTGATAAAATGAAAATAAAATTACTCGCCATAGGTAAAACGGATGATAAAAATTTAATAGCCTTAATTACGATGTATCAAAAGCGATTAAAGCATTATATTAATTTTGATTTAGAAATTATTCCTGATATTAAAAAGGCGAAAAATTTAACGGAAAATCAACAAAAAGAAAAGGAAGGAGAGCTAATTTTACAACAGTTATCTCCAACGGATGTATTGGTTTTATTAGATGAAAAAGGACAGGAGTTTAGATCGATACAGTTCTCAAAATTTTTACAAAAGAAAATGAATTCTGGTATCAAACAATTGGTATTGGTCATTGGTGGGCCTTACGGATTTTCAGATGCAGTCTATCAAAAAGCACAAGGAAAAATAGCCTTGTCAAAAATGACCTTTTCGCATCAAATGATTCGATTATTTGTAGTAGAACAATTGTATAGAGCGTTTACCATATTAAAGAATGAACCTTATCATCATGAATAAACTATTAAGTATCTAAATTATTGTAAAACTTAATTCCCCTCCTTTTTTTAGGAGGGGTGCCCAAACGCTATTTTAAAATTGATTAAATTATTATGGGTGTAGTATTAAGTTGCAGAAAATTTCAAAACATCTTCAATAAGTTCTAATTCTTTCTTTGAAAATGTCAAGTTTTCTAGTGCTTTTACATTTTCCTTCAATTGATCAGATGAACTAGCACCCACCAAAACAGAAGTTATACTTTGTTGAGCTAATAACCAACCGATTGCCATTTGTGAAAGTTTTTGCCCACGGTTTTTGGCTATTTCATTCAATTCTTGAATTTTATTCATATTGTCTTGAACCTGCTCTTCATTTAAATAGGTAAAGTTCTTCCCGGCTCGTGAATCTTTAGGAATACCTTTTAAATATTTATCAGTTAGCATTCCTTGAGCTAAGGGTGAAAATGCAATGCAACCCACGCCATTATCTTCCAACGTTTTTAATAAACCATCTTCTACCCAACGGTCAAATAAAGAATACCGAGCTTGATGCAATACAAAAGGAACTTTTAATTCTTTTAGAATTTTTGCCGCTTCTGCCGTTTCTTTTGGTTCATAATTTGAAATACCCACATACAATGCTTTTCCTTGTCTCACAATATCCGATAGGGCAACCATAGTTTCTTCAAGAGGAGTATCTGGATCTGGTCTGTGGTGGTAAAAAATATCGACATAATCTAAGCCCAACCTTTTTAAACTTTGGTCAATACTAGCTATTAAGTATTTGCGTGATCCTAAATTGCCATATGGGCCCGGCCACATATCATAACCTGCTTTTGTACTGATTATTAATTCGTCTCTATATTGTTTAAAATCTTTTTTAAAAAGGAGTCCAAATGTTTCTTCAGCAGAACCAAATGGAGGGCCATAATTATTGGCTAAATCGAAATGAGTAATGCCTAAGTCAAAAGCAGTACGTAAAATTTTTCTAGCATTAAACATATTGTCTACTTCACCAAAATTATGCCACAAACCCAATGAAATAGCAGGTAAAAGTAATCCGCTTTTTCCGCATCTATTATATTTCATGGCATCATATCTCTTAGAAGATGCCATATATTCCGTTATACCTGATTTGTCGTTAATTTGCATAATATTTTTCTAATTCGTTAAGATTTGTTTGCTTCTCCTTGTCACTTAATAATGAATATTGAAATGAATTTTTAGCTAATTCATATAAATCCTCTTTCGTTAAGTTTAGAGCTTTTTGAACCTCAATAAAATTCTGATTGAGTTGTCCACCAAAATAAGCAGGGTCGTCAGAATTTAGGGTTACTTTTAATCCTAATTCCATCATCTTTTTTAGAGGATGGTTTTTTAAATCACCCACTACTTGTAATGCTGTATTTGAAAGCGGACAAACTGTTAAAGCCATATCTCGTTTTATAATTTCATCAATTAAAAGTTGATCTTGTAAACAATTGTTACCATGATCTATCCTTTTAATTTTTAGTACATCAAGTGCTTCCCAAATATATTCGGGAGGACCTTCCTCTCCGGCATGAGCCAGTGGAATATATCCTTCTTTTATTGAGGCTTCAAATACCTTTTTGAATTTTGAAGGCGGATTCCCTTTTTCGGAAGAGTCTAAGCCTACAGCGGTAATTAAGTGCTTAAAAGGTAACGATTGTTCCAGCGTTTTAAATGCATCATCTTCAGATAAATGTCTCAAGTAACTCATTATTAATAATGACGAAACGTTTAGTTTTTCTTTGGCATCAATACAGGCCATTGAAATTCCATTAATAACGGTTTCAAATGCAACACCTCGTTCTGTATGGGTTTGCGGATCAAACATTATCTCAGTGTGTCTAATATTTTGTTCAGCACACTTTTGAAGATAACTATAGGTTAAATCGTAAAAATCTTGTTCAGTTATAAGAACAGATGCTCCTTGATAATAGATATCTAAAAAATCTTGTAAACAATCAAATTGATAGGCTAATTTTAATTGTGCAACCGAGTCGTATTTTAGTTTAATGTTATTACGCTCTGCTAGCGTAAATAATAATTCAGGTTCTAGAGTACCTTCAATATGCAAATGTAACTCTGCCTTGGGTAGTTTATTTATATAATTAATCATAATCAAAGTTAAAACAAATTTTAATATTTACCTTAAAATAACGATATTTGTAATATGTTAAAAAAGATTATTGTCGGCATCATTTTTATTGTATTGCTGTTGTTTGTAATCCAATACATTTATCCACAAAAAATGAAATTGAAAGTAGGAGACTCCGTTCCAACATTTACTTTAAAAGACCAAGATAATAATGACGTTAATGTTGCCAATTTTATTGGTAAAAAAGCAATGGTCATTTATTTTTATCCTAAAGACGATACGCCAGGTTGTACAAAAGAAGCCTGCAAATTTCGAGATGAGTTTGAGGCTTTTACAGATTTAAATGTAAAAGTAATTGGTATCAGTTCTGATGATGTTGAATCGCACAAAAAATTTGCTGAAAAATATCGATTGCCTTTTACGCTATTGGCCGATACTGAAAATCAAATAAGAAAGCTTTTTGGAGTGCCTAAGAGTATGTTAGGTTTAATTCCAGGGCGAGTCACGTATATAATTAATAAAAAAGGAAAAATAATTCATATTTTTAATAGTCAGTTTGGAGCTGAAAAACATATCACAGAAGCATTATTAAAACTTAAAGAAATATAAAAATGAGCATACAATATCCATTAAAATTTGAACCTATTCTAAAAGAGAGAATTTGGGGAGGTAAAAAACTACATAGTGTCCTAAATAAAGTTACTGATAAAGAAAATATAGGTGAAAGTTGGGAGTTGTCTGATGTAAAAGGAGATGTTTCTATAGTAGCTAATGGTAAATATAAAGGTAAATCTTTAGAATTTCTTATCACTGAATATAAAGACACGTTACTGGGTAAAAAAGTATATAAAAATTTTGGAAATAATTTTCCACTATTGATAAAATTTATTGACGCGAAAGAGGCATTAAGTATACAATTACATCCCAATGACGCGTTGGCAAAAAAACGTCATAATTCTTTTGGTAAAACGGAGATGTGGTATGTAATGCAAGCGGATAAAGCGGCTAATTTAATTGTGGGTTTTCAAAAAGATTCTAACAAGGAGGAGTATCTAAAACATTTAGAAAATAAGTCATTATTAGAAATTCTTAATGTCGATGAAGTTGAAAAAGGGGATGTCTATTTTATCCCTACAGGTAGAATTCATGCGATTGGTGCAGGGGTATTATTGGCAGAAATTCAACAAACTAGTGATGTTACCTATAGAATCTATGATTGGGATAGAAAGGACGATCAAGGTAATGGGAGAGAGTTACATACGGAATTGGCATTAGACGCGATAGATTATACTGCCATTGACAAGTATAAATCAGATTACACGCCAGAAGTTAATGCGAGTAAAAATATTGTTGATTGTCAGTATTTTACCACTAATATTATTGAATTAGACGGCACTATTTCAATAGATAATTCAGATAAAGACTCATTTGTTATTTATATGGCTGTAGATGGTAACGTAACCATAAGTTATAACGATGACAAAGAGATTCAATTAAATAAAGGAGAGACAATATTAATGCCGGCTTGTCTTTCTAAATATGTTCTGAAATCAGAAGAGAAATCAGAAGTTTTAGAGGTTTATATAAAATAAAATTTTAACGCAAATTCTATTGGTTTTTACCTTAAATTTGCACAAATTATAAAATTAAAGAAAGATATGGCAAGTGTAAAAAACTTAAAGAAAGATATTAATTACGTTTTATCAGATATTATTGAAGAGTGTTATGTGTGGCAAATGTTACAAGACGATCCAAAGAATGTAGATAAAGCTGAAAAAATTATTGATGAAGCTATTGCTACTTTTGATGAACTGATTGTAAAAGTAAATAATAAAGATGTAGATGATAAAAAAGCTCATTTTAAAGCCTTAAAATCGGAACTTCAAACAAAAGGAGAATCTCTTTTAGCAAAGATTGAAAAACTGTAATCTATAGTCACTAAATGTGTTGTAAATTTTAAGAAAAATTTTAACACATTGTGATAAAATAATTGCCTAACTTTATCGTTGATGAATTAGTGAATGCCATTTATTTCTATAAATATTCATTATACCAATTAAACCCATTAACGATATGGCTAGAGCAATTTTTGAATACACTAAAACGGTCTTGAAAAAGGTTAGTTTTAATGTGGAATTATTTTGTAAAGAATTAGAGAAAGCTTTAAATAGGTTATTACCCTATGAGATTGATGAATTAAAAATCTGGTTGCAAGAGTACACGGTAAATAAGCCAGAACTTTATGTTTGTATGAACATTGTCAATCCAAAAAGATAGCTCAGATTTTAGTTATCTTTTAAGTGGACTTATTATTTTAACATCATTAAAGGCAATAACACCTCTAATTATACCATCAATTACTTCTTTTAAGGCATCAATTAATTGTATTTTTAATTGTGACTTATGATAGATAATACTTATTTCTCGAGAAGGAGTAGGGTTTTTAAACGATTTTACTAATTTTTTATCATTTTCATTTAAGTCTTGGGTGTGTAAGTAGGGTAGTAGTGTCATACCCAATCCTTCTTTTGTCAATTTTATCAAAGTGTCAAAGCTCCCACTTTCTAATCTAAAATGATGCGGATCTTCTTTTTTCAAACTATTGCATAAGTTAAGAATATTGTCTTTAAAACAATGTCCGTCCTCTAGCAATAATATATCGTCAATATCCAAATCTTCAACTGATAATTCTGTTATATTAGAAAGACGATGGTTACTACCTAAAAAGCCTACAAATGGCTCGTAATACAGCGGTCGTTCTTTAATAGAAGCAATTTCTAACGGAGTGGCAGCAATCCCTGCATCTAAATGACCGTCAGATAGTTTTTTAATAATTTCTTCAGTGGTTAGCTCTTCAATAACCAAATTAATTTTAGGATATTTTTTTAAAAATGTTCTTAAAAATAAGGGGAGCAATGTTGGCATTACTGTTGGTATTATGCCCAATTTAAATTCCCCTCCTATAAATCCTTTCTGTTGATCTACAATATCAGTAATTCTATTACTTTCATTAACAATAACTTTCGCTTGTTCAATTATTTTCTCACCAATTGGGGTAAGTTCAATTGGTTTCTTTTTTCGATTAAAAATAATAACATCTAACTCATCTTCTAACTTCTGTATTTGCATACTTAAGGTTGGCTGAGTTACAAAACATTTTTCGGAAGCCAAGGTGAAGTTTTTGTGTTCTGCAACAGCAAGTACGTAGGTGAGTTGAGTAATAGTCATTTAAAATTGTATATAGGTTTTGGCTATAAAAATATAAAAACTATCAATCATTATTATAGTAATTTTTAAATAAGTTAAGATAAATTTGTATTGCGTTAAACGGGTAAGATTTTATAACGCATATTGCAACTAATAAGAACAAGTACATGTTCTTGAATATTTAAAAAGCGATTATGTAGATGTATTACCCAATCGCCTTAAATCAAAAAATAATTATAAATAAAATTTAAAATAGTATGGAAACAACAACATTAGGTTTAGATGAGAGTAAAGTAAATGAATTAGCAACAGATTTAAATGAATTGTTGGCAAACTATCAAATATATTATCAAAATTTAAGAGGTTTGCATTGGAATATTAAAGGGAAGAACTTTTTCCAATTACATGAGAAATTTGAAGAATTATACAATGATTCTCAATTGAAAATAGATGAAATTGCTGAACGAATTCTGACTTTAGAAAGTACACCTTTACACACTTTTGATGATTATACAGAACTTTCAAAAGTACCTGTAGGAAAAAATATTTCAAAAGATGTAGAAGCGGTAACGTTAGTTGTAACTTCATTAAAGCAATTGATACAGATTGAGCGTGATATATTAGAAAAATCTGGAGAAGCTGATGATGAAGGAACAAATGCCATGATGAGTGACTTTATTTCTGAACAAGAAAAAACGGTTTGGATGTTAAAAGCTTGGTTGGCATAATTTATTAGGGATTACTTAAGGTTTATGTAGTAATTAATGCTATTTAAACACTGAGTAATCTCAATAATTTTAAGAATTCCAGAATTTTCGCTTCTTATCGAGAAGAGCTTCTTGTTCTGCATATTCTTCAGGAGATAGTACTTTTAAAAATGAAGGGTGCTGTTCAATTGCATACTCTAATTTTTCTACAATATCAGCAATGGAATCATTTTCATAATCAATATCCATAGGTGGTTTTATAACCATGGATTGTAATATGTTTCGTTTTTTTAGTTGTAAACCTGTTTTGTCATAGGCTCTTCTAAAGCCGTCAATTACGATAGGTATTACAATGGGCTTTGCTTCTTTAATAATAAATGCAGTACCTCTTCTAATTGGTTTAAATGGAGTAGTGGTGCCTTGTGGAAATGTAATAACCCAACCATCATTTAGGGCTTTTTCTATATTACTTATATCAGACATTTTTACCTGACGATTTACATTTTTACCTTTGCTTCTCCAAGTACGTTCTATAGAAATTGATCCTGTATAAGCAAATATTTTTGGTAATATGCCCGATTTCATAGTTTCAAGAGCAGCAACATAGTAAATATTTAATTTTGGTTGCCAAATGTACCCTACATTCTTAATAGAATCATCTCTACCACTTAAGGAGGCGTTAAATACATGTAACATTGCAGCTACATCAGCAAAATAAGTTTGATGGTTAGATACAAATAGAACATTTCTATCGGGTAAATTTCTAAGTATTTCAGAACCCTCTATTTCTAATTTGTTAAAACCTTGATATCTCCCATGCGATATTAGCCCAAGTACTCGTATTAAGAACTTTTTTAAAAATAAGGCATTACCAAAAGGGTCCTGTTTATAAAGTTTCATTAAGATTAAAATAGGTTGTTAAACACCAAATTTACAAAAGATATTACTAATTAATACATTTAAATAAGTCTTTTATCTCACTCAAAATCATTGCAGTAGCACCCCAAACTACATAACTATTTAATTTAAAGCAGGGTACATCTATATTTTCCATATAAGATGTAGTCATATTTTTTGTACTTAAAGATTTATCATCAATTAAATCGCTCACTAAAACTTCAATTAGCGTTTCTACTTCATAATTGATAGTAAAGGTTGGTGTTTTATCCAGGTAGCCTAAAAATGGGTATACCCAAAAATTACTAGGGGGGATGTACGTCTTAGTCATTTCTCTTAAAATGATAACGTCATTTTTATCTATCCCAATTTCTTCTTCATTTTCACGCAGTGCGGTGTCTACTAAACGTTTATCATTTTTATCTTTTTTACCACCAGGTAAACTTATTTGTGCGGCATGTACTCCTTTATAATCAGACCTTAAGGTCAGTATAACTCTAGTATTGTTGTTCTCATCAGGATAGAACAAGACCAAAACGGCTGATTCTCTAGGGTTTTTATTTTTGATGTCGTTTAACGAAAAAGCTTTTCTTAATTCAGGAGCCATTTTAAATTGTGATTCCTCGCCACCTAGAGTTCGCTTTTTTAGATTGTTTATTTGTGTTAAAAACGAGTTGAAGTCCATTTAAATTTTTAGTTTTACGGAGAATTTATTCAAAATTACAATTTATTATCTTGAAAGGATTCTAAAGTTAGTTCGACTTAAAAAAAAATAATTATTTATGAAAATAGGTATCGTGTGTTATCCTACTTATGGAGGTAGTGGAGTAGTTGCAACTGAATTAGGTATAGCGTTGGCTAAAAAAGGTCATGAAGTACATTTTATTACATATAATCAGCCTGTCAGGTTAAATGCACTCTCTAATAATATTCACTTTCATGAAGTATTTGTAGAAGAATATCCACTGTTTCATTATCAACCTTATGAATTGGCACTTTCAAGTAAGTTGGTTGCTATGGTAAAGTTACATGATATTGAGCTGTTGCATGTACATTATGCAATACCTCATGCTTATGCGGCTTATATGGCAAAGCAAATGTTGAAAGCAGATGGTATTCATATTCCATTTGTAACCACGCTACATGGTACAGATATAACATTAGTAGGAAGTCATCCTAACTATAAAAATGCGGTAGAGTTCAGTATTAATAATTCTGATGCTGTAACCGTCGTTTCTGAAAGTTTAAAAAAGGATACATTAAGGTTATTTAATATAAAGAAGGATATAAAGGTAATTTATAATTTTATTGATTTTGAAAAATATGATTCTTTAGATAAAGAACCTTGTTTAAGAGGAAATCTTGCAAATGAAGACGAACGAATTATTACACATATTAGTAATTTTAGACCTGTAAAACGCATCCCTGATGTTATTGATGTGTTTTATAAAACGCAACAAAAAATTAAAGCTCAATTATTAATGGTTGGAGATGGACCTGAAAGAGATGCTGCTGAGAAAAAGTCTATGGAATTAGGGATTGCAGATCATGTTAAGTTTTTAGGTAATAGTGTAGAATTAGCAAAAATTTTATGCTTGACAGATTTATTTTTGTTACCGTCTCAAACAGAAAGTTTTGGTTTGGCGGCATTAGAGGCAATGGCGGCCAAAACACCAGTAATTTCATCTAATTCTGGTGGATTACCAGAAGTTAATATAGAAGGTAAAACAGGATTTTTAAGTGATGTTGGTGATACCGATGCAATGGCAAAAAATGCTATTTATATTTTGTCAGATGATGAGCGATTGGAAACATTTAAAAACAATGCATATCAATTTGCAAAGCGATTTACTATTGATAAAATATTACCTGAATACGAAGAGGTTTATAGAATGGTAAAAGAAGGTTGTTGTTAATAAAGAAATGAGTTTCTATAGCTATTGAAATTTAATCGAGTAAAAAATCAAAAAAACAATGAATAAACAAACCACTGCAGTTCTTTTAAACCTAGTTCTTTCTCTTTTGGTTTTTACTTTAATTTGGATGGTGATGAAGTTTGTAGTTCGTATTGAGTCTAATATTATGTTAATTGTAATTACGGCCTTTTTAACGAGAATAATTTGCCCAACGATTACATCTGTTGAAACCCGAAGTGGAGCACAAATTCAACTCAAGTCTATTTTTAGTAAGAAAGTATATTTAATCAATAAAAAATAAAAAGTTTGAATTATAAATGTGTCATTTTTGACTGTGATGGTGTTTTAGTAGATAGTGAAGCGATTTCCACGCAAGTAATGGTCGATTTACTAAAAACGGTTGATTATCATATAGACATAGAAAAGGCTATTGATTTATTTACAGGATTGGCATTGAAGGATAATTTTGCCCTTGTAGAAAAGGAATTGGGTAGAAAATTACCTGATGATTTTGAGGAGACTTATAGAGCCTTGTCTTTCGAGGCATTTCAACGTGATTTAAAACCCATAAAAGGTGTTCATACTTTATTAGATAAGCTTGCTGTTCCTTTTTGTGTAGCTTCTAGTGGTCCGATAAATAAAATAAAATTGAATTTAAAGGTAACTAAATTATCACATTATTTTAATGAAAATATTTTTAGTTGTTACCAAATTAACAGCTGGAAACCTGAACCTGATATCTTTTTACATGCAGCAAGGACGATGGGTTTTAAACCTGAAGAATGCGTGGTTATTGAAGATAGTTTACCAGGAGTAACCGCGGCTAAAGCAGGAGGTTTTGATGTATATGCTCTTGAAAACGAAAGTAATAAAACAATGTTGGCTGGGGTTGAAGTTCCTGTTGTTATGGATATGCGTGCCTTGGAGCATGTTTTAGGGCTTTAGGAATGGGGTCAGATTTAGCTTTATTAACATTGTAACCCTCTTTATTGTTTTAATACTTCTATTTGCGATAGTTTTTATTTTTAAATTGTATTTCTTTATTTAAGATTTACATCATTTTAAATGTGATTATTCTAATCCTCTCTTTTCGGGATTCCAAAAAGGTTTGGTTTTTATGCTTTTGGTTTTCCATTGAAGCTCTCTTCTAAAAAAAGAATTTAACGCAATACAAACTCTACTATCTCCAGCAATATAAGCTATCTTTTTACCGCTTAAATTAGGTACTATTTCTTTTATTTTCGTAATTATTTCACCACTTGGATTTTGAGGTAGTTCATAAATATCAAAAGGAAAGTTACCGTCAATATCAGTAAATATTTCATTTTTATGTTCGCTGTAAACGATACCAATAACTTGTTTATCTTTACCTATATGTCGATTAATCATGTATAAATGTGAAAGAGCAGAAAGATCTCCTATCATTACATAACTATCTGCGGTATCATCTGCTAGAAAATTACCTTTTTTCCATTTATAATAAATAGTATCACCAATCTGACAATTTGATATCCATTGAGAGCCAATACCATCACTATGTGTAGCAATTGCTAAATCTATAAACCCTTTATCCTTATTAATATCCCATATACTATAACTTCTTATTTTATCTTTCATAGACAGTTGTTTGTTGCCTATTCCGATACCCATTCTTAAAAAAGAACCTGGTATAAAATCTATTTTTTTAATACTATCGCTTTGAATACGGATTTTAAAAGTAGCAGTTGAAAGTTTGACTTTTTCTGTAATTACAGCTTGGTCTAAGACTACCGATTTTAATAGTTGCTCAATGACACTCATTATTGGATTAAATTTTTAAATGGTTCATATGATAGTTTTTTATCATTTCCAATGTTGATTTATGTTTTCTACCAGCTGCTTTTTCAAAATCAGAAGGAACATCATTCGCACCGTTTTTAATTCCTTCATAAATTCCAGCAATTACGGTTCCCATAAAATCTCCTAATGCTGCTTTTCTTTCAGCTAAATAAGATTCCACGGAAACTGAATTATAGACAAGACTTGTACCAAAAACTTGATTAATAGTATTAGCAAGTTCTTTTTGGGTAATAGCATTTCCAACTAAATTGTAAGTATTTCCGTTATGTTTATCTCCTAAAAGCATTTTGGTATAAGCGTATCCTAACTCTTGTCGGCTTGTGTAAGTACACTTTCCGTTTGCTGCACAATTTCTAATTTCACCTTCTTTTACATAGGTGTCTATATAGTCTAAATCAGGTTCTATATAAATACCATTTCTACCAATTACCCATTCTAATCCCGAATCTCTAATATCTTTTTCAGTTTGTCTATTTGTTTGAACAATAGGACTGAATGCGT